>JBILWX010000003.1:0-72679 GCA_044369655.1 Pirellulales bacterium
CAGGCACGGCAGTCGTTTCTCGACGGCGGCGGCCCGACGACGGTGGCTCGGGCGCAGGCCGCCTTGACCATGCTCATCCAGATGCAGAAAACGATCGACGCTCTTCCCGAGGCGGAACGGGCGGAGGCTCGGGCCCGCCGCGACAAACTGGCCAGCGAACTCCTGAAGGCACGGTTGAAGGCCTACTTCTCCGCACCGGCGGCCAAGCGGCGGGAGGAACTCAATCGACAGATTCAACAGGACGAGTTCATGCGGCAGGCGTGGAAAGCATCCCGATCGAACGCCGCGGCGGCAGCGGCCGGGGAGGGATTTCCAGGCTGCATCGGCGGCGGGGCGGCCGCGGGTGGCGCGGGAGGCAGCGAGGACGACCGCAATCGGCATCTCAAAAATGTCCTCGACAGCACGTCGCCCGAGCAGCGGGCCCGGTATGAGGAATACTGGCGGGCCATGGAGGTGCGGCGTCAGCAGCTGCGGCTGCCTCCCTGACCGCGGCGGGCGGGGCACGTGGCAGGAGCCAGCCCAGGCCGTCAGGAGAGCAGCATCATCAGAATCGGGAGCACGATCAGGATGCCGGCAACGCCCTGGATCGTCGCCAGCACGAAGATCCCCCGGTTGAACGTCTCGGACTCGAGGCGATAGTGCTCGTTCATGTCGGCCGCCAGCGCCGCGACGAGATGAGCGTCGCAGCGGTGGGGCGTTCGCAGCAGAGCCGTGCCAATCTTTGGCTGCACCACGGACCTGATCTCGACGTTCGGTTCGAGCAGTTCGATCTTCGTGATTGTCTCGCGAAAGGCGTGCCCGCGGCGGTGCAAGGCGAGCACGAGGGCGTTGCGGAAACCCTCGTCATCGATTCCATACGCGAGATACCCGGTCGCCTCCCGCCAGAGGATGTACATCAGGCTCAGGCAGATGGCGGCCTGGGCGAGGAACGCCGCTAGGCCCGTGACGGGGTAACTGCCCCTGGGCATGCAGAGCACCGCATAGCCGACCAGCACGACCGCTCCAATCCCGGTGAGCGCCAAGATGGCCATGACAGGCCACATCACGGCGCGGCTAGAAAACACGATCGGCCGCCGACGGACGAGGCCCCGGATGCCGATGAAGAGGTTCTGGGCCGCGGAGAACGTCATCCCCAGAACGAGCGCCACAAGGAACACCCGCAGTGCCACGGGTCCCGGGTCGGTCGGGCGGATCAGCTTCAGGCAGCCCATGCCCGCTACCAGCAGGGCTGTCGAGCCTGATCCGGCCAGGGCGGCGGCTGCCAGTGTCCGTTTCCAGTGCGGCACCGCCCCGTCCCAGAGCCAGGCTGTCACGCGCGCCGGCAGTGTCGCTGGAATCATGCCCGGCGCTTGGGCGATCACCGGCGGCTGGCCGGCGGCCGGAAGCGGAAAGAGGCCGCGGACTCTCGAGGCCGCGATCCACGGGCCGGTGGCCGTCTGCCCGATGAGGGCATCGGGTGTGATCAGCCGGCGGGCCGCGAGGCGCTTCAGTTCGCTTGCGGAATGGGGACCGTGCACGTGGTGCACCGTCGTGCTGTACCAGGCAGACATGGCGTGGGCTCCGTGTGATGGTGGAGAGAAGATGTGTCGGCCGCTCTGGCGTGTTGTCGTGCGCCTCATCTGGCCTCGCAGGTGGTGACGGGAGCGGCCTGAAGTGGGGGCCATGGACGGGCCGGAGTCACGCAGCTGCCGCCCGGGGCTTCTTGTGAACCGTTGCGGCCGCAGCAGCACAACCAACACCCAGCGGCCGGTGGCAGAGGGCATGCGGCATCGGATGCAGCCCGACTTTCGTCCGATCATGGGCAGTCGTGGCCCCTCGGGGCGGGCGTTTTCGTCAGAGAAAAGAGCGGCCCGATGTCGGCATCACACGAGCGCCACGACGCGCTTCGTTGACTTCTCGAGAGTATCGCCGTGTCCGAGTTCTTCATTCGCGACCAGCACCGTGTCTATGGACCGTATTCCCCGGTCCGCATGAGTCACCTCGTCGCCAGCGGCCAGATCACCCCGAGCTGGTCGATCGCCAAAACCAGGGAAGGGCCATGGATAGCGGCAGGGAAAGTGAGCCGGCTGTTCCCTGCGGACGACGCCACCCCGCCCGAACCGCAGCCGCCGGACCGAGAGCCGCCGCCGAGCAGAACCACCGACTGGTTGCCCCGAGTCACGAAGCTGCAGTGGTCGGTCGTCGTCACGGCGGCGTTGTTCCCCTGGCTGGTTGCCGGCATGTTCTCCGGTCTGGTGCCCGGGACCTTGGTCACGGGGTGGCGGCCGAACCGGTCGACCGCAGTCCGCAACGAGGTGGCTCTGCAGACCGGCTGGTATCTCGAAGACCTGCCAGACGCGGTCGCCCATTCCAGGAGAGAAGGAAAGGACCTGCTCGTCCTCTTTACGGCCGACTGGTGCGGCCCCTGCCGCCGGCTGAAGCGGGATCTCGCCGGGGCGGAGGCGTTCCGCCGCGACGTCCTCGTCTGCGTCGTCGACTGCGACAAGCAGCGGGCCTTGTCCGACCTGCATGGCGTGCAGGGCATTCCCGACCTGCGGCTCTACCGCCTGGGCGAAGAGGTGAATCGCACGACAGGGTACGGCGGCTCGCTGGCCGCTCTCGAGTCGTGGGTGCAGGCCCGCTGAGCGGCAGCGGCCGCTCAGGGCACGAGGAACCGGAACCGCTGCTCGCCGCACTGGAAATAGCAGCACGACGTCAGCCGGGTGGAACGGGTGCTGACCCAGACGCCGTTGAGGCTCGGGTGGGCGACGATCCGCCAGCTGCCGTCGGCCTCCCGGAGAAGTTCCGCGTGGACTCCAGCCAGACCGGGATCGTCGAATCGGAGCTGGCAGCGGTGGGCGTCGCGGCCGATGGCGAGCCGCGGAGAGACGAGCGGGAAGACGCGGCCCGGCCCGCTGCCGCAGACTTCCACCAATGCATCGCACCGGTTGGCGGGCGGTGGATCCAAGGCCAAGAGGCACGTCGCTTCGGACCGCGGGCCTGCGGCATGGGGCTGCTGCACGGTCGACTGCTGCAGCCGGTAGCGCTGGGTGCCCAGAATGATGACCGTGTCGGGATAGAGCCGGACGGCATTCACCCGCACGAAGGTGTGGTTCGTGCTGCCGGTGTCCTCGAGAACCCACCGGGGCAGTCCGCGGTGCTCGGTGAGCCGCAGTTCTGCGTGCTCGCCCGAGAGGGCCGGGTCGTTTGGGAGCACGAGGTCGCCTGAGCAGCGTCCGATCGAGAAGACCTGCTGGCGGATGCGGATCTCCTGTCCTTTCTCGAGCGAGCCGTCGTCGAGCACCGTGAGAATCGGCACCGCGGCCCGCATCGTGGGCTTGACCGGAGACTCCGGGAAGGGCGCTCCCGGCTGCGGCAGGGCGGAGGCACGAGACGGCAGTTCCATGAGCTGGACAGGCTCCGCCGCCGCCGGTGCAGAGCCGCCAAGGCGCGGTGGCACGGGCTCGACCAGGGCCGCGGCCTGCTCGAACAGCTTTTCCAGTTCTTCGTTGATGAGTTCGCTCATGGCATCACCGCATTCACGAATCGCGGCAGATCGCGTGCCGCCGCTGGAAGAGATGACGGGCGGCAGAGGCGTGAGGTGCCAAGAAGCTGTTTTTCCATCCTGTGCGGCACGTGGCTTGCCATCCGTTCGCGCCGGTGTCCACAACCCGCAGGGAACCGGCTACCATGATGCTGCAATCGCCATGAGCACGACCACACGACCACCGCTCGATACCGTGGGCATCGTGCTGGCCGGAGGCGGCTCGACGCGACTGACCGGGCTCGCCCAGATGCCGACCGGTGGCAAGTCGGGTCTCCTGTTTCAGGGCCGCACGTTCCTGGAGCACGTCGTCGCTGCGGTGGCGGCCGAGGTGGGCCGCACGGTCGTCGTGGCCGCGCCCGGCCAGACGCTGCCGGCGCTCGACGGCATGACTGTCGTGCGCGATCTCGCGCCCGGCTCGGGCCCGCTCGCCGGCATCCGCGACGGATGGCGGGCGGCACTTGCTGCCGATCACGGCGACACGCCACCGCCCCGCCTCGCCGTCGTCGCCTCGTGCGACCTGCCGCTCTTGCGGCCGGAGGTCGTCCGGCTGCTCGTCGCCGTCGCGCGTGCGTCCCACGCGCTCTGGACTCTTCCCGTCGTGCATGGCCACCGGCAGGTGCTCGCGTCGGTGATGCACGTCGAGTTGCTCGCGCAGATCGAAGCCTGGCTGGCCACCGGCCGCCGCGATCTCCGCGGACTCGTCGACAAGATCGCCCAGGATGATCCACGGCACATCCACGCGGTGACGGAGGCGGAGGCGGCGGCCGTCGATCCGACGCTCGAATCGTTCGTCGACATCGACACGCCTGACGACCTCGAGCGGCTGCAATCGCGGTGATATTCGCCTTCGCGGGGGGAACGGAGGCTTCTATACTCCGGGCCTTATGGCGAGGCGACGTTCACGATCCGACGACGATTGGGAGCCGCAGGAGGCGTGGCAGCCGAGGCCGCGGCGGCGCCGAGCCGTCTTCTCGCTGGCGGCGCTCGTCGTGCTCGGGGCGCTCGTCTGGCTCGCGCCGGCGGTGGTCGTGCTCACCGATCTCCGCGACCGACCGCTCGAGGCGATCTTCTCAGGCATCGACGGCCGCGTGACGAGCCGCGCCGCCACCTGGCAGTGGCTGGGCAGCATCGAATACCGCGACGTCGTGCTGCGCGACCGCGAGGGCCGGCCGCTGGTGGCCGTGCCCCGTGTCGTGATCGATCGCGGCCTGGCGAGCCTGCTTGTCAATCCTGCCGACCTGGGTGCGGTACGACTGATCGGTGGCGAGGCGATCGTGGAGGTCCGCCGCGGTGGCAGCACGATCGAGGACGTGCTCGCCCCGTGGCTGGCGACGGTCGTGCAGACGACGGCCGTGCCCGTGTCGTTCGAACTGGAAGTGGTCGATGCCGCCGTCGAAGTGGTCGATCTCGACCGCAACGATGCCTGGCGGATCACCGATCTGTTGGCGGCAGGAACCGTGCGGCCCGATGCGACCCTCGCCGGTTGGACGATCTCGGGCCGCACGCGGCATACCGGCACGCCGCTCCGCGATCTCGATGCCGCCGCCAACCGCATCGCCTCCGACCGGGTGCTGGATTCGGCCGGACCGGCTGCCGCCGGACCCGGTGCCCGGTTGCCGACAGATGGTCCTGCGCTGGGCGATCCATCCGCCGGCACCGGCCGCGCTCCTTCCGCGGTCAGGCTCGACCGCACGACGGTCGCCGCCGGAGCCACGGCGATCCTCGCGCGCGACGGCGGCTGGTCGGTGTCGTCGCCCGAGAGCCAGTCGGCCGCGCAGCCGCGGACGCTGGCGGTGGCCGCCACGCGACTGCCGCTGGGCATCTCGAGCGTGCTGGCCACCCGGTTCGACGCGGCGCACGTGCTCGACGGACTGGCCGACGTGCGGCTCGACATCACGCTGCCGGCGCCGCGCGGCCACGTCGATGGCGACGACGATGCTGCACCGCGGCCGGCTGCCAGGCGGCCGGCGGCGTCCGGTGTCCGCGTGGCCGGTGTCGTGTCCGGATCACAGCTGGCGATCTGTCGGGCCGACAGCGTGGCGGAACTCATCACGCTCGATCGCGGCGAGATGCCGATCGATTTGTCGATCGACGGCGACCGCATCACGGTACGATCCCTGAAGGTGGCGTCGGCACTCTTCAAGGCCGAGGCGTCGGGTCGGATTCGTCTGCCTGCCGGGGGCACCTGGGACTGGGCCGAGGCGCTCGTCGGAGAAAATTTTGCCCTCGCCGCCGACGTCGATCTCGCCGCCGCCGCCCGGGCCATGCCCGGTGGACTCGCCGTGCGGCCCGATGTGCGGGTGACGGGCGGCCAGCTGCAACTGTCGGCCGTCTCGCGTGCCGACGGCAATGAACGCGTGCTCGAAGTGCGGGCCGGTTCGCGGGACCTCGCCGCCGTGCAGAGTGTCGTCGCCGGCGGAGCGGATCGGCAGCACGAGGAACGGATGCTCCGCTGGAACGAGCCCTTCACGGCTTGGCTGCGGGGCCGCCGTGGTGCGGCCCGTGGCGACCGCCTCCGCATCGAGGAGGCGCGGATCTCGTCGCCGGCGGTGGAACTGTCGGCCTTCGGCACCGCCGAGTCGTCGACCGTGCAGTGGACCGCCGATCTCGACCGGCTCGTCGCCGAGGCCGGCGAAGTGCTCGCGTTCGAAGGGGTGAAGCTGGCGGGCACCGCCCGTGGCCGGCTCGACCTCCAGCGGGTGCCCGCCACGGCGGCCGCGACCGCGCAGATGTCGGCCAGCCTGTCGAATTTCGAACTCGCCGTGCCGGGCCGTCCCCCGTGGCGGGATGCCGAATGTTCCATCCAGGCGGAGGGTTCGGGCGGCATGGCCGGAGGCGCCTTGCTCATCGATCAGGGGCATGCGGTGGTGACCGCGGCCGACGACTCCTTCGAGGTCACGCTCGCCGGGGGAGCGATTGTGAACCTCTGGCCGCTCTTCTCGGGCGCAGCGGGACGGGATGGGCCGTGGCTGCGGGCGGCACCCGGTTCGCAGGCGATCGCGGCCGACTGCTCGCTGACGGGAGACCTGTCCCGCTGGCAGCCGCGCTGGGAAGGCATGCTGCCGTCGACCGTGCTCGACGGCGTGGAACTGGGAGGTGCGGCGAAGGTGTCGGCAGCCCTGGCGGCGCAGGGTGACAGCTGGCAGATCACGCGGGCCGGTGGCGAGGTGGAAAAGCTGACGGTGCAATACGCCGGTCGGCAGATCACCGAACCACGCGCCGTGGCGAGCGCCGCGGGCCGATGGAATCCTGCCAGCGGGCAGATCGAGATCTCGTCGGCCGAACTCCTCACGGCGACCCTCTCGCTGCGGACCGGCGGTCTCGTCGTCGAGCCCGAGCGGCAGCCGGCCGGGGGCGGCGCGGACACGATCATCGACCGGCTTCGCGGCAAGCTGCAGTGGCAGGCGGACCTGTCGCGGCTGGAACGCTGGCTCGTGCCGACACCGGTCGCCGAACGCTGGCCCGTGAGCGGCCGCGGCTGGGGCACCGCCGAAATCCTCGACACGCCGATCGGCGTGAACGTGCTGGTGGAGGCCACCGGCAGCCAGCTCACGCTCTCCGGCCCGCCGACGGAGGCCGTCGCGGCGGGCGTGCCCAAACCGCGGGAACCCGCCCCGGCGGTCCAGCTCTGGAGTGAACCACGGGCCACGCTCGTGATGGAGGTCACCTGCCCGCCGGGGCAGCGCGCCGAACGGCTGACGGTCAACCAACTCAAGCTCGAGTCGTCCACCGTGGCCGTCGCGGCCGCGGGCGGCATCGGCGAACTGTCGTCGCGGCGGGTGGTGGAACTGGGTGGCAACGTGGCCTACGACTGGGAGCAGGTGTCGCGACTCCTGTCGCCCTGGACCGGCGGGCGGCTGCGGCTGGCCGGCGCTGGCGCCCGGCCGTTTACGCTGCGGGGGCCGCTTGGGCAGCTCGTGGCCACCGGCGGCACGACCGTCGACGATGCCGGTCGGTCCCTGCCGCTCCCCGAGGACTGGCTCTCGTCCGCCCGCGGCACACATCCGGAAAAGCTGGCCCGCGTCGCGCTGCCGCTGACCGCGCCGGCCCGTTCCGGCACCGATCTCTCGGATCGGCTGCGGGCGGTCTCGATCGATACCTCGGCCGCATGGACCGCCGCCGACATCGCCGGCTTCCAGTTCGCGCCGGGCGAGATGCCGGTGCGGTTCTTCGAGGGACAACTGGCGCTTGGGCCCTTCGACCTCGCCGCCTCAGGCGGCCGGCTGCGCGGCGCGCCGTGGCTGCGGCTCCTGCCGGCACCGGGCGAATTGATCGTGCCGCCCGGCCGCTGTCTCGACCGCGTCGTGCTCACGCGGCAGCTCTGCGATCGCTGGGTGAAATGGCTCGTGCCCCTGATCGGCCAGTCGACCCAGACGCAGGGGCTTGTGAGCGTCGATCTGGCCGGCGCGCGGCTGCCGCTGTCGGATCTCTTCGGCGGCGAGGCATCGGGACAAGTGATCTTCGAGAATCTCGAGTCCACGCCGGGCGAGCAGGTGCGGCCGCTGATGAACCTGATCGTGAAGCTGCAGTCGGCGATCGATCCGCGGTTCGCGTTCGGCGACAAGGCGGTGCTGTTGCGGGTGCGGCCCGAGCCGGTCAGCGTGCGGCTGGCCGATCGCCGGCTTTGGCACGAGGGGCTCGTGATGGACGCCGGTCAGCTCGTGATCCGCTCCGGTGGCAGCGTGGGCGCCGATGGGACGCTCGCGATGGTGGTGGAGGTGGCCTTCCGTGGCGACATCGCCGGCGCCACGCCGGTGGTGGGACAGCTGTTGCGGACGCCGCTGGCGATTCCCCTCAAGGGCACCGTGCACCGGCCGCAGTTCGACGCGCGATCGATCGACGTCATCCTGGGACGGATCGTGGAAAACACCGCCGAGGCGGTGATCGGCCCGAGCCTGAGCCGGGGGCTCGAGACGCTCTTCGGCAACCCCCAGCCGCCGGAAGCTGCCCCGCCGGCGAGCCAGCCGCCGCTCGAATTTCCACAGCCGGCCAAATAGGTGACGCGGCGCCGGGCGTCGTTCAGGCCGCCGGCGTGCCGAGACGCTTGACGATGACCGCCGTGAGATCGTCCCCCTGCGGGGTGCCGGCGGAAAACTCGACCACCGCGCGGGTGAGCACGCCGATGAGCTCCTCCGCGGGCCGTTGATGATGCCTGCAGATGAGATCCCGAACCCGCTCCATGCCGAACTGCTCGCCGTCGGCTCGGGACCACTCGAAGAAGCCGTCGGTCAACAGTACGAGCAGATCACCCGGGGCGAAGGGCACCGTGGCCGGCGGATCATAGGGGGCCTCCGGCAGGATCCCCAACGGCAGGCCCTGTGTCTCCAGTTCGGCGACCGTGCCCGTCGCCGCCGAGTAAACGAGCAGCGGTCCCTGGCCGGTGCTGACATACCGGAGGGCATGCTCCGCGGGAGAAAGAATGCCGAATAAGGCCGTGACGAACTTGCCCTCGGGCAGATCCTGACAGAGCAACTGGTGGACGCTGTCGACGGTCTGCCCGAGGTCGGCCGACCGCATCACCAGGGCGCGAAAGAGAGCCCGCACCTCGGCGACGACCAGCGCCGGGCCGATGCCGTGGCCGGTGACGTCGGCGATGGTGATCGCCAGCCCGCCGTCGGCGAGCGGCAGGAAATCGTAGAAGTCGCCGCCGGTCTCGTCGGCCGGGCGATTCCAGCCGGCGATGTCGAAGCCGGCCACCGTCGGCCGTTGCTTTGGCAGGAGGCCCTGCTGAATGTCGCGGGCGATGTTGAGATCACGTTGGATGCGCTGCTTTTCGGCAAAGTGCCCAAGCAGCATCTGCCGCTGGACCGCCACGCCGGCCTGGCTGCCGAGAAACATCGCCATCTGTTCGTCGCGGTCGCCGAAGGAGCCGATCCGCTTGTTGAGCACCTGCAGCACGCCCACGATCGTGCCGTCGTGGTCCGACAGCGGGACGGTGAGCAGGTTGCGGGTGCGGAAGCCGCTGCGGCGGTCGAACTCGGGATTGAAACGCGGATCGGCGTAGGCGTCGGGGAGATTCACGACAGAGCCGCTGCGGGCCACCTCTCCGGCGATCCCGCGCGTGACCGGAAAGCGGATCTCGGAGATCGGCGAATCGGCGATCCCCGTCGCCAGCCGGCTGAAGAGTTCTTCGGCCGCGCGGTCGTACAAAAACACCGTCGCCCGTTCGCAGTCGAGCACCGAGGTGGCGGCTGCGGCGATCCCTTCCAGCAGCAGATCGAGGTCGACGGTGGCGCCCAGGCGGCGGGCGACCTCGAGCAGCTGTTCGAGGTCGGCGATCCGCCCGCGATCGTCATGCGGGCTGGCGGCTGAAGCGGTGCTCATGATGATCGTTCCAGGGGAGGCAAGTGCCGAAACAAGGTCTGCGAGGTGTGCGCCGTGTCGGCCGTCGCGGCGGCAGCGCGGAGCCTGCGGTCCATGCCCGCGATCAGCCGCTCGAGCCTGCGAGCATACGAAAAATGCTCCACTTCGAGCCGGTGCCGGGGGGAGTCGACATAGCGAATCGCCGTGGACGGCAGCGGACTGTGCCGCGCCCGATAGAGCCAGGCGGTCGCCCGCGGCGCAGCGCAAGCCGCCACCGCCATCCGTGCCACGAGGCGTGCCTGCAGATCGGTGAGCCCCCATTGGCCGCTGTCGGGCTGGATCAGCCCCACCACGGCGATGTCGTCGCGGGTGGGATGGAGCAAGTTCAGGAACAGCCGCGGCACGCCCTCGGCATCGGCGCCCAGGTGGGCCGGGTCGATGAACGGCAGCGAGACACGGTAGCCGGTCGCACAGATCACGACGTCGAACACCTCGCGGCTGCCGTCGGTGAAGACGACCGTGTCTCCCTCGAAGCGGGCGACGTCGCCCGCCGGCCGGACCCGCCCGGCGTCGATCCGGCGGCAGAGGTCGGCGTTGATGATCGGATGGGTCTCCCAGAGCCGGTGGTCGGGCCGGGGCAGGCCATGTCGCCAGGGCAGGCCGATCGCGCGGTCGATCGCCCGCAGGCTCACGAGTCTTCGCAGCCATACCGGCAGCCCCAGCTTCAAGAGGCGTTCACCGCGCAGGTCGGCCGGCCGGCCGAGGATGAACCGCGGCACGAGGTAATACCCGCGGCGGAGCGAGAGCACCGTGCTGGCCGCGTGCGCTGCGGAGTCGACCGCGATGTCGCAGGCCGAGTTGCCGCCGCCGATCACCAGCACCCGCTTGCCGGCGATCGCCACCGGCTGTGTGGGCGACTTGTACTGGCAGGCATGCAACAGCGTGCCGGAGAAGCTGCCGGGGATCTCCGGAAAGCGGGGGTCGCGATTGTGCCCCGTGGCGATCACGACGCCGGCGTAGTGTCTGGTGGGCCGGCCCGTCGCGCTCACCGTCCAGCCGCCGCCGGGGTGCGGCTCCATCCGCTCGACGGCCGCGTGGGTGCGGATGTGCGGCACGAGCTCGAAGTGTCGCGCGTAGCGGCGGAGGTAGTCGAGACACTGCGTGTGGTGGGGGTAGGCCGGCCACTCCGGCGGCATCGGGAAATCAGTGTAGGCAGTGAGCGACTTCGAGCTGATGAGCCGGGTCGATGCAAAGACGCTCGACGCGGCCGAGCCGTAATACCAGTTGCCGCCGACGTCGTCTTCGCGTTCGAGACACTCGGCGGGAACACCGGCGGCCAGCAGGTTTTTCAGCGCCGTAAGGCCCGACGGCCCGGCGCCGATGACGCACCACGTGTCTGGTTGTGGTCGCATGGGAGCGTTCAGGAACCGGCGGGGTCGTGGAGCACGGAGGCGATGGTGCCGGCGAGCCGGGCGAGGTCGTCGGCCGTATGGTGCCAGGAAAGACTCACCCGCACGAGGCTCCTCCCCTCGGGCACGCTCGGCGGCCGGATCGCAGGCACGAACAGGCCGGCCTCGGCCAGCCGCGTGGAAACCGCGACTGCATCTGCCGCTGCGCCGACCACGATCGGCACGATCTGGGTCGTGTCGCCGGCGGTGTCGACGCCTGCTTGGAGCAGCGCCTGCCGGAAGCCGGCCGCCCGCATCAGCAATTCCCGGCGGCGGTGCGGCTCCTCGTCCAGCAGCGCGATGGCGCGGGTCGCCGCGGCGGCCACCGCGGGCGGATGGGCCGTCGAGAAAATCCAGGCCCGGGCCTTGTGCCTGAGCCAGTGGATCATCGCGGCATGGCCGGCGACAAACCCTCCTGCCGCCGCCAGGGCCTTCGAGAGAGTGCCGACCCGGATGTGCACGCCGTCGGCGCAGCCCGATTCCTCGACCAGTCCGCTGCCGCGGAGTCCGAACACGCCCGTGGCATGCGCCTCGTCCACCATGAGGATGGCCCCGTGCTTCCGGGCCAGCGCACAGAGGTCGGCGAGCGGCGCGACCGTGCCGTCCATCGAAAAGACCGTGTCGGTGACGATCAGCCGGCGGCGGGCGGGCGCAGCCTCGGCCAGCAGGAGGTCGAGCGCGGCCATGTCGCGGTGCGGATAGATGCCGACTCGTCCGCGGGAGAGTCGGCAGCCGTCGATGATGCTCGCGTGGTTGCGGGCGTCGCTGACGATCACATCGTCGGGACCGGCCAGCGCCGCGATGGTGGCGGTGTTGGCGGCGAAACCGCTGGGGAACGTGAGCGCCGCTTCCACCGCGAGCAGGTCCGCGACCGCCCGTTCCAGGAGGTCGTGGGCCTGGGAGTGGCCGCTCACCAGCGGGCTGGCCCCGGCCCCGAACCCCTCGGCGCAGGCCGCCTTCGACGCGGCCTTCGTGAGGCGGACATCGCCGGCGTAGCCGAGGTAATCGTTCGAGCCGAAGTTGAGGAGCGTTTGCCCGTCGAGGATGACCTCCCGCCCCTGCCTGCCCGACCGCACGCGGTGGGGACGTTCGAGCCCCAGGCCACGGAGGTCCGCGAGGTCGTCCGCGATCCATTCGAGCGGCTCGGGCAACGGCGCAGCGTCACGGGGCGGCTGGG
The DNA here is from genome assembly GCA_044369655.1 of Pirellulales bacterium. Taxonomy (GTDB): domain Bacteria; phylum Planctomycetota; class Planctomycetia; order Pirellulales; family UBA1268; genus CAMCQY01. Next base: position 12,455 of record JBILWX010000003.1, read on the forward strand.
CGAGAGGCGCGGCGGCATCGAGGCGGCAGGGCATGTGGCAATAGTATGCCGTCGGGTCAGGCCGGCCGATGGCCCGATTTTTCGCCAGGTCTTCCGGCGATTTTCTCGCCGAGTTTTTGGATGGTGCGAAACTCCGTCGCCGTGACGGGCGTCACGGAGAGCCGGCTGCCGCGCCGCAGCAGTTCCATGCCTGCCAGCGCCTTGACGGCCCGCAGTTCATCGAGCGGAATCTCCCGCGGAAAGATCGCCACGAGCTTCACGTCGACCATCGACCAGATCGGATTCTCGGGCGATGCCTTGGGGTCGTGGTAGTCGCTCTGGGGATCCCAGGCCGTCGGATCGGGGTACGCGGTGCGGACGATCTCGACGACGCCGGCCACGGCCGACGGGGTGGCGTTGGAGTGGTAGAAGAGCGCCCGGTCGCCCACCTGCATCGACCGCAGGAAGTTTCGGGCCTGGTAGTTGCGGACGCCCTCCCAGTGGGTCGTCCGCCGTTTCGCCTGGGCGAGATCCCGGATGGAAAAGACGTCGGGTTCGCTCTTGATGAGCCAGTGGTTCATGGTGCGGACGGATATGATGACGGGGGCGTTTCACGGACGATGGTACTGGACGAGCCACCATGCTGACGAATCATTCGTGGCCGATTCTTGTCGGAGCCATGCTGCTTCAGGCGTGGGGCGTGTCCACGGCCCGCGGGCAGGTGTCGATCCGAGAGCGGTTGACCACGAGCGGGACCGTGGAGGCGGTGGCGGCGGGCCGCCTGACGGTGCGGGACGAAACCGGCGTCCGCCTCGAGGTCCGTGTTCAGGGCGGGAACGAGCGGGGCGTGATGCTATCGGGGGGCGGCCTGCTCGCGTTCCCGGCGGAGGTGCTGGTCACCGGGGCGTTCGACGTGGCGAAGCTGAAGCCCGGACAGGTGGTCCGCTTCCGTGGCCGCTTGAACGCCGGTGGCCGGTCGGATGGCGAGGTCGATGCCCTCACGCTCATCGACGCCGAAGGTGCGACGCTTGGCGTGGCCTGTGCCGAGGAGCCACGGACGCCGTCGGAGTTCGTCGCCTGTGAGGTCACAGCCGCCGTCAAGCAGGCGGCGAAGGGCAGGTTGACGGTGCAACTGCCCGAGACGCAGGCGTTCCACCGGAAGACGGTGCTCTCCTTCAAACTCGCCCCGGACGTGAAACCCGGGCTGGCGAGCGGCGACCTGCGGCGGATCGAAGCGGGGGCGAAGGTGGTCAGGCTCGATGCGGTGAGGCTCGACACCGGCGACGTGCTGGCGAAACGGATCGTCGTCGAGACCGCGGCGGGCGCGGCCGTGAAGGAACGGGGCGACGACCGGCTGGCCAACAAATATCGCGGCCTGTCGGATGAGCCGAAGGCGGAGCCCAGGCTGATCCGCTCGCCGCACTTTGCGTTCCTGACGGATGTCTCCGACCGCGAGGCCAAGATCATCCTCGACAAACTCGAGCGGATGACCGGCCTGCTCGAACGCTACTTCGGCCGCCGGCCCGCCGGCCTGGTCGAGGGATTCATCGTCCGCGATCTGAATGTCTTTCCGGCGGGCACTCTTCCCGAGCCCGCCGGCGTCGCCAAGATCCGGGAAGGGGCGGGCGTCTGCTTCAACGTCTCCCTGGGCAGCCAGCGGAAAGCCACGCTCTATTCCTGCGTCGACCACGGCGTGATCCAGCACGAGTGCACGCATGGCTTCTGCCACATGACGTTCGGATCGACGGGCCCCACCTGGCTGGCCGAGGGCGTGGCGGAACTGGGCAACTATTGGAGGGAAGGTGAGCAGGCCGTGGATATCGAACCGGTCGTGATGGCCTATCTCCAGCGGGTCCAGCCCAAGCGGTCGCTCATGGAGATTGCCACCCCCGGGCGGGAGACTGCCGGCAGCTGGCAGGATTACGCCTGGCGGTGGGCCCTCTGCCACCTGTTGGCCTACAACCCCAACTACGCCGACCGTTTCAAACCGCTGGCGATCGCGCTGATGGAGGGACGGCCCGACGTGTCGTTCGAATCGGTCTACGGCTCGACGGCGCGCGAGATCTCCTTCGAATACGAACAGTTTCTCAGGAACGTCGGCAACGGCTACCGCGCGGACCTGACGGCCTGGCCCTGGAAGGTGAAGTTTCGGTCATTGCCGGCCGCGGGCGGGAGCATGAAGGCGACCGTCAAGGCGGCGGCGGGCTGGCAGGCGAGCGGACTGCGTGTCGAGAGGGGCGTCGTGTACGAGGTGGTGACCGACGGCACGTGGCGGACGGCACCGGCCGGTGCCCCGCGCGACGCCGACGGTGACGCGGACGGCCGCGGTCGGCTCGTCGGCGCCGTGTTGCAGGGGGGAGAAAAGGATGGTGCCGCGACCGAGCGATTGGCGCTGGGAGACACGATTCCACTGGGCACACGGCAGGCCTTCGTCGCCACCGCCGACGGCCAGCTCTTCCTGCGGTGCGCGGATGACTGGACGCAACTGGCCGACAACGAGGGCGAGCAGATCGTGACCCTGCGGCGGGCTGCGTCAGAGTGAGCCGGAGACGCGGCGGGCGCGGGCTACGTGGGGCAGCGGGCGCCGAAATAGCCATGCCGGTCGATGTGCGCGGCGACCTCGGGAACCACGAGTTCTCGCCATGACGGGTCGCCGGAGCAGATCCGCGACCGGACCTCTTCGCTCGAGTAGGTGCGGAGCGCCGACTCGTCGCACGGCAAGCCCCGGATCAGGCCGTTGACACGGAGATGCTCGAGCAAGTGCGTCAGGTGTGGGGCCACCGTCATCGTGTCGGCGGTGATCACCCGGCCGTCGAGCATGTCCCGCGTGGGATGGACATAGAGCCGGACCCGATGCGTGAACAGCCGGCCGAAAGCCTCGAGAATGCCCCCCTCGAGATGCCGGTAGTGGCTCTCGTTGAAGAGTTCCCGCAGCAGCGGCACGCCGAGCACCAGGCCGGTCTGCTCGACGTGGCGATCGGCGAGATATTCCCCGAGCGCATGGAAGGCACCGATGTCGCTGACGAGCACCATCTTGCCGGCGGCGGACAGCAGGTCGACGCGGGCCAGGAAATCGGCGTCTTCCGCGGTCCCGCGGTCCCGCAGGTTGTGCATGGTGATTTCCATGATTTCGCGGATCTTCCCCGGCGTGCCGGCCGGGGTGGTCGCCGACGGAGAGGCGGGCTCCGCCGTGTCGGCCTCGAAGCTCGCCCGCGCGCGGGCCATCATCTCGAGGTTCAGCCTGGTTACCGGGGCGAATCGTCCGCGCTCGATGAGGACCCGGCTCCGCCTGATCGACTCCGAAGCCAACAACGGCGTGCCGTCGACGTCGAAGAGCAGGGCCGGCGTGAAGCCGACCCGCACGAGGTGCAGGCCCAGCAGCCGGTTGTCGACGCCGCCGAAGGCGGGGCCGCGCATGTGGATCCAGTCGATCTCCAGCCGCTCACGGCCGATGGCGTCCAGCAGCGTCTCGATCAGCTTCCGGGGTTCCTGCCAGTGGTGGAAGGCTGCGTGGATCAGGTTCACCCCCAGCCGGCCCACGGCGTCTTGTTGCAGGGCGTTGGTGGTATCGAGCAGCCGGACATGGAGCAGGATGTCGCTCGTCTGGGAACGCACGGCATGCTGGAACCGCAATCCCATCCAGACGTGACACTCGTTGCCGCCCTTGAATGAACGGGCTGCCGCGGTGTCGGCAAAGACGAAGAATCGCGTCCGGTCGCCGCGCACGCCGTCCAGTCGTTCGTGCAGGAGCCGATACTCATGGTCGAGCATCTGCTCGATCCGATCCCGCGAGACATACCGCTGCGTCTTGCCGTAGATGGCATCGCTGACGGTCATGTCGTAGGCGGAGATCGACTTCGCCACCGTGCCTGCCGCGCCTCCCACGGCGAAGAACCAGCGGGCCACCTCCTGACCGGCGCCGATCTCGGCAAAATTGCCGTAGATGGATTCGTCGAGATTGATCGCGAAGGCCCGCTGGGCGGTCGGATCGACGGCTTGGTTGGCGAGAGGGGTCGCGTGCATGGCGGGTGGGTTGCCGGGCGATGCGGCTGAGCGAACGGTTGCCGATCATACGCTTTGACCGGGGACTTGGCAGCCGGCGTGGCGGCGCACGCCGGCAGCAAGCGAGCGGGCCGGGCGTTTGCACGCCCGGCCCGCCTTTGCTTCCTCACGCGTCACCCCGACCGAGGGTCGGGGCGGGGCCGACTAGCAGCCCTTCTTGCAGCCGAGGCCGTGGCCGAGGAGGCCACCCTTGCCAGCGGCGCGACCGCCGTTGCCGTTCGAGCAGCCGCAGCCGTTGTCGGCCGGGACCTGCTCTTCGACGCACTTGCGGACCTGGACGCACACCGACTTCGTGACCTTCTTGGGCACGCGGACGACGTACGACTCGGTCTTCGTCTCCGAGACGTTGTCGCTGACGCACACGCTGTAGGTGGCGGTCTTCTCGACCGGCACCATCACCGTGTAGGAGACTTCCTTGGTCCGCGTCTCGGGCACGCACTTGTTCACCGTGTACTCGCGGGTGCGGGTCTCGGTGCGGCACTTCTTCACGCACACCGTGCGGGTCCGGGTCTCCGGAACCATCTTGGTGACGCAGTAGGTGGCCGACCGATCCTCGCAACGCGACTTCTTCACGCAGATCGTCCGGGTCCGGGTCTCCGGCACCATCTTCGTGACACAGTAGTTGCGGGTCCGCTCCTCGCAGCGCGACAGCTTCACGCAGTAGTTGCGGGTCCGCTCCTCACAGCGGGTCTTGTGGACGCACACCGTCCGCGACCGCTGCTCGCAGCGGCTCTTCTTCACGCAGTAGGTGTAGGGAACCTGCTCGCACTCGTGCTTCCACATCGTGACCTCGACCTCCTTGGTCTCGCACGTGGGCACCCAGCGACGGCAGCAGACGACCTTCGGGCAGCAGGGATTGCCGGCGGCGTCATACTTGCCGTTGGCGGAAATCTCCTTGGCCTCGGTCACCCAGTGGCCGCCACGGACCGTCACGGTCTTCGTGCTCTTGACGGGCACGCGCTTCGACACCGTGCGGAAGCCGGTCATCTGCTCGGTGTAGGGCACGTTCACCATGTAGGTCTGCTCGACCTGCTCGGTGTAGGGCACGTTCACCTTGTAGGTCGCCGTCCGCTCCTCGGTGTAGGGCACGTTCACCTTGTAGGTGGCCGTCCGCTCCTCCTTGACCGGCACCATCACCGTGTAGGTCTGCTCGACCTGCTCGGTGTAGGGCACGTTCACCTTCCACGTCCGGGTCCGCTCTTCCTTGACCGGCACGCGCACCGTGTAGGACTCTTCACGGCTCTCGGTGTAGGGGATGGAGACGTTGTACGTCGCCGTCCGCGTCTCCGGAACGTTCACGTTGACGGTGTAGTCCACCGACTTCGTGCGCTGTTCCGGCACCTTAACCGTGTAGTTCCGCGTCCGCTCCTCGACCCGCGGCACCTTCTTGGTAACCGTGAAGGACCGCTCACGCACCTCGGTCGTCCACTCCGTGCTCTCCACCTCCCGGATTTCCGGGACCATCTTCCACACCTTGACCGTCTTCATGCAGGCGTCGGCGGCAGCCGCACCCTCGGTCACCACGGCGTCGGCCGGGGCGGCCGCAGCGGCATCGGCACCACCAACGAGGACCGAGCCCTCGGCCGGGACACTCTTCGCGGCATCCTCGCCACGAACGAAACCACCGGCAACACACACGCCAGCAGCGGCAACCCACGGCAGGAAGCCAAACGTCAATCGCTTCTTCACAGGAACCTCCAGAGGAAAAAACAGGCAAAACGTTTTGCGAACACGCCTGCCAGGCATCACGTGGAGACCACCCCCAGTCGGTGACCGTCCGCCGCGATTCATCCCGGCCGAGCTGTCAGCCGCCCATCCCTGGCAGGCCGCGGAGCCGTACGTGGCATTCCACCGCGACCGACAGGGTTTGCGCGACAGGCAAACTCACAGCAGAAGATCGATCTTTCCCTGTCGAAAAACTCACCCGGCACGAGATTCGTCGGGTGGCGCCGATGGTGCCGGTGATGCCGGCGGCTGCGGGCAGGAAACCCCCGTTCCCATGGGTCCGCCTTCGCAGCAGGTTTCAAGGATCATGCCGCAGCCGCGGCAGATCAGTTTCGCCCGAATCTCGATGGTTTCGCCCTGGCAGACAGGGCAGCGAGGCGATGTCATGGCCGCAATCGTAGCAGTGTCCGCCGTGGTTCAGCCCGTGGTTGATCCCACGAGGATCAGGATCAGCTCCTTCGGGCCGTGGGCGCCGAGCACGAGAATCCGCTCGATGTCGCCCGTGCGGCTGGGGCCGGTGATGAAGGAGAGCATGCTCGGCATGCGACCGTCGTGCCGGGCCTGGGCGGCGTGCAAGGCATCGGCGAGGGTCGCCACAATCTGGTCGGCGGTGGCCACGACCACGTGGACATGCGGCAGGATCGATAGTGCCCGTCCGCCCGAGGTGGCGCTTGAGACGAGGATCGAACCGGTCTGGGCGACGAGCGCCTCACACGACGTCATACCTGCATCACACGATTCGAGGGCATTCTTGTCGAAATCCGCGGCATCGACGCGATAGGTCGTGCAGGGCATGCCCGCGAGCAGGGGCTCCACGAGCGCATGGGGATGCCAGGCCACCTTCTGCCAGCCCCGTTCCCGCGCGATCGCGACGAGGGTGGCGCTCGCGGCGGTGAGGTCGGGGGCTTGATGGACGATCGCCCGGAGCTTGCCGAGATTGGCCAGGAGCAGCGCGAGGCGTTCCGCCGGCGTCTCGCCGCCATCGGGCAGCCACGGACGGGCGACCTCCTCGGGTAGCACGGTGAGCATGGGAAGGCCGTGGGCGGCGTGTGCAGACCCGAGACTCGGAGCCGATGCGCCGCTGGTCGTCGCCGTCGCCCGTTGATCCCGCTGGCTTCCCTGCACCTGCTCGGTAAGGCCGTGCGGGAAGGGCGCCGGCACGCGGAGTGCCTCCTTGATCCGCTTCAGGATCACGTCGCGGGCCGAGAGGCCGGTTTCGCCGCTCATGCCCGAACCTCTCCGGCGTGAACGTGCTTGTCCGAGCGGCGGCGATGCCACTGCCGCCGGAAGCTCTGCCGCGGGGCTGCCGGGAGATCCCGGGAGGCCAGCCAGTCCCGCAGCAGCGGCGGCCGCAGAGCCTTCAGCAGCGGCAGCGTGCAGCGGAAGACCGCCCCGCCTACCGCAAAGAGCCAGGGGCGGCGGGCCACCACGACGAACAGCCGGTGCCCCAGTCGCTCCCAGGCGTTGGGAGCGGTCCGGGCGGCATTGCGGCGGTTGTGCAGCAGGTGGTGGTGGATGTCGATCCGCACCGGACAGGCGTCGGTGCAGGCGCCGCAGAGCGAACTGGCGGCGGAGAGGTGGTTCCAGTCGGCCAGACCGCGGAGATGCGGCGTGATCACCGAGCCGATCGGTCCCTGGTAGGTCGTACCGTACGTGAAGCCCCCCACGTTCTTGAAGATCGGGCAGACATTCAGGCACGCACCACAGCGGATGCAGTGGAGGCTGTCCCGCTGCTCGGGATCGGCGAGGAGGGCCGTCCGCGAGTTGTCGAGGAGCACGAGGTGCATCTCCTCCGGGCCATCGGCTTCGCCGGTCTGCCGTGGCCCCGCGTAGAGGGTGTTGTAGCAGGTCATGGGCTGGCCAGCCCCGGCCGTGGCCAGCATCGGCAGGAGCACCGCCAGGTCGTCGAGGTGTTCCACCACCTTCTCGATGCCGGAGATCGCGATGTGCACGCGCGGCAAGGCCGCCGTCAGCCGGGCATTGCCTTCATTCTCGGTGATCGAAATCTGGCCGGTTTCGGCAACGAGGAAATTCGCCCCGGTGATCCCGACGTCGGCATCGACGTAGAGCCGGCGCATGTGCCGGCGGGCGATCATCGTGAGTTCCTCGGGGCTGTCCGTCGGCGCCGTGCCGAGATGCTTTTCGAACAGATTGCTGATTTCGTCGCGGCGGACATGCATGCACGGGAAGACGAAATGATAGGGAGGCTCGCCACGAAGTTGCTGGATGAACTCGCCCAGATCGCTTTCCACCACGCCGTAGCCGTCAGCCTCGAGCGCCGCGTTCAAGTGGATCTCTTCGCTGGTCATGCACTTGCTCTTGATGACCGCCTTCGCCCGGGCGTCCCGGACGAGCTGGAGCACGATCGAGCGGGCCTCTTCGGCGCTCCGGGCCCAGTGGACAAGTCCGCCATTGGCCTCGAAGTTGGCGACGAACCGGGGCAGGAGTTCGTCCAGCCGGTTCACGGCCGACCATTTTGCCAGGCTCGCCGCGTCGCGGGCGTGCTCCCAGTCGCGGAAGCGGGCTTTTTGGACGTCGCGGCTGGCGTAGTAGCCGCTGAGGGCCTTGCGGACGAACGCCCGGTGTCCGGTATCGCGGACATGTTCGGTCGCGTCGTGCAGAAACCGCTTTTTAGCTTCCCGCGCCTGTTCCCCGCCGGGGTCGGCGGGGTGGCTGGCGGCCGGAGCGGAAGCGTCGGTGGCGATCATCCAGTCATGATAGCCGACGGAGAGCCCACGGCCGCAGTCGCCTCCGACCGCCCCGGGATCGTGGTTCTGTGGAATTCTGCCGGGACAGACGGTAAAAATTGTGGAATACTTCTGAAAAGCCACGAGGTGGACGCCGACCCCCCCGGGGGGCCGCCCGAAGCATCGGGCTGTGCGTCAGCGGCAGGCCGGTTTGGAAAGGTGACCCGAATGATCTCAGCGGCCGCGATCGATCGCCTGATCTGGCTGGGATCGGCCTGGATTGTGCTGGCCACCGCCTGGACGGCCTTCTGCATGTGGGTCGACACCGATTTCCGGGAGATTCTGGGCGAAGACTTTCCCTGGTCGTTGGTGTTCGTCGCCGCAGGCGCGGTCTGGTTCTTCTTCACCTACCAATACGGCCTTGGCATGCTGCCGTTGTTCCTGGTGGTCATGCCCGCCTCGTTTTTCGGGTATGTGGCGTATCGGGACAGCAAAGCCCCGTCGACCAGGAAGATGCTGACCCGACGGTTCGCCCGCAAGATGATCTTTCTGGCAGCCACGAAACTGGGCATGGAGAAGACGGTCGAAAAGTGGCTGCCGGCGCGGAGCGGACCCGCTGCTCCCGAAAACATCGCGGTCATCATTCTCAAAAAGGACGGTACACCTGTCGAAGGCCAGGTGGGCGATCTGGACCGCGAGGCCTCGAAGGCGCTCAAGACCGTGCAGCAGATCTTCGAGAAGGCGATCGAGATGCGGGCCACCGACGTGCACCTCGAACCCAAGGAGGGAGAGGAGTTGGTTGTCCGCTGCCGGATCGACGGCATCATGCAGAACGTGCTCGCGCTCAAGGGATCGGCCGGAAAAGCCGTGGTATCGGCGATCAAGGTCTGCGCCGACATGGATATCGCAGAGCGCCGCCGGCCGCAGGACGGCACGTTTGCCCTGCTCAAGGCGGGCAGAAAGTTCGACGTCCGCGCCGCCTCCGGCCCGACGAGCTTCGGTGAGAAGATGGCGCTGCGACTGCTCGACGCCGACAGCGGCGTCATCAAGGGGGGGCTGGCTTCGCTCGGTATGCGGGAGTCGATGCTCAAGACACTGCAATCGATCGTCCAGCAGCCCAATGGCATGCTGATCGTCTGCGGCCCCACCGGGTCGGGCAAGACGACGACCCTCTACGTTGCCCTCGGCGAGATCGACGTGCTTTCCCGCAACATCGTCACCATCGAGGATCCGATCGAATACCGGCTCGAAAACATCTCGCAGACGGCCGTCAACACGGCGGCGGAACTCACGTTCGCGAAGATCCTGCGGTCGGTGCTGCGGCAGGATCCGGACGTGATCCTCGTGGGCGAGATCCGCGACAAGGAGACGGCCGAGATCGCGATGCAGGCAGCGCTCACGGGCCATTTCGTGTTCACGACGCTGCATGCCAACGACACGGCCACGACCGTCACGCGGCTGCTCGACATCGGCATCGACACGACGCTCCTGCAGTCGGCGGTGACCGCGGTGCTCGCCCAGCGGTTGGTGCGGGTGCTCTGCCCCAAGTGCAAGGAGCCCTATCCGGCGCCCCCTGAATTCCGGCAGAAGCTCGGCGTACCGCCCGAGAAAGAGGTCACGATCTATCGGGAAAAGGGCTGTCCAGCCTGCCACGGCACCGGCTACAAGGGCCGCACGGGAGTGCATGAACTGCTCGTGTTCGACAACGCCATCCGCGACCTGTTGGTCGGGCAGCCGTCGATCCAGGCCATCCGCGCGGCGGCCCGCAAGGCGGGAACGCGCACGCTCCAGGAGGCGGGGATCGCCAAGGTTCTGGCCGGCATCACGAGCCTCAACGAGATTGTGCGGGTGACCAAGTGAGCAGCCAGGCATTCCCGGCGACGGTGCAGACGAGGCAACCATGGTGAAGCTTCTGGTGACGCTGGTGGCCACGAGCGTGCTGCAGCGGTTCGGCGATTTGATCGTGGGCGGGATCGTGCTTGCGCTGGTGGCCTACGGTGCGCAGAACGGTCTGTTCCTGGCGGTGCTGGCGGGGATGCACGCGCTTGCGTCGCTCGTGGTAGCGTTGGCGTTTGCCGAGCCGCTGGCGGCAGTGCTCGTGAGCTTCGAGTTGCCGGCGATCTATGCCTTTCCGGCTGCCTTTGGTCTGCTCCTCATCGGCACGGCCGTGGCGATCCGGATGGCCGTGGGCGGATATGTTCCGGCGGAGGTGGTGCGGTTCGCGCCCATGATCGACAAACTTGGTGGCGGTCTCATGGGCGCGGTGGCCGGGATCATCGTCGCCGGCACCGTCCTGATCGCCTGTTCGATCCTGCCGGTGCCCGAGGCGTTCCGGATCGACGGTTCGAAGCTCGGCTACGACATGGGAACGCGGATGCTGCGGACCTTTGCCCGCTGTGTCGAGCCCGACGAGGCCAAACGGTCGATCCTGCTCGACGGTGAGCCCGGGACCGTGCCGGAGCCTGTGCCCGAACCGCGGCAGAGCGATGACGCAAAGGACGAGAGCAACGGCCAGGATTCCACACGCAAGAAGCGGGACAAGCCCCATGACGAAGGCTCGCAATCCAAGCCCGAGCCTCCCGCCGCTCCGCCTGTTCCCCATTGGAGCGAGCCCTTTGCCGATCTCAATGGCAACAAGGCCCATGATGAGGGAGAGCCGTACCTCGATACCGACCACGACAAGGCGTTTACGCCGAAGTTGGTCCTCAACGATCCCAATGGCAACACCAAACGGGATGTCGGCCTCCTCGAGCGGTACCGGATGCACGCCTGGGGGCACCATGTGATCTCGGTCGTGGCGATCGACGAGGTGATGGACGTGCCGCCCGCAGAGCCCACGGCGCCGGCTGACGCAGCGGCACCGGCCGCGGCTCCGGCGACGAAGTAGTCCGCCGGGCGGGACGCCGACCCGCTACTGCTCGTCCACCATGCCGGCCAGCACCTCGGCCAAATGCACCGTGCGGGCCTTGCGCCCGTTGCGGCTGAGCCAGCCGTCGAGTTGCAACTGACAACTCGGATCACTCGAGACGATATAGTCGCACTCGGTGCGGGCCAGCGAACCGCCCTTCACCTCGGCCATCGCCGTGGAGATCATCGGAAACTTCACGCTGAACAGCCCGCCAAAGCCGCAGCAGCTCTCCGGCTCGTCACATTCGACCAGTTCGAGGTCGCGAACGGCCCGCAGCAGTTGCCGGGGTTCGTCCTTGACCCGGAGTTCGCGGAGCCCGTGGCAGCCGTCATGGTAGGTGACGCGGTGCGGGAAGCGGGCGCCCACGTCCGTGACGCCGAGTTTCTTGACGAGAAACTCGCCGAATTCGAAGGTCCGAGCCGCCAGGTCGAGGGCGGCCGTCTCGTGGGGCGTGTCCGCGAGCAGCTCCGGGTAGAAGACCCGCATCATCGCGACGCAGGAGCCGCTTGGGCCCACCACCGCGTCGGCGTCCGCGAAGACCTCCAGACTATGGATGGCCACGGCGCGGGCTTCATCCCAATAGCCGGCGTTGAAGCTCGGCTGGCCGCAACAGGTTTGCGCGGAGCGGAACTCGACCGTGTGGCCGAGCCGCTCGAGCACGCGGGCCACCGCCAGCCCCACCTGCGGGGTCATCTGATCAACGAAGCAGGGAATGAACAGGCTGACGTTCATGACACCAGTGTAGATCAGTCACCCTTCTTTTCCACAAAGGCCTGGACGGCGGGGCATGTGGATGTGCCTTGAGGAAGGATCGAGCAACCGGAAGCCGAGGCGAGGCGGTCGGCGAACGCTCGAGGAGCATTGGGCCGCCGCGGCCCACGCGACGAGACTTTTGCCGCCACCGAAGCCGGTACCACACCCAAAGGTCGATGCAGCCTAGCCCCGCCGCTTGATCGCGCGCACCAGTGCCTGCCCCATGTCGGCCGGGCTTTCGGCGATCTCGATGCCGGCATCCCGCAAGGCCTCGAGCTTGGCCTCGGCCGTGCCCTTGCCCCCGGAAATGATCGCGCCGGCGTGGCCCATCCGCTTGCCCGGCGGCGCGGTGCGCCCGGCGATGAAGGCTGCCACCGGCTTGGTCACATGTTCTTTGACGAAGGCCGCCGCCTCCTCCTCGGCGGAGCCACCGATCTCCCCCATCATGAGGATGGCGTGGGTGTCGGGATCGGCCTCGAAGAGCGAGAGGATGTCGATGAAGCTCGAGCCGACGAGCGGATCGCCGCCGAGGCCGACGCACGTGCTCTGGCCGTGGCCGAGCTGCGTGAGTTGCCAGACGGCCTCGTAGGTGAGCGTGCCCGAGCGACTCATCACGCCGACGTGACCGGGCGTGTGGATGTAGCCCGGCATGATGCCGATCTTGCACTGTCCCGGTGTGATCACGCCGGGACAGTTGGGGCCGATCAGCCGGCTCTTCGACGCCTGTACGACCGGCATCACGCGGGCCATGTCGAGCACGGGGATGCCCTCGGTGATCGCGATCACCAGTTCGATGCCGGCGCCGACCGCCTCCAGGATCGCGTCGGCGGCGAACGCTGGCGGCACGAAGATCATCGTCGCATTGGCTCCGGTCGCATCGCGGGCCTCGGCGACGGTGTTGAAGACGGGCAGGCCGACGACGGTTTCGCCGGCTTTGCCGGGCGTCACGCCACCCACCATCCGCGTGCCGTATTCGAGGCAGCCGCGGGTATGGAACTCACCCACCTTGCCGGTGATGCCCTGACAGATGACGCGGGTGTCGCGATTGACGAGGATGCTCATAAGGGCCTTCGAAAGTGGAAAGCGGAGAATGAAAAGCGGAAAGCGGGTTCAACTGCGTCGGCGGTCGGCGTCAGGCGGCGTTGGCGGCGGCGACCACCTTCTTGGCGGCGTCGGTCAGGCCGTCGGCGGTGATGATCGTGGTGCCGCTGGCGGCGAGAATCTTCTTCCCCTCCTCCACCTCCGTGCCCTCGAGCCGGACGACCAGGGGCACGGTGAAGCCGACGGTCTTGGAGGCCTCGACGACGGCGTTTGCGATCGTCGTGCACCGCATGATGCCGCCGAAGATGTTGACGAGGATCGCCTTGACGTGCGGGTCGGAGAGGATGATGCGGAAGGCCTCGGTCACCTGATTGACGTCGGCACCGCCGCCTACGTCGAGGAAGTTGGCCGGCTGACCGCCGTGGTATTTGACGAGATCCATCGTGCTCATGGCGAGGCCGGCGCCGTTGACGAGGCAGCCGATCGTGCCGTTGAGCTTCACGTAGGAGAGGCCCGTGGCGGCGGCCCGCGTCTCGGCTGGTTCCTCCTCCGACTCGTCGCGGAGCGCGGCGAGATCCTTGTGGCGGAAGAGCGCGTTGTCGTCGAACGTCATCTTGGCATCGAGCGCGACGAGGGCACCGTCTTTCGTGAGCACGAGCGGATTGATCTCGAGCAGCGAGGCGTCGAGCGAGACGAACGCCGCGCAGAGCTTGCGGAAGAAGGTCTCGGCGTGCCGCCAGCTGGCCGTGGGCAGGCCGAGCTTCGCGGCCAAAAGCCGCGCCTGGTAGCCGGCGAGGCCCCGGTCGGGATCGAAGGGCTCGCTGAGGATCAGTTCAGGCGTGTTGTGGGCAACCTCCTCGATATCCATGCCGCCGGCGGTGCTGGCGATGAGCACCGGTGAGCCGACGCGGCGGTCGACGAGGACGGCACAGTAGAGTTCGCGGTCGATCGCGCAGCCGCTCTCCACGAACACCTGCCGCACCACCTGCCCCTCGGGGCCGGTCTGGATCGTGACGAGCGTGTTGCCAAGCAGGCCCTTGGCGATTCGCGCCGCGTCGTCGGCCGTCTTCGCCAGCTCCACACCGCGTTGGCTGGATCCCTTCACCTGCCCCTTGCCGCGACCGCCGGCATGAATCTGGGCCTTGACGGCGCACACAGGCGTGCCGAGCGCGGTGAAGGCGGCGGCGGCCTCCTCGGGCGAGCGGGCGACGCGGCCGGCCAGAACGGGTACGCCGGCGGCCCGGAGCAGATCCTTGGCCTGATACTCGTGGATTTTCATGCGAGGTTGTGGTCCGAAAGACGCGGTTGACGAGCCATGCCGGCAATCCAGGGGACTGCTCACGGCCAACACTATGGCAGGAACCTCCCCGGCTTCCAAGTCGCGGCCCACGGGCGGCCGACACGTCGCAGGGGGGCCCGGGCCGACGACGGATTTCCGCCGTTCCACGACGGGGACACCGCCTCCCGGGGAAAGGCTGGGCTGGGCAGCGGCGAGGGCAGTCGGGAAGATAACCGAGGATTTGTCGGGTGACCTGGTGTCTCGCTCCCCATGAACCTGCCGCGCGTCGTCATCGACCTGGAAAAGCTCCGCCACATCAACTGTGGTCTGGGTCGGTATTCGCTGCACCTGGGGCGGGAGATCCTCGCGGTGGCCGACGGCCGGTTCCAGCCGGTGTTTCTGCTGCCGCGCGGCGCGGCGCGGTTTTTTCCCGAGGGTGGATTCGAGTCGATCGCCGTATCACCCTGGAACAAGGAGGCCGTCCGCAAGTTCTACCGGCCGCTCGTCCAGCCGCTGATCACGATGCTGCGTCCGGCCCCGCCGGTCGCGCTCTGGCACGTCACGAGCCAGATGTCGAAATACCTGCCGCTGGATGACCGCGTGCCGGTCGTGCTCACGATCCACGACCTGAACTTTCTGCACGAATCACCCGCCGACGGCCGCACCGACGAGATCGACCGCAAACTGGCCGACATCCAGCGCAAGGTGAGGCGTGCGTCAGCCATCGTGGCCGATTCGGCCTATGTGGCCGAAGACGTGGCGAAGAACGTCGATCTGGGGGGCCGCCCGGTGCATGTCGTGCCGCTGGCCGTGTCGACCCCGCCCATGGCGGCGGCCACACGGCCGGCCTTCGCGCCGGCCGGGCCGTTTCTGCTCACGATCGGCAACTGCCTGCCGCACAAGAATTTTCATGCCCTGTTTGGCCTGCTCGCCCACGTGCCCGACATGCGGTTGGTGATCGCCGGCAAGAAGACCACGCCGTACGGCGAGTACCTGGAGCGGGAGGTAGCCAAGCTCGGGCTGGCTGGGCGGGTGATCCTGCCGGGCGAGGTTTCGGACGGAGACCGCCAGTGGCTCTACGAGCACTGCGAGGCGTTTTTGTTTCCGTCGCTCACCGAAGGGTTTGGGTTTCCCGTGCTCGAGGCGATGCAGTGCGGCAAGCCTGTATTTGTATCGCGTCGGACGAGCCTTCCCGAGATCGCCGGCGATCTGGGCTTCTATTTCGACGGCTATGAGCCGCCGGCAATGGCGGCGGTCTATCGGGGCGGCCTGGCTCGGTACCAGGCCGATCCGGACTTCGCGACACGACTGAAGGACCATGCAGCCGGCTTCTCCTGGGCGGCCACGGCCCGGGGGTATGCCCGCGTCTACGAGGGCATCCTGCGCGGTTTTTGACGCGGCAAACTGCCGTTTCGTCGTGTGTCCTGCCTTGCTACCGTTCCCCGTCGATACGGGACCGACAGCGCTCTCACCCGTGAGGGAAGGCGTGTGTCGTGTGCAACAGTCAAAAACGCAGGGAGAAGTGAGCTATGCAGCGGCGTGCTTTGGTCACGGGTGTCACAGGTCAGGACGGCTCCTACCTCGCGGAATTGTTGCTCTCGAAGGGTTACGAGGTGCATGGCCTGCGCCGTCGGTCCAGTACCTTTGGCACCCAGCGAATCGAGCACCTGATCTTCGGTGACAATCCACAATTGCACCTGCACTACGGCGACCTCTCCGATGGCAATGGGCTGGTCCGGTTGATCCGGGAGATCCGTCCGCAGGAGGTTTACAATCTCGCTGCTCAGAGCCACGTGCGCGTGAGTTTCGACCAGCCGGCCTATACAGCCGACGTCACCGCCGTGGGCACGCTCCGCCTCCTCGAAGCCATTCGTGACGTGCAGGACGACACGGGCGAGCAGATCCGTTTCTACCAGGCCTCGAGCTCGGAAATGTACGGCAAGGTCGTGGAGACACCGCAGAAGGAGACGACACCGTTCTATCCACGGAGTCCCTACGGTGTGGCCAAGCTCTACGGCCACTGGATTACCGTCAACTACCGCGAGAGTTACGACCTCCATGCCTCCTGCGGCATTCTCTTCAATCACGAAAGCCCGCGTCGCGGCGAGACTTTTGTGACCCGCAAGATCACCCGGGCGGCCACGCGAATCAAGCTGGGACTGCAGGACAAGCTCTTCCTGGGAAACCTCGACGCCCAGCGGGACTGGGGTTTCGCGGGCGATTATGTCGAAGCGATGTGGCGAATGCTCCAGCAGGACAAGCCGGACGATTACGTGGTGGCCATGAACGAACTCTATTCGGTCCGCGAGTTCTGCGAGAAGACGTTCTCGCGGCTGGGTCTCGACTATCAGGATTTCGTCGAGATCGATCCGCGGTATTACCGGCCGGCCGAGGTCGACCTGCTCCTCGGCGACAGCACGAAGGCCCGCAAGCGGCTGGGCTGGAAACCTCAGACCAGCTTCGATCAGCTCGTCGAGATGATGGTCGAATCCGACCTCGAACTGGCGTCGCAGGAGAAGGCGCTCGCCAAGCGGGATGCCGGCCAGGTGCGGCGTGCCGCCTGAGGCAGCCCCGCTCTTGCCACCGCGTTGAGCCGCTCAGGCAGCCCTATCGTCTGCGGCGTAGACGCCGAACGCAGGGCCGTTTGGATGGTCGGGGGTCTCGAACGACACCTCGATGGTGCGGTATCCGAGATGCTGGAGTAATCCGAGGATCGAGCCGCGTGTCAGCCACAGACTCGTTGCTGCCGAGCCGCCGCAAAAGCCTCCCCAGCCAAGCGCCTCCTTGTACGACTGCTCGACGAACTGATAGCGAAAGCCATCGATCGCGGCCTCTTCGAGCCGGCCGAACTTGTGCGCGAGTGCAGGCGTTCCCCGAACGATGGGTTCGTCGAAGTAGTGTGTCCAGAGAAATACCCGAGGCGCCATTCGCGGCAAGAGCGAGAGAAACCGGGCTGGATCCTTCATGTGATAGAGAATGCCGCTGGCGAACACCATGTCCCAACCCCCCGCATCCTCGGCCATGAATGCCATGCAGTCGCCGAGCAGAAAACGCACCTTCGTGAGGCCGAAAATCTCCTTGACACACAGACACTTGAGAAAAGAGCGGACATTGGCCTCGACGGCGAGCACCTCCGCTGCGCCGGCTTGTTCGAGCATGTAGGAATGCCCGCCCTCGAGTGGTCCGAGTTCGAGAATGCGGCGGCCACGCACACCGCCACACCGTGCATCCGCCCACGTCACCCGTGGATCTTCGAAGAGTCCGGCGTGTCCCGGGGTCGTCTTGAGGCTGCTCGCGGAAGGCAAAGCCGACGACCATTCACCTTGGAAGATGTCGAGCACCTGTTGCGGGCCCGGCCTCTCCATGCAGTAGGCATCGAGGATGCCGGCGCCGGTCGCGACGGGGCTCACGGAAGGGGAGGGGACAGCTTTACGTGCGCGGCCGGTGAGTCCAAACACGGGTGTGCCCTCTCGAGGTTTCTATGCCGCCGCCTGGCTGCCAGTCGTCGGCTTTGCGAGCGTCACGAAGAACTCGCAGCCGCGGGTGGGATGGAAGTGCTGTTCCCGGAGTCCTGTGAACTGCAGGTCGTGCAGGTCGCGGATGATCTGGCGAAAAGAATCAGGCGTGAACACCCAGGAGTGCAGGTCGAAGTAATGCCCCTCACGAACCTTCGCCATCGCTTGGACCGCATCCTCCAGGCCATGCACCGGCTCGAGTGTTCCCTGATGACGTTCGTTCCAGGCGATGAGGCCGCCCTTCCGCCGCACCTTCAGGAAATACTCCGCTGCCGTCCCCGGCGAGTGATTGGTCGACTGCGCCTGGGCGACGTCGATGATTCGGCCGAGAGAACTGTTCTCCCGTTCGCAATCGAAGCAGTACCGCTTGTCGGGCACGGCAAGCGAGAGCACGCCGCCAGGGGCGAGAATCGCCTCGCACGCATTGAGAAATCCCACCAGGTCGGGCACGTGTTCGATCACGTGGCTGGCGATGATCCAGGTGAAACGGTCACGGCCGACGAGTGCGTCGAGCGGCTGTCCCGACCAGACGTAGTCCACCTCTTCAATCGCATCGATATCGACGCCATGCGTCGCATATTTCGCCCGGAGCGCTGCGGCGTCGAGATGGTCCAAGATGTGGACATGGAAGCCATCCCGCTTGGCCGCGACCGGGCGGTGGCTGGGGCCGATCTCGAGTCCGGGTGTCGCCTTGTCGATTCCGCGGAGGATGATGTGTTCCCGGGATTCCTGCCGCATGGTAGCGGTGATCTTGCGGAAAAGGCTCATGCAGCTCTCCATCTTGTTCCTTGCGGCAGGCTCTCGAGCGAATAATCGCCCGCCCGCATGGAAAGGTTCGGATTGTAAAACGGATCGCAGGCGAGCACGGTTCCCCAACGCTCGTGCATGAAGCGGACCTCCCGCTGGAATCGCGCGATTTTTTCCGGATTATCTTCCAGGCCCCGCGATGCCGATTCGTGGTGGATCAGTTCGGCGAAGGGTGTCCAGATGTTGCGATAACCGGCGGCCCTCAACCGCAGGCAGAAGTCGATGTCGTTGAAGGCCACGGCGATCTGTTCGTCGAGTCCCCCGACCTCTTCGAACACCGCCCGCCGCACCATCAGGCAGGCGCCCGTCACGGCCGAAAGTTCCTGCTGCAGCACCGCGCGAGAGAAGTATCCCTGACTTCCCTTTGGCAGGCGAGGGTGGGCGTGCCCGGCAACACCGCCGATGCCGATGATCACGCCGCCGTGCTGGAGCGTGCCGTCGGGATACCACAGCCTGGCTCCGACGGCCCCAACATCCGGCTTGATGGTGAAAGAGACCATTTCCTCAAGCCAGTCAGGCGTGATCACCTCGATGTCGTCGTTGAGGAGGCAGACCAGTTCGCCCCGGCAATGAGCGACTGCGCGGTTGTTCAGGCGGGAGTAGTTAAACGGCGAATCGTCACGGATCACCCGGATTCCAGGCTGCTGAGCCAGCGAGTCGAGATAGGCAACCGCTTGCGGATCTCGGCTGCCGTTGTCGACGATCACGAGTTCGTAGTTCGCGTAGGTCGAACGTGTGCGGATCGACGTGACTGCCGTCCGCAAGAGGGCTTCATGATCGCGGGTGCAGATGACCAGCGACACGAGCGGGAGTCTGGCGGGCTGCGGATACCGGATGCGATGAAACGCCGGTGCTTCAGGAGCCATTTCGACAGCGCCGCCGCCGAGTGATTGCAGGTGTTCGGCGACAGCCCGCCGGGCCGCATCCTCGCAGAAATCCTTCTGGTTCCTGGCAAGGGCGACGCTGCCGGCAATTGCCCGCCAGTGGTAGAGAATCCGCGGGATGTGCACGATCTGGCTGTGTGGGATCGCAGCGACGACCCGTAACGCGAGATCGTAGTCCTGGGAGCCGTCGAAACCGGCGCGAAAACCGCCCAAGGAGCAGATGAGATCGCGGCGATAGACACCGAGATGGCAGACCATATTTTGGGCGAGGAACAGCTCGTAGTTGAAATCCGGCTTGAAGTAGGGTTCAAAACGCCTGCCCTCGGCGTCAATCTTGTCTTCGTCTGAGTAGAGCAACTGCACATCCGGGTGCCGGTTGATCGATTCCGCGACCCAGTAGAGGGCGTCTGGCGGCAGAATGTCGTCATGGTCGAGCAGGGCGACGAATTCCCCGGTGGCCATGGCCAGGGCCGTGTTCGAGGCGGCTGCAATATTTCCGCGGGATTCGCGAAATTCCACTTTGATGCGGGAGTCTGCGGCCGCGTGCCGTTCGAGCAGCTCGCGCATGCCGGCCGTGGAGGAGGCATCGTCGGCAATGCACAGTTCCCAGTTCGTGTAGATCTGCTTCCGAAGAGAGCAGATGGAGGCGTCGAGAATCTCTCGGGGGGTGTTGCAGACGGGCATGACGATAGAAATGACGGGCTGCAGTGCCAGCCTCTGGGCCGCCGCCCGCAGCATCGTCAGGTCGCGAGTGGAGGGCGTCTCGTGATCGCGTACCCACTTCCGGTAGCGTGCCGTGGCCCGCTGCTGCGGTCTGTGCCTTCCTTCTCGAAGCTGGCGACAGATCTTCCGCAGCCGGTCAGTGGGCCCAGCAGCCAATGGAAAGCGAGCGACTGCATTACCTAGCAGTTTGCCGATCTTCATGCTCGTGAAGGTCCTGACCGACGACGGTTCGTCCTGCGTGTGACGAAAGCAGTGGCTCGCGCCACGGATCCGCGGCGGGGATCAAGTTGCCTGCTCTTCCACGCACCCACGCACTGGCGCGTGTGGTTGGGGAGGCTAGGCGACGTGGCCGGGATGCCGCCAGATCAGTTTTCGGGGGCGATTTGGGAGGGTGGGGGTAGCCTGGAAACGCGGGGATCGGTCACTGTCCGCCAGGCAGCTCGTCGGGAGACAACTGTGCAGAACGCACACTGTTCTTGCCGAAAACTAACACGCGCACCCCTCTCTGGAGGGGTTCTCCAAAGCTCGAAGAAACCTGAGCCCAAACACATATGAGCCGCCTTACCCGCATGATCCAGTCGGTCTGTTCGCTCCGCGATGCTTTGGGGGATCACAGCCTCCTGCCGCTGCAACAGCCCGATTTTCCCGTCGCCGTCTGCTGGTCGGCGAAAAGCGGCTGCACGACAGTGCTGAAATGGTTCCTGTCACACAACCGACTGCTCGACCAGGCGCTTGCCTACAGCAGGTGGGTCCACGACTACCGGCAGCAGAAGTTGTTTCAGGCGCCCGGCTATCGCCGGCAGTGCGAGCGGCTCTTCAAGAAACGGTCCAGAAATCGTTTCATCGTCAAGGTGATCCGCGATCCCGCCACCAGAGCCGTCAGCAGCTTTCTGCATTACCAGCGGTGTGGCTACGATCTGCAGCGGTTTCCGGATGCCGCGGTGGTGACGAAGTGGAAGATTGCCGTCGGCCTTGAACGCCAATCGGGCCTCAGTTTTCGGCAGTTTCTCATGTTTGTGACGAGCCAGAGGCTCAACGGCTGTCGGCTTAACCCGCATTTTCGTCCGCAATTCGACCCCCAGCAGGATCCCTGCATTGATGCTTGCATTCGTCTTGAAGATCTGGCCGACGGACTGCGTGCGGTCGAAGACCGTGTCGGATTGCCCCATATCGCCCTTCCCGGCCTGAGCCAATCCGCTCACCACAATCCCGCGACCGCCGGCCACGCCTGGCCGACGCATGCCGCGGCGTTTCCCGCCGACCAGAACACGCTCAACGAGCTCGGTACGCCTCCTGCGCAGGCCTTCCTCGACCCCGAAACGAAAATGCTCATTCGGATGGCCTATGGGAGCGACTACGAGGCCTACGGCGAGTATTACGACGCGGCACCGGCCGCCCTGCGTATCTCTGCAGCCAGGCGAGTCACATACGCCGAGGCTCGGCGGTCGGCGGCCTAACGTCCGATGCGTGACGCATGAACGACAGGAAGTTCCGAAATGTAAACTTGCGACGTACCGCGACATCACGAATGGAATCGCAACTCGCCTTCGCATCTCGTTGTTCAGTGGCTGCCACTCCGAGCGGGTCGGCGACGGACGTGATAGCGATGAATTTCTTGCAGGCTCGCCAATCGGCCGTGTCTTGCATGGACTCGTAAAGCCACAAGAGTTCGGCAGCGCGAAATCCCCTTGGAAGTGGTTGCTCGTGCGGGGTGTTTAGCAGGCTTCCAACAATCTCGTCTTGGCCAACAGCATGTACCCCAAGGACGGCCGCCATCTCTTCTGGATGTGACTGGAACGCTTTCCAGTGGAGAAGCATGTTTTCCGTTGCGCAGCGCATCCGCACGTCGAGCCGGTTGCCGCTTGCATTACGCTCGTGGTCGAGTACACGAAACAGTGTCAGCGGCTCTTGCACCACCCACAATTCTTGCTCGAGGAGGACTCGAACCCACATGTCAAGATCGGGAAGCTGGGCCATCCGTTGGTCATATAGACCGAGCGATTCGTACACCTCGGCACGCATGAGCACACTCGGATGGCAGAGACAGTTTCCAGACAGAATGAGTCGCTTCAGCCAGTCTCGACGGGGGCGGTTTGGCTGATCGAATACGGCCTTGAGGCAATTGCTGTCGCCGAGATGGCGACCCCGCTCGTCGATGATGTCGGCGGTCGTGAAGATGGCCGCCGCTTCTGGGTGTTGCGCAAACGCGTCGAGTTGGAGGGCGAGCTTTTCCGGCAGCCACGCATCGTCGGAGTTGAGGACGGCGATGTACCGGCCTCTTGCCCGCCGTATGCAGTGGTTGAGGGCTACGCATGCCGACCTGTTCTCCGGAAACCGCTCGATCCGAATCCTGTCATCTCGGATGCCGTCGAGGGCTTCGATCGTGCCATCGCTCGATCCGTCATCGGTGATCACGAGTTCCCAGTCGGCGAACGTTTGATTCAGCACGCTCTCGACGGCGATCCGGATGAACGGGGCGTGATTATACGACGCCATACAGACAGAGATGACGGGTGAGGCGGAGACCGCTGTCATGGACACCTTCCAGTACGGGAATGACACGCTTCGGCGGCGACGCGACTCTGATGCAGGTTTTCGAGCTCGAGGATTCGGCGACTGCGGTCGCGGAGCCGTCGCAACGGATTGCCTGCATAGATGGTGAACGCCTCGCAGTCCCGTTTCACGAGGCTGAGGGCTCCAATGGCCGCCCCCTCCCCGATGGTGACCCCGGGCAGCACAACGGATCCCGATCCGACGATGGCATGGCGACCGATCGTGACCGGCGCGCTGGATATGCCCGTGTAGATTCCGGGAATAGTCGGGTTCGTGAGGTGTTCGCCGGAGTAGTCATCGTTGCTTGAAAACACAGAGACGCGTGACGAGATGTTGCTGTAGTCCTCGAGCGTGATACGTCCGGCCCCGATGAGCGACGAGTAGACGGCGACGTGGATGAAACTGCCGATCGCAACGCCGCCAGGCCCTGCCGAGAGCACGCAGAAATCATCGATGCGGACATCGTTTCCCAGTGAGATGGCGGACGGGTTGTAGAGCGACGCCTTTGTCGACAGCCGTACGTTGCGGCCGTAGGATGCGAGCCCCAGGCCGGCCAATTCCGCCTCCGTGTAGTAGGCCATGATGGAGTTCCTGAGCGGGCGCAACGGCGAGCGCCGCAGGTCACGCGGACGCCTCGACGATCAAGTCGCCATGGTAGGGCCGTGTTTCCAAACCAGTCAGCGGCTCGTGGGTTGACTGCCGCCAGGCGCAGCGGGTCACTGAGCGAAAACCAGTTTCCCTGAGCAGCGCGGTGAGTTTCGACTCGTCGTAGACATATTGGTGGCCCCAGCACCGCATTCCTTCGTTGACCAGGTCGCACGGCGTCAACGGCTCCCAGCCCATATCAGCCCACTCACGAACATTTCCGTCAACGTACATCCGCGCAAGCATTACGAGATCCGGTGTGCTCATCCGGAGCACACCATTGTGCATTAGCAGCCGGCGGCATTCGGAGAGCAATAGTCGTCCCTCGGCGAGTGACAGATGCTCGATGAAGTGCTCGGAATAAATAAATTGCACGCTGGCATTCGGGAGCGGCAGCGGCGTGGCCAGATCCCACGCGAATGTCGTGAGACCGTTGCCTTCGATGTCGATGTTTGTCCAGTTGTCGTAAATCTTCGCACCGTGTCCGAGTCCGGCTATTCCGCACCCGAGATGAAGGCGCCGGGTTGACAGAGCGCTCGCCTTCAATCGCTCTCCGTCAGGTCGACTACGTGCGGGAACAAGCGATTCGGCGACGCCGCCGAAGACTCTGGAAACTGTCGCTGAAAGGAACGACTCTGCCATGGGGGGGGCTCCGATTGATGGTGTGAAGTGCGAGGGCCATGCGTGCTCTAGGCCGCGGTCCGCAGTCTTGGGGTCGCCGATAGCGCCGAGCGTACGGCAGCGACGGCGCCGAAAGTCGACAAGAGGATGTCGCCGATCAGAGCAATGTCGGTGGTGGTCACGCCAGCACCTGTTGGGAGAGCGAAGATCGTGTCGCAGAGCGTGTCGGTGTGCGGAAGGTGCGGCATCATTGCCGGCGGCACGTTGCGGTATGGCATGCTTCGGTGACAGCCGGGGTGAAAGTACCGCCTCGCGATGACGTTCTCGGCCTGTAGAACCTGTACGAGTTCATCGCGGGTGAACGGGCAGGCGTCGCGATCCACCTGGACGATGACGTATTGATAGTTGTTCTGCTCGAACTCGTCGTATTCGTAAAGCGACAGGCCAGGGAGGTCGGCGAGCACCCGACGATACGCTGCCCGATTCGTCGTGTTGGTTGCGATCAGGGCCTCAAGATGCTCGAGACTGCCGATACCGACCACGGCCGAGAACTCATCGAGTTTCGCGTTGGTGCCCAGGGCGACCACATTATCGAAGCCCGCGAACCCAAAGTTTCGCAGCAGACGGAGCCGTTGTGCGAGCTGCTTGTCCGGCGTCAGGATGGCCCCGCCCTCGAGGCTCTGGATGAATTTCGTCGCGTGGAAGCTTACGACTGAAGCCGTGCCGAGGCGGCCCATGGGGATTCCACGGTACGTGCAACCCAGTGCGTGTGCGGCGTCGAAAATCAGCGGAAGATGGTGTCTCCTGGCCACAGATTCCAGCTCCGCGACATGACACATGCGGCCCCAAAGGTGCACCCCGACAATGGCAGCGGTCTGTGCGGTCACCTGCTCCGCCACCCGCGCCGGGTCGATAGTGTGTGTCTGCGGGTCGACATCGACGAAGACGGGCTCCAGTCCTTCCCAGAAACAGGCGTGGGCGGTGGCAATGAAGGTGTAGGAAGGGAGAATCACAGTCCCGGACACGCCGAGTGCCTTGAGCAGGAGTTGCATGCCGATCGTGGCATTGCAGACCGCGACTACCTCGACCTCGCCGTTGAGTGCGCTCAGCCGGCGTTCGAAGTCCTGCACGAAAGGACCGTCATTGGTGAGGCGTTTCGCGTCGAGCATCTGGTCGAGCCGAGCGTGAAGCGTTGCGCGGTCTGGAATCGTCGGTGTTCCGACGTATTTGGGTGTCGCGAAACGCGGCTCTCCTCCACATACCGCCAAGGTGCGGGTCGGAGAGCAGGCATGATTGCGTTCGGTCATCGTGAGCTTTCCAGAATGACGGTGGATTCCTGTGCCCTCAGTTGACGGCGCTGGTTGCGTCGACAAGCCCCAGACGGTGCCGTCGATAGCCACCGCTGGTGATGTTTTCAATCCACGGACCGTTGTCGAGATACCAGGCGACGGTGTGACTGATCGCCTCGTCGAAAGATAGGCTCGGCCGCCAGCCCAGTTCCGACTCGATCTTGCCGAAGTCGATGGCGTAGCGGCGGTCGTGGCCCGGCCGGTCCTTCACGAAGCTGATCAGCGACGTGCAGGGAGCGTGGGGTAATCCCGGCCGCAGCGTGTCGACGGCCTTGCAGATGGCGTGCACCACCTCCAGATTCCGTTTCTCACTGTCACCCCCGATGTTGTAGACCTCGCCGAGCCGTCCGCGGGCGAGCACCGCACGAATCGCACGGCAATGGTCGCCTACATAGAGCCAGTCGCGGACCTGCGCTCCGTCGCCATAGACGGGCAGGGGCTTGCCCTCGAGGCAGTTGAGGATCATCACCGGGATGAGCTTCTCGGGAAACTGGTAGGGACCGTAGTTGTTGGAGCAGTTGGTCGTGAGCGTGGGCAGACCATAGGTGTGATGGTAGGCGCGGACGAAATGGTCGCTTGAGGCCTTCGAGGCCGAGTACGGGGAGTTGGGCGCATAGGCGGTCGTCTCGGTGAACTTGCCCGTCGGGCCCAGCGAGCCATACACCTCGTCCGTGGAGACATGCAGGAATCGGAACTCCCGTTGCTCGGCCTCCGGCAGGCTCTTCCAATACCGTCGCGCCTCCTCGAGCAGGCGGAACGTTCCAAGAACGTTGGTTTCCACAAACGCCGCCGGACCGTCGATCGAGCGGTCCACATGGCTTTCCGCGGCAAAATTGACGATCGCCCGTGGCCGATGGTTTGCCAGGAGCCGCGCCACCAGGTCGCTGTCGCCAATGTCGCCCTGCACGAAGATATGCCGCGGGTTCGCCGCCACGTCGCGGAGCGATTCGAGATTGCCTGCATAGGTCAGTTTGTCGAGGTTGACGACAGCCGATCGCTCTTCGGCGATCCATTGCCGCACGAACTCGCCGCCGATGAATCCGGCTCCGCCGGTGACCACGATGGGTTGCATGCTGTCCTCGTCGCTCAAAACCCCACGGAAAATCTCTCGAAGAGATGGTGGAATACGCTTTTCGTGGTCTGTTCGCCAGACCGGAATGGGGCCTGGTCGAAGACGAACCGGTTTGATCTGGTGACTGGTACCGGGATGCGGTACCGTCCCGCGTCCATTTCCCAGGTTCCCTGCCCCTCCGCTCGACTCCGGAAATCAAGGCCGATGGCAGCGCGGAAAAAACCCTCGGTGGTGCTCGCCCTTGGCAAGCACCTGGAGCGTGGTTTGCGACGGTTGAGGCATGGGATTCGCGACACGCGGGCCGCGGCTACGATTCTCCGAGCCGCCCGCCGTGCCGGGGCTGACACCCTTGCCCGTCTCGCGGCCGGCCTCAGTCCTCCCGACGTGATCCTCTGCGGGAGTGCCGACACGCCGGCGGCCGCTGACGAGTGCCTCCGCTGTCTTGACGCACTCGCACGTGGTCCGTTGCCACCGCAGCGAGTGTGGCTCGTCGCCAAGGCGGCAACGCTGGCGCGCGTGCGGCACGGTGTTGGCTCGGGGATTCAGCGGATGCCTGGCCGACAGGCACCTGATCTTCGTTTCGTGGAGGATTTTGCAGACGGCGGGCAGCCATCGCTCGTGGGCCTCGCTACCGCCGTGGCCGCCGCCTCGTCCGGCCATGTGCTCCTCTGCGATGTCCGGGCGTCCGTCTGCAACGACGCGCTTTTGTGGATTGCAGCCGTGCTCGAACAGAAGAGTGGCCAGCATGGCGGTCGTGAGATTCTGGCGGTCTACGGCGACGATGCCGAGACCGGCCCTGCCGACAGCCTGTGGACCGCCGCCACGATCGATCACAAGCCCGACTTTTCCTGGACATCGCTGCTCGCGGGCGGCTCTCTCGGCCCGGTCATGGCCCTCAAGCGGTCGCTGGCCTTCGCGGCGCTCGACCGGCTCGTCTCCCGCGGCGTGGCGACCGTGTCAGCCGGTGAATCCCTCTACGCACTCGCCCTCGAGGCGCTTCGCGGTTGCTCGAACGAAGATGTGACGCATATCCAGCACCCCCTCGCGATTCTGCCGAATGGACACGCCGCTGCCGCGGGCGATGACACGGCTCGTATCGCCTGCGAGGTGCTCAAGGCCCACGGTGTCTCGGCTGCGGTCTCGGCGCATCCCCGGGATGCGTCGCTTCACCAGTTCGTCCTGCATCCGCGGCGGTCGCCCCAGGTGTCGATCATCGTTCCAACCAAGAATGCAGGAGCGCTCGTGAAGTCATGCGTGCACGATCTGCGCCAACGCGCCGGCTACGACCACTATGATGTCACGGTGATCGATCACGAATCAGACGAACCCGAACTGCTCGACTTTCTCCGCCGCGAGTCGGCTGCCGACCGGCTGCGGGTGTTTCCTTACCGCGGAGCGTTCAATTTCGCGGCCATGAACAATGCGGCCGTGCGGTCCACCCAAGGCTCCCTGCTGCTCTTCCTCAACAACGACGTCGACGGCTTCTCGCCGCGGTGGCTGGAGCAGATGACGGCGACCTTCGAACTCGATGACCGCATCGGGGCCGTCGGCGCGCTGCTGCACTATCCGGAAGGCGACATCCAGCATGCCGGTGTCGTGCTCAACGCGAAACGGCTCTGTCAGCACGCCCATTACAACTGGCCGGCAGAGGCGCTTGGGTATCGAGGCCGGATCCGTCGGCTGCAGGAATTCTCCGCGGTGACGGCTGCGTGCATGCTCGTCCGCAGAGACGCCTTCGAGGCCGTGGGCGGCTTCGACGAGCAGTTCCCCGACGACTATAACGACATCGATCTCTGCCTCAGGCTGCGGGCCGCGGGGTTTGCGATCGTCTACCAGCCGCACGTCGAGGCCACGCACTGGGAGGGACGTACCCGCACCGCCAAGGAAACGGCGAAGGCCGCGTTCGTCGCCCGCTGGCAGCATGCTTTTCCCCGCGATCCGTTCTACCACCCGTACCTGGCGGTCATCGAATTCCGCCCCGACGGCCTGGGGCGATTCTGGCGTCAGCGGAAGACCGTGGCGCTCGCCCGTCTGCTGGCGGGCCGCGAGCCAGACGGCGGCGAACAGGTGCTGGTGCCGCCGCCGTGCCGCGGCCGGGCGGCCTGACATCAAGCACCGATCGGGTGTGCACGATGGCGATCGCCCCGCGCGGGCTCCCTGAGCGGACGAATTCTCGCCATGTGCTCTGGCGTCACTCGCCCGTGCGCTGGTATCCCCCCTCGAGGCGGTGGCTGGAGCAAGCCGTCACCAAGCAAGCCCGTAATCGAATCGTCGTCCACGTCTCCTCTCGGTGGCCAATCACGCTATGACAGCTCATCCGATCGACACCACCCCGCTCAAGGGCATCGTCCTGGCGGGCGGATCGGGAACCCGCCTGCATCCCATGACGCTGGCGATTTCCAAGCAACTGTTGCCGGTCTACGACAAGCCGATGGTCTACTACCCGCTGTCGACGCTGATGCTCGCCGGCATCCGCGACATCCTCCTGATCTCCACGCCCCATGACCTGCCGCATTTTCAGCGGCTGCTCGGCGACGGCTCACAGTTTGGCGTGGCGCTCTCCTACGCGGAGCAGCCGCAGCCCGACGGGCTGGCGCAGGCGTTCGTGATCGGCCGCGATTTTCTCGGAGGAGAGCGGGCAGCCCTCGTCCTCGGCGACAACATCTTCCACGGGCACGGCTTCCAGGCCGTGCTCCACGCCGCCGCGGCGCGGCAGCGGGGAGCCACGATTTTCGCCTATCCGGTCCGCGATCCCGAACGCTTCGGTGTGGTGGAGTTTGACGAGGGCGGCAGGGCCTTGTCGCTCGAGGAAAAGCCGCGACAGCCGAAATCTCATTTCGCCGTGCCAGGCCTCTACTTCTATGACGCCGACGTGGCCGACATCGCCCGCAGCCTGAAGCCGAGCAGCCGAGGCGAACTGGAGATCACCGACTTGAACAGGGTGTATCTCGAGCGCGGTGATCTCCGGGTAGAGAAGCTCGGCCGCGGCTTTGCCTGGCTCGACACGGGCACGCCCGACTCGCTCCTGCAGGCGACCTCGTTCGTGCAGACGATCCAGGAGCGGCAGGGGTTGAAGATCGCCTGCCTCGAGGAAATCGGCATGCACATGGGATACCTGTCGCCGGCTGAAGTCGCCGAACGGGCCCTCCGGATGAAGAGCGATTACGGGCGGTATCTCGCGGACATCGCCGCGGAATCGCTGGCCGAGACGTCGTCGCGGAAGGTGGCCGCGTAAGCCCCTGGAACCGATCCCAGGCAGACGCCTTATGAACGCTCCATCACCGCCGACCCGTGCGCTGGTCTATGCCCACTGGGATCGCGACGGGATCGTGGATCCCTACGTGATCCACGCGTTGCGAGAATATCGGACCGTCGTCGACCGCATCGTGTTCGTCTCCACGCACTGTACGAGTGAAAGCCCTGCGCTCTCGTCGCTGGTGGACGACGTCATCGTGCGCGAAAACCTGGGCTTCGATTTCGCGAGCTGGCGAGAGGGGCTTCTGCGGCTCGACGTCCCGGCGTACGACGAGATTCTCTTCACCAACAGCAGCGTGTACGGACCGCTCTGGCCGATCGCGAGTTGTCTGAACACCGCGGTGGCCCACCAGAGCGACCTCTGGGGTATGACGGTGTCACTGGAGCCGGAGGAGCACTTGCAGTCCTACTTCATGGGCATGTCCCGGCGGCTGATGACCTCCGACTGCGGCAGGCGGCTCTGGGAGGACGTACGGCCCGTGCCCACCAAACGAGACGCCATCGATGCCTACGAACTCCGCTGGATGCGGGACTGCTGCGCGAATGGCTTCGCCGTCCATGCGCTGTTCGACGGCCGCCAGCATCCGCAGGTGCCGGTACTTGAACAGCTTTCCAACATGGCCTGCTGGCCACCCTGGCAAAAGCGGGTGCGGCGGTATCGTCGCAGCATCCGCCGACCAACCTACAACCCGACGCATCTCCAGTGGAAGCAGGTGTTGGAAGCCGGCGTGCCGCTGCTCAAGGTGGACCTGCTGCGCGACAATCCCGTCGGCATCGATGCCCGACGCATCCATGATTGGCTGAGAAGCCACACCGGCTACCCGGTGGAAATCATCCGCAGCCATCTTGATCGGATGTCCCGCGCAGCCGCGGCCTGACATGCCGAAAGTGGGGGCCTGAGGGGGCCTGGCGAGGCTTGCGAAGCCCGTGGCGCCGCAGAATTTGCCGGATCGGCACAAAACCTCATGGGAGGAACAGGGGCCGTCCGATATCCCTGCCTAAGGGGGGATCGCGGATTGCGCGACGGAGTGTCGCTCGACGCTGTGCCTCGTCCAGTCATTTTCCTAGGCCTCTGCTCATGAGTCGGCTCTCGAATCTCATCCGAACCCTCGTCAGGCGTGTGCCATACCGGCCGTTTCCATCGGCATGCGCTCGCAAACCTCCGCTCGTGTTGCACATTGGCCCGCACAAGACCGGCACCACTGCGATCCAGTTGTTCTGCGAGCGAAATCGCAAACTGCTCGCCAAGGCGGGGTTCTGGTATCCAGAAGTCGGTGCCGCCAGTGGACAGCACATGATCTTGCCGGGGTGCTATCTCAGACATCATCCGCACATTCCGGAATCGTTGCTCGGAGGGTGTCCGGACGACTTGGTCGCCGCCATCGCCGCTGAAGTGCCTCGTGGGCTTACGCCGTTGATGAGCAGCGAGGTTTATTGGGAACTCTTATGCAATCAGCCAGAGGCATTCGAATCGGCTTTGGGGGTGCTTGCCAGTCGATATCACGTGCACATCGTCGTGACTAAACGGCCAGTCGTGGAGCGCGTCTGGAGCGCCATGAAATTCAAATCACGGCTGGGATTTGCTTTTGAACCAGCCGTGGAGTTTGCGCGGTTACGAGACGTCAATAGCCGCGCGGAGGAAAGGCTCGTCAACGTAGGATACTCCGTGATCCGGGTTCCATACGACGATGCCGACTGCATTTCGCCATTCCTGAGATCTCTTGCGTCGCCACTCGTGCAGCAGCAGTCTGTTCGACTACGAGAGCTCGACGCCCTTGTTGAAAGATGCCGTGCAGCTTCACCGAAGCTACGGGAAAATGCCGCACCCGCAGAGCCTTGGTTCGTTGCCTTTACGTTGGAGTTGTCGAGGCGGTTACTGGCGGCGAAGGAAAGCAGCAGCCACTATCACAGTCGTATCGCTGTGTTTTTGCGAGATGCCAAGGCGATCGGCTGCAGACTGGAGTCAATCCGTCTGCTACCCGCCGAGGAGACGGTCCTCAGCCGCATCGTCGAAGCAAGCCGTTCTCGTGCCGTGCTCCGTACGCCCATGGAAGTGCAGGCGTGGGAATCGATCTGCGGTCACCCGGCCGTCCAACAGGTGGCGCTGCGCACAGGCTGCGCGGACGAATTGAGAGCGGTCCGTCAGCCCTGGGGCCATTACCGACGGGCTGCCTGAGGCTTCTGGCCTTGGCGGCCAGTGGTACCCATCACGGCCAGAGGCGGCGGTGGGACTGGGGTGGCTGGGGTGGCGCGGCGCCGCAATGTCTGTGCAACCGGTAAAAAGGCTCATTTGGAGGGGGGCGGTGGGTCGATACCCGCCGGAGGAGAGATAGGAGAGAGCAGACGACACCTCGTCTGTTCGCTGCTGGAACTCAACGATACTGTGACCGAGCGAGTATTTCCATGAGCCGCCTCACCCGCTTTCTGCGTTCGGTCTGCACGCCGCGTGTGGATGGGCGCCTCCTGCCGCTGCAGCAACCTGGGTTTCCAGTCGCCGTCTGCTGGTCGGCGAAGAGCGGGTGCACGACGGTGCTGAAGTGGTTCCTTACCCAGAATGGCCTGCTCGACGAGGCGCTCGCATACAACGACTGGATTCACGCGTATCGGCAAGACAGATTGTTTGCCGCAAAGGGCTACGCGCTTCAGTGCGAAAGGCTCTTCAAGCAAACCCATCGAAACACCCTCATCATCAGAGTGATCCGTGATCCTGCCTCGCGGGCTGTCAGCAGCTTCCTGCATTTTCTGCGATACGAGCATGATCGAGAGCGTTGGCCAGACGCCATCGAACTGACCCGATGGAAGGCAGCCGTCGGGCTTGCAGGACAGCAGGGACTCAGTTTCCAGCAATTTCTTCTGTACGTGGCAGCGCAGCAGGTGAATCACAGATTGATCGACCCTCATTTCAGGCCGCAGTACGATGCGCAACAGGATGCAAGGGTCGACACCTATGTCAGGCTGGAAGATCTGGCCGCCGGGTTGAGGTCGGTCGAAGACCGCTGCGGATTGCCTCACATGGATCTGGACGATCTGAGTCGTTCTCCCCACCATAACCCGGCCACGTCGAACCACGGCTGGCCAACGCGCGCCTCGCAGTTTCCTGCAGATCGCACCACCCTCCGCGAACTCGGGACGCCTCCAGTGCAGGCTTTTCTTGATGCTGAAACGAAGGTGCTTGTGCGTACGGCCTACTGGACCGACTACGAGGCCTACGGTCACTACTATGACGCCGCCCCGACCACGACGCTGCCTTTGCCATCTGCAGACCGGGAAAAAACGGGCGAGGATCGTTCAGGCCGATTGCAGCGGGCGTCCTGAGGGCTGTCTTGCCCACCGAGGCACCGACTCGCTGTGCCGGTGATCGAGTTGCCGCCGATCGAGCCTTGGGCGTCGGCGATTCTCCGCCTCCCAAGCTGGGTGGTGACGTCTCCATACTTCGGGCCGCCTGCGCGGGCCGCCTGTCGCCCGACACGGGGCCATGACTCTGCCGTTGGCGTTCAGTTTGCGGGCTCCGACGGCCGATAACACCTTGGTGGCGGGTGTGCGGGCCGGCTGGTTGCAGTCGGTCTCATCCATGGTCTTTGGGGTGTCTATCGATGTTCACAAACCGGCTTTGCCCGCAGCGGATCACCCGGCCGGCCCCCGTCGACAGGCCCCGCGTCGTGCTCGATCTCGAAAAACTCCGGCACGCCAACTGCGGGCTGGGCCGGTTCTGCCGGCACCTGGCCGAGGGCATTCTGGCGCTTGGCGAACAGTCCTTCGCCCCCGTCTTTTTTCTGCCGCAGGCGCTGCCAAAGGAAACCGTTCGGCACTTCCGTTCCGAGGGCGTCGAGCAGATCGAGGTGAGCCCCTGGCGAAAGGAGTCGTTTGCCAGTCTCTACCGGCCGTTCCTCGCGCCTTTCCAGCGGCGGCACCGCTATGACCTCTGGCACGTCACGAACCAGACCAGCAAATATCTGCCGCTCGATCCCACCGTGCCCGTCGTGCTCACGATCCACGACCTGAACTTCCTCCACGATGACCGGCACAAGGACAGGCCCCGGGCCGTGGCCCGCAAGCTGGCCGACGTGCAGAGAAAGGTGGATCGGGCGACGGCCATCGTCACCGATTCCCGCTACGTGGCTGATGACGTCGCCGCGCACCTCCGGCTCGGCGGCAGGCCGGTGCACGTGGTCGCACCGGGCCTCTCCGCGCCACCGGCCGCGTCGACGGTGGCCCCGGCATGGGCACCCCGCGGCCGCTTTCTCCTCTCGATCGGCAACTGCCTGCCCCACAAGAATTTTCATGCGCTCTTCGGACTGATTGAAACGCTGCCCGAGTTCACGCTCGTCATCGCGGGCAAAAGGGAGACGCCGTATGGCGAGCATCTCGGCCGCGAAGTGGCCGCCCGCAACCTCGGTGACCGTGTGATCCTCACGGGGCAGGTGTCCGACGGCGACCGGCAGTGGCTCTACGAGCACTGCGAGGCGTTCGTGTTTCCATCGCTCACCGAGGGCTTTGGATTCCCGGTGCTCGAGGCGATGCAGTGCGGCAAGCCGGTGTTCATGTCCCGCCGCACGAGCCTCCCGGAACTGGGCGGGTCGCTGGGCTTCTACTGGGACTCCTTCGGGGCCGAGCACATGGCCGCGGTGTTTCGGTCAGGCATGGCGGCGGCGGCGGCCCTGCCGACCTTCGCTGCGGCGGCCCGCGCCCGGGCAGCCGAGTTTTCCTGGGAAAATGCAGCTCGTGGCTATTTGCGGGTCTACCGCTCCGTTCTCGATCCGGTAGCGGCCTGAGCGTCGCCGGTGGGGCAGAAGCTGCTCTTTCGACCACCCCGTGGGAAGTGCTATGACTCCCGAGACCATGTCCATCGCGACGCTTCCAAAGCCTGCGTCCTCCCGAACCGCCCTTATCTGCGGGATGGGGGGCCAGGACGGCAGCTACCTGGCGGCGCACCTGCTCGATCTTGGCTACACGGTGATCGGCACCAGCCGCGACGCCCAGGCCAGCCGCTTCGACGGGCTCGTGCGGCTGGGCATCCGCGACCGCGTGCAGGTGGAGTCGATGTCGCTCGTCGACTTCCGTTCCACGATGCAGGTCCTCTCCCGCACACGGCCCGACGAGGTCTACAACCTCGCCGGCCAGACCTCCGTGGGGCTCTCGTTCAACCAGCCGGTGGAAACCTTCGAGAGTATCGTCATCGGCACGGTCAACCTGCTCGAGGCGATCCGCATGCTCGGCCGGCCGATCCGGCTCTACAACGCCGGCAGTTCCGAGATGTTCGGCAACACCGGCGACCAGCCGGCCGGCGAAACGACCGTGCTCAGACCCTGCAGCCCCTACGGCATCGCCAAGGCGACGTCGTTCTGGCAGATCGCGCAGTACCGTCAGGCGTACAAGATCGAGGCCTGCACCGGCATCCTCTTCAACCACGAAAGTCCGTTGCGTCCCGAGCGCTTCGTCACGCAGAAGATCGTGGCGGGCGCCTGCCGCGTGGCCGCCGGCGAGCAGGACGTGCTCAGCCTGGGCGACCTCTCCGTCCGTCGCGACTGGGGCTGGGCACCGGAGTATGTCGTCGCCATGCACCGCATGCTGCAGCTCGACACGCTCGAGGATTTCGTGATCGCCACCGGCCAGACGACGAGCCTCGAGGACTTTGTCCGCGAGGTGTTCGCCAGCCTCGGCCTCGACTGGCGGAAGCACGTCGTCCGCGATCCCGCGCTCATGCGGCCGAGCGAGATCCTCTCGGGCCAGGCCGACACATCGCACGCCACCGCACAGCTCGGCTGGACGGCGCGATACCACATGAGGGATGTCGCGCGGATGATGGTGGAGGCGCGGCTCGCGGCGCAGGCCCCGGCGATACGCCGCGCGGCGTGAGTCAGGCCGTCCGCCGTCGCCGCAAGCTTTCGAGGGCGACGGCGATCGCCAGCCCGCCGCACAGGAGAGGAAACGTCTGGCCGATTCGACTGGCCAGCGTGCGGGTGTCGAGCAGCGGCACCTCCGCGACGAGCACGTCCTCCACGTGCAGCGGCAGCCGCGCGGGGATCGTGCCCAGTGGCGAGACCACGCAGGTCTCGCCCGTCGCGGCGCAGCGCAGCAGGCAGCGGCGGTTTTCCACGGCCCGCAGCTGCGCGAGCAGCCGGTGCTGACGCAGCGTGAGCGGCGCCTTGAACGACGAACCGTTGATGAGCGAGAGCAGCACGTTGGCCGCATTGTCGACGAGCGATTCGGCGGCGCCGGGCACCATGTCCTCGTAGCAGAGCATCACGCCCAGCCTCGCCTGGTCGCCCAGCCTGAGCACGGTCGCGTCGGGCCCGACGTCGAGATCGTCTTCCATCGGGAAATAGTGCCGCAGTTCCGGCATCCATTCGCTGCCCGGCACGTATTCGCCGAATGGCATCAGGTGCCGCTTGTGGTAGCAGCCGATGATCCGCTCCGTGCCATCGACCAGGATCGCGGACTGATAGATGTCGTTTGGCCGTTCGGGATAGCCTGAGTAGATCTTGCCGCCAAACAGGAGCGGGCAGGCGGGCTCGGCCAGCGGCCGCAGACCCCGCTGCGGCTCGCGCGACTCCGCGAAAATCCGCTCGGGATCGGAGAACGAGAGAAGCGATTCCGCATAGGAACCGCCGCTGCATTCGGGCCAGCAGAGCAGGTCGACGGGGCGGTCGCGGTCCGCGCACGCCTGCCGCGAGAGCCGTTGCAGGCCGGCGATCGAATCGTCGCGGCTGGGATCGACCTGCACGAGCGCCACGCGCATGGTCGGCGCCTCTGCGATCCGCGCCGACCACGACCGCAGGGCCCACGTTCCGTAGGTGAGGTTGGCGATGCAGACGACGACCGCGGCCACGCCCACGGGCGTCCACGTCGGGCCGATGTCATTGGTCCCGCCCCGCCAGCGGCGGCGGATCATCTCCGCGGCGAGCACGATCGCGCCGGCATGGGCGTAGAGCACGAACGTGGCAGTCTCCGGGCCGAGCAGATCGACCGATTGGACGAGCACGGGCCAGGCGTTCTGGCTGTAGCCCAGCTTCCAGGGAAACACGCTCGTGACGAACGACTCGGTCGCGACGGCGACGAGGGCCGCCGGCAGCCAGGCGTTGCGCGGATCGTCGACGGTGCGGCTGACGAACCAGAAGGGCAACGCCAGCCGCATGGCATCCCAGAGAACGACCGGCACCGTGAAGGCCAGACCGATCCAATAGCTCGTCTGCATGGCGTTGGCGAGCACCTCGGGCGACCAGTGAAACGCCGTGCCCAGGCTCGCCACCGCCACGGCGAGCACGAGCGTTTCGCCGCGCCAGCCGCGCAGGTGCGACAGGCAGGCGAGCGCGGCCGCCACGCCCAGCCAGGAGCAGGGCACGAGCTCCTGCCAGAGCCACGGTGCCGCGACGAGCAGGGAAATCGCCGCCGCCCCCAGAGCGTCCTTCCAGGGGGAGCCCGATTGTTGCCGCACGCACACGTTCATACTCCGGTTCTAATCACCGGCCGGACGGCGGACAAACGGCCGCTGGACAGACAACCGTCCGGCGAAGGCGAAAAACGAGCGAGCCGGACAGTTCGGCGGGGCCGAGGGCCACGCACGAGCTGTCCGGCCCGTGATCTCGTTTTCTTCCCGTCGGCATCCGGCAGGGGGGCCGGACAAGGACTAGAAAATCTTCCCCGGCGGGGAGAACGTCAGCGTGGAGGTGGTCGCGTCGGCCGCGGCCAACAGATACACGAACTGACTCCTGGGGAAACTGAACGGCAGCGTTTGCGACACATCGCCAGCCTGGTTCTGAACGAAGGCCTGGGCTGCCCCCTTCTTGACCAGGAACTGGGCGATGCCGTTGCCAGCCACCGTCTTACCGCCGGCCGCCGTTGCCGTTCCGTTGATCGCATTCACGAGCGCCGGCGCGGTGCCGGTGTTCTTGATGCGAACCCTTTGGATTTGGGCCTTACTGGCACCGCGGTTTCCGCCGCCCGCCACTGCGGCATCGACTGAAAACGCCATGGCGACGACGGCCATGGCGACGAACGCACTGCGAATCATGGGAACCTCTCTTCGAAGAAACAATCGGTCACGACCGTACGGGGTACGGCCGACTGCGGGTTGCCCCGCAATGTTGGTGAGCCAGGCTGCCCCGGCGTGTGATTTGTGGTGGTCCTCGTTGGCGGTCCCAGTTGGGGGTCCTAGTTGGGGGTTTGGGTTTCGCCGCCTGCGCGGGTGCAGATGGCGATCAGCACCCGCACGTCGACTCGCTCGTCGAGGAACGACACATGGCCGTCGCCGTACAGGCTGTTGATGCCCCCGGTATGCAGACTCCGGAAGCCGTCGACGCTGGGGTCGTTGACGACCCGGGAGTTGAGCGGAAAGCAGTTGGTGCCACAGGCCCAGCAGGCGTCGCCGTGCGTGTGGGAGTCGGCCCCGGAAGTGTCCCGGTCGACCGCTTCCGCGACCAGCAGCGTGCGCGACAGGCCATCCGAGACCGAGGCTGCCGTCGCCGCGTGCCTGTATTCGGCGTCGGTGGCATAGAGAATCCCGCCGTGCTCGTCTCCCGGGGAGAGTGGAACGATGGCCTCGCCCGTCGGCTTGATGTAGACGCCGAGGATGCCGCCGTAATCCTGTTTGCCGGGGAACTGCTTGATGGCAGTGGGGCAGACATACGTGGGGATGGTGATGTCGACCTTGGACAGATTGCCGGCGGGATCGTCCCACGGCTTGCTGTAGTCGATGCGGTCCGACACCGCCGACTGCTCGAGGAACGGCAGGATGAACGACGACCAGGCATGGAGACGGCCGCCAAGCTGATCGTTGCCCGGCGGAAATCGTTTCTTCGCCTGCTCGTAGTTGCCCAGGGCCACCCCCATCTGCCGGAGATTGTTCGAGCACTGTGCCAGGCGGCCGGCTTCTCGAGCCCGTTGGATGGCGGGCAAAAGCAGTCCGATCAGCGTGCCCAGAATTGCCAGAACCGCCAGCAACTCGACGAGCGTAAAGCCGCTGCGACGGACCGGACGGGAGTGGAAGGGAGAGATCATGTCGAACCGAGGGGCGGAGGGTCGCCGGGAGTTCGGCGAAGGACCGTTATTGTGAGTCGTCGCAATGCCGAGTCAAGAAAATCGCCGGCCGCGATCCCAGACTGCACGAAAGGCTTTAAAAACGTGCTTTTCCCGGCCTGTTCGCGGGGGGTGTCGTCGCTGGACACAAGGGGATCGGCAGTCGAGTCGGACCGGGATCTCGCCGCCCTGGCGGCCGTTTGCGGCCGCCGTGGGCCGCCGTATGATCACGCCGCGAAACGCTCCGCTTCGAGAGACCGGCAGGGAGAGGCCTGCAGGCTCAAGGGCCAACGGGGCTTTGCCCCGACTGCCTCCCGCTGGAAAATCCATCACCATGCATGTTCTCGTCACCGGCGGCGCGGGATTCATCGGCAGCCACATCGTCGATGGCTTGCTGGCGGCGGGCCATCGCGTGGCCGTGCTCGACGACCTCTCCAGTGGCGCGCGCGACAACCTGCCGCCCGGAGTGCCGCTGCATCTGTGCGATATCGTCGATCCGCAGGCGGTGGCGCGGGTGTTTGCCGACGAGCGGCCCGATGCCGTCTGCCATCAGGCGGCGCAGATGTCGGTGAGCCGGTCGGTTCGTGAACCGCTCTTCGACGCGCAGGTCAACTGCATCGGTCTGATCAATGTGCTGGAGGCTGCGGCCAGGCACGACTGCCGCCGGTTCGTCTTCGCCTCGAGCGGTGGAGTGCTCTACGGCGACGTCACGTCACCGGCGCCCGAGTCGACGCCCGCCAATCCCGTCAGCCCGTATGGGATTACCAAGTGGGTGGGGGAACGGTATCTGCAATTCTTCGCGGCAGAGCACCGCATGGCGACGGTGGCGCTGCGGTATTCCAACGTCTACGGTCCGCGCCAAAACCCGCACGGCGAGGCGGGCGTGGTCGCGATTTTCTGCCGCAAGCTCTTGGCGGGCGAACCGGCGAGAATCAACGGCGACGGCCGCTACGTCCGCGACTATGTCTACGGTGCCGATGTCGCCAGGGCCAATGTGCTGGCGCTCACGGCCGACCGGCCCGAGTTGATCGCGGGCAGCCTCACGAGCCTCAATATCGGCACCGGCTTGGGGACGGATGTCAATGAACTCGAGGCCAAGATCCGCTCGGCGGTCGCCGCCGCGCTGGCCCGTCGGGGCCGCGTGGCACCACTGCCCGAGCCGGAGCATGGGCCGGCCCGGGCCGGCGACCTGCGTTCAAACCTCGTCGACGCCACGCTGGCCGGGCGAGTGCTCGGCTGGCGGCCGGCGGTTGCGCTCGACGAGGGGCTGGCGGCGACGGCGGAGTGGTTCGCCGCACGCGTCACCGCGTAGCCTCAGTCTGCCGACAGGCCGTCCAACGCCCCCGTCGCAAGCCGTTGCCTGAGCGACGGCGACTCCAGGTAGGGGGGAAAGCGATGGCTTTTTCCGATGATCGGAGCGGCGTCGATCTGGACGAATTCAATCTCCGGCGGCAACCAGCGGGCGGGCATGTTTTCGTGTCCGAGAGCCTCGGTTCGCAGGTTGGGATCGATGAATTTGAAGAATCGCAGCGCCTGGTCTTCGGTGTTGTTCAGCAGCGTCAGCCGGTCGATGCAGCGGAGCACCCGTCGATATTCACCGCACGGGGCCAGGGCGTCGTGGCGGACCGCCGATGCCACGAGCACCAGATGGAAGCGGGCCGGCCGATCGATCCAGGGCTGCAGGTCGGCGCGTCCCGATCGCTCAGCCCCGACGAGATGGTCGAGCGCTTCCAGCGCGATCAGCCCGCCGTAGCTGTACGACACGATCGCCACCGGCTGCTCGGGCGGCACCCTGCCCAGGAGCCATGCCAGGTAGTGGCCTTCGGTCATCGCCCGTTCGTATTTGGACCGGCTGTCCCGCAGCAGCAATCCTTCCTGGGAACTTGGCCACGAGAAGATCACCGTGCGGATCGGCGGACCATCAGGTCGGCAGGTTTTGCTGCAGCGGGCCAATAGCAGCCCCTGCGACTTCGCCGAGCCGGCGTCGTAGCGGTTCCCGTGGATGAAAATCAGGAGCGGCCGGTGCGGTTCGGCGAGCAGGCTCGGCAGGTCAGACGGCCTCCAGCGGCACGCGCCGGCGTCGCCGACCAGCCGCTCCACGCCGAACGTCACGTTCGTCGGCACGCAGCCGATGTCAGGCAACCGCCGCGTGCTCACCACCCAGACGTCGTCTTCGTCGGCCGGTTCCGCCGGTGAAGCCGCCTCCGCAGGGATCGCCGCGTCGGCCGCCGGCGACGCCGGTAGCGGCGTCGGGAAGCAGCACGCCGCCGCCAACACTGCCAGAGCCAGAAAGGGATGGAAGGCAGCGAGCAGACGCAAGGCAGGCACCGAACCTGAGGGAGATCAGTCCGCGCCGCTACGAAGCGGCGTGTCATCGGCTGTTTTCAAGCCTAGCACGCGCTTCTTGGTGGCGGGCGGGGCCGATCGCGCGGGTATGGCGGTCATCGGCCCGCATATTCGCGCCCGGCGGTCGTCGTCGGCAAGGTCGGCACGTGGGGGGCGGAAGGGTGCAGAATTTTTTTGAAAGGGCGCGCTTGCATCCGACCGTGTGCCGGATCGTGAGCTAGGGTTTGAAGGCGTCGTCGTGGACGACGCATCATGTCTGACCGCGGGTTCTATCCGACGCGACGGTGGTGGAGATGCCAATCATGTCCCGGTCCCTGTGCCTTGTGATCGCCCTCGGCAGCCTGGCGGCCGCCCCGGGGTGCAGCAGTTGCTTCGGTGGTGCGAATAGCTGCCGCCGACCCTCGTTCATGGAGTTTCGCTCTCCCTGCATGGGCGGCGCCGCTCCTTGTGCGGCGCCGCAGCCACAGCCCTGCCAGCCCGCCTGCGGTGCTCCCATGCATGCGCCGGCCTGCGGTCCGGCCTGCGGCCCGTGCGGGGAAGGTGGGGCGGTGATCTCGTCCCCCTCTTCAACGCCGATCGTGGGCGAGCCGGGAACATTCAGCTGAACGGCGTCCGGTTTCGGCCGTCCGCCCCTCCGGTGATGCGCCGCTCTTGCCGGCCAAGCGTCGGGCAAGCAGCACGCAGTGTGCCTGCTCCCGATTCGAGCGGCTCGTCACCGGCGGGGCTGGCGTGAGCCGTCAGCGGAAGCAGTGTCGGCCAACTCCCTGGCAGAAGCGGGTCGACTCCGGAATCGCCCGTCATCCCGCCGACCGGGTGGCTCGGGCCAGGCCCGGAAACGTCGGGCTTTTTGGCAGCCCTCCCGCGGCTCGTATACTCCCGGCTCCCGTTTCCCCACCACGGAGCCGTCATGTTTGAGTCGCTCACCTCCTCGCTGTCGTCGGCCCTGAATTCTCTGCGGGGCCGCGGCAAGCTCACCGAAGCGAACATGCGGGAGGGGCTGGCGGGTGTCCGCACCGCGCTTTTGGAGGCGGACGTCGCCTACGACGTCGTCGAGACGTTCCTCTCGCGAGTGGTCGAGGATGCGGTGGGGGCGAAGGTGCTCGAGTCGCTCGATCCGGCCCAGCAACTCGTCGGCATCGTGCATCAGGAACTGGTCAACCTCATGGGGCCGGTGGACCACTCGCTCCACCTGCAGCCGGGCAAGACCACCATCCTGATGCTCTGCGGCCTGCAGGGCTCGGGCAAGACGACCTCCTGCGGCAAGCTCGCCAAGCGGATCAAGCAGCAGGGGCAGGGCGTGATGCTCGTCGCCGCCGACCTCCAGCGCCCGGCGGCCATCGAGCAGCTCGCGGTGCTCGGTCGGCAGATCGGGGTGCCCGTGCACGTGCCGGACGGGGTCACCGACCCGATTGCCGTCTGCCGTGCCGGTGTGGCCCGCGCCCAAAAAGAGGGGATCTCGGTCGTCATTCTCGACACGGCCGGCCGGCTCTCGATCGACGAGCAGCTCATGCAGGAGCTCACGAAGATCGACCGCACCGTGGGGCCTGACCAGGTCTATCTCGTGGTCGACGCCATGACCGGTCAGGACGCGGTGAGGAGCGCCAAGGCTTTCAACGAGGCGCTCGAACTCGACGGCGTGATCATGACCAAGCTCGACGGCGACGCCCGCGGCGGCGCCGCGCTCTCGGTGAAGAGCGTGACCGGCGTGCCGATCAAGTTCATCGGCACAGGCGAACAGATCGAGGCCCTCGAGGATTTCCATGCCGAGCGGATGGCGGGCCGCATCCTCGGCATGGGCGACGTCGTCACGCTGGTCGAGGAGGCGCAGCGGAAGTTCGACCAGGACGAGATGAAGCGGCAGGAGGAACGTCTCCGCGCGGGCGAATTCACGCTCGACGACTTCAAGAAGGTGCTGCTGCAGACCCGGCGCCTGGGCCCGATGGGCAAGGTGCTGGGCATGATCCCGGGCATGGGCGGCATGCAGGAGATGCTGGCCGGCGCCGATCTCGACAAGGACGTGAACCGGCTGTTCGGCATCATCGACGCCATGACGCCCGCCGAGCGGCGCAACCCGTCGCGGGTGGTCGATCAGTCACGCCGCCGTCGGATCGCCGCCGGGGCCGGGGTCGATCCGCACGAGGTGGGTGATCTCGTGAAGCAGTTCGACGGCATGAGCGCGATGATGAAGGGCATGGCGGGACTCGGCATGCGGGATCGTCTCCGTGAAGTGCAGCGGCTGCAGGCGCAGATGACCAATCCCGCGGCGCGGCTCGGCCGACCGAAGGGCGACACGGGCAAGCGGCTCACCGCCGAGGAGCGGCGGAAGCAGAAAAAGCAACGTGAAAAAGAAGCCCGCCGCAAGAAGCGCGGATAGCTCGCGGCCGGCTTGGATGCACGGTGAGTGCCCATGCAAGCCCGAATCGCGAGCGAGGGAAATCCGGCGCCGCGGCGGCGGCGAATTGCGTAAAAACACGGGAAAAACCGGGGCCTGGAAGGTGGGCTTGGGTTCCGGCGCCGGTCGGGTACGCTAAGGGGCTCGATCAATCCTTTCCGAGGAGACTCTGAACGTGGCTGTGGCGATTCGAATGAAGCGAATGGGCCGGAAGAACCGTGCCTTCTACAGGATCTGTGCGACCGACCGGCGGAGCCCGCGGGACGGCCGTGTGATCGAGGTGCTCGGCACCTACGATCCGTCCGTTCCCGATACCGACGCCCGCTGCCTGCTCGACAATGAGCGGGTGGCCTACTGGCTCGGCGTTGGCGCCCAGCCGAGCGATGCCGTGCGCGTGCTCATCAAGAAGTACGGCACGAATGGCACCCGGTTGAAGGAGATGGAGCAGGCCCGCGCCAAGCTGTCCATGCCCAAGGTCGTGCCCGAAGCAGGTGAGCCGGTGTTCATCCCCGAGCCGAAGGCGGAACCCGTTGCAGCGGCGCCGGCCGCTGCCGCTTCCGAGGTGGTGGCGGATGCCCCGGCGGCCGAAGCGTCCAGCCCCGCGGCCGAAGCCGGTGGGGAATCGCAGCCAGAGCAAGCCTGATAATGCCTCTGCCGATCCCATGCGCATCGACATCCTCACTCTGTTCCCCGAGATGTTCGCGGGCTTCCTCGATGGAAGCCTGCTCGGTGAGGCGCGCCGTTCGCGGCTGATCGATGTCTGCCTGA
This sequence comes from Pirellulales bacterium, assembly GCA_044369655.1. Classification (GTDB taxonomy): domain Bacteria; phylum Planctomycetota; class Planctomycetia; order Pirellulales; family UBA1268; genus CAMCQY01. Next base: position 56,834 of record JBILWX010000003.1, read on the forward strand.
CGAATATCCGCGACTTCGCCGAGGGCGTGCATCGGCAGGTGGATGACAGGCCCTACGGTGGCGGGCCCGGCATGCTGCTGATGCCCGGGCCGGTCGTGTCGTGCGTCGAGGCGGTGCAGCAGCAGGCCGATGCCCCCGGCCATCTCGTGATGCTGACGCCCGGCGGGCGGCGGTTGGATCAGGCTGGAGTCGAGGAGCTTGCCCGCAAGCAGCGGCTCGTGCTGGTGTGCGGCCGCTACGAGGGCTTCGACGACCGTGTCCGCGAAACGCTCAAGCCTGACGAGATCTCCATCGGCGACTACGTGCTCTCCGGCGGCGAGGTGGCGGCGATGGTGATCGTCGACGCGGTCGCCCGTCTGCTTCCCGGCGTGCTCGGCGACGAGGAGAGTGCCCGTCAGGATTCCTTCTCCGGCGCCGAGCGCCTGGTGGAAGGCCCCCAATACACCCGGCCGCGTGAGTTTCGCGGCCTGCGCGTGCCCGACGTGCTGTTGTCGGGCGACCATGGCCGGATCGCAACATGGCGGCACGAACAAGCCGTCGATGCGACCCGTCGCCGTGTCCCAGCCACCGTTTCCCCCAACCGTTCCTGAAGGAGCCGTCGTGAGCCAGAAGATCCTCGCCAAGGTCGAAGCCTCCAGCCTCAAGTCGGAGGTGCCCCAGTTCGCCATCGGCGATACCGTCGACGTGCACACGCGCATCCTCGAAGGTGAGAAGGAGCGGGTTCAGATTTTCAACGGCGTGGTCATCGCCAGAGCCGGGTCGGGCAGTCGTGAGACCTTCACCGTCCGGCGGATCGTGGCGGGCGAGGGTGTCGAGCGAAAGTTTCCGATCCACTCACCGAAGATCGCCAAGGTCGAGGTGAAGCGATCGGGCGTGTCGCGGCGGGCCAAGCTTTACTACCTCCGCGATCGCGTCGGCAAGTCGGTGCGTCTCCGCGAGAAGCGCGACGACGTCGCCGAGGCGACGGCGAAGAAGACGGCTGGCAAGAAGGCGGCCGCCAAGGCCTGACGAGCGTCGTCGCTCCGGTGGGTGGAATGACATCGCCTGATCCACGGCACACGCTGGGCCGGCGCGGCGAGGCTGAGGCCGAACAGTTCCTCCGGGGTTTGGGCTACCGGATCGTAGGCCGCCGGGAGCGGGTGCTCCGCGGCGACATCGATCTGGTGGCCCTCGACGGCCGCACGGTGGTGTTCGTCGAGGTGCGGTCGCGAAGCGACACCGCGCACGGGCATCCGGCCGAGACCGTCGGCTTGCAGAAGCAGCGGCGGATCGCCGAACTCGCCACCGCCTACATCCGCCGACACCGGCTCGAGGACTGCCAGGTGCGGATCGACGTCGTGACCGTCACCTTCGGCAACGCCGGCTCCCGGCCGGTCGTCGAGCATTTTCAGAATGCCTTCGACAGCCCCTGGTAGGCGGAAAATCGGCGCTTACGACAGATACCGCCCTCGGTTGACGGCGGCCTGCCAGCGGCCGGACTTCGTGATGTCGAGGATCTGAGACTGCGTGAAGAGTTCGCCGTGCTCGAGGACCGCGCGGCGGATCACCTCCTTGACGTCGGCGCCGCTCGCCCCTTCCAGCGACTGTGCCACCGCGTCGTAATCGATCGCCAGTCCGAGCGGTGTGAGGTGACGCTCGAGGATGCGGGCACGGGAAGCCTCGTCGGGCAGAGGCAGGGTGACGACCATGTCGAACCGCGACGACCGCTGGGCGGCGGGATCGAGGGCCTTGGGATCGTTCGTCGTGGCGATGGTGAGGATGTCCTCCCGTTCGAGCACGCCGTCGAGCGTGGCGAGGAAATCGGCGAGCGCCCCGTTGTCGCCATTGGAGTCGCGGTGGCCCAGGACCAGGTCGATGTCGTCGAGCACGACGAGCGTGGGGCCGAAGGTCTCCGACGAGGCGTAGAGTTCGGCGATCATGTGCCGCATGGCGTTGGCATCGGCGAGGATCGTCGTGTAGCGGTCTCCCAGTTCGCTCGAGATCACCCGCACGAGGTGCGTCTTGCCGACGCCGGGCGGCCCGGCGACGAGCATGCCGCGGTTGGTACCCAGGCCCAGCCGCCGCATGATCTCCCGGCGGCTCGTGGCCGCGGCGAGGAATACGTCAACCTCCGACCAGACCTCCGCAGGTAGGATCAGGCCGTCGCGCGGGTTGGTCAGCGTCGGCGTGATGCCCAGCTTCAGGCAGCCTTCGACGACCGTGGCCTCGAGCACCCGTCCCCGCAGTGGATTCTCCGCGGTTTTGAGCCGCTCGCAGAACTGCTTGAGTACCGCTTCGGCCACCGGCTTGCCGGCGGAACTGGAGAGGATGGCGAACTCCCGGTTCCAATGCCGATCGTCGACGAGCACGCAGAGTGGCTCGGCGGAGAGCGTGCCGGCGGGGAAGAAGGCGATGAGACGGCCCGGCACCGAGACCTTGTCGTCGGGCCCGAGGTCGAGCTGCGACCAGGTGGGCGGCAGGCCGTCGCCCGGCGAGCCGATGACGACGACCTCCGCATGGCGTTCCATCTCGATCCGCAGGAGGTTGCCCAGGATCGCCACCGACGTGCCGGGGCCCGAATACTTGGTGCTGGCGAGCCGCGTGCTCTCGACTCCGAGATGGAGAATCGCGAACGACGTGGGCGACAGGGCCGACACCGGTTGTTGGCCGAGGATCTCCCCCAGCACCGCGATGGTCGCCCGCGTCTCCTCGCTCGCGTTGGCCAGGATGGCGTCGAGCGTGCGGCCGTCGAGCACGTGGTTATCGCGGGGCGTGCGGCCGGGTTCGTGTATCATCGAGGTGCCTGCGTGATGCGGTTGGCCGGCATGAGGACGGCCGATGGCGTGCGGAACGTGGTTCGCTCTCCAGAAGACCTGTGGCAGGAGACCTGTCGGCGATGTCTTGGTTGTACCTGATGATCGCGATCGCGGCTGAAGTGCTCGGCACGAGTTTTTTGCGGGCTTCGCAGGGATTTACCAAGCCCCTGCCGAGCCTCGCGGTCGTGATCGGCTACGGGCTGGCGTTTTTCTTCCTGTCGCTGACGCTCAAGGACATTCCGGTGGGGATCGCCTACGCGGTCTGGAGTGGGGCGGGGGTGACGCTGATCGCCGGGATCGGCTGGCTCTTTCTGGGGCAGAAACTCGACGCCGCGGCGATCCTGGGCATGTCGCTGATCATCGCCGGCGTCGTCGTGCTCAACCTGTTTTCAAAGGCGGGCGGTCACTGAGACGGTTTCCAGACGATGTGCAAGCGCATGGGCCGGGGCTGCCCATGCCCCGTCGCCGGACGTTCGCTCCGCCCATGCTGGGCTCCGCTCACTCGATGCTGACTGCGCTCCGGCATCCTGCCTGCGCTGGTCAGCAACGCCGGCTCTCGGAGCATGGGCAGCCCCTCGCGCACTCTCCGTTCACAGCCCCAGCGGTCGGCCCAATAGTTTGACGCTCGCAAACGCGAGGACGGCTGCCATCAGCAGCCGTAGCGTCGACGCCGGCAGGCGGAACGCGCCACAGTACGAGCCGAGCGTGCCGCCGAGCACCGCCGCCGCGATCACCGGCAGGCCGGTAGCCGGAAACGGTCGGCCGGCGACCAGACCGCCCCCCAGGCCCGCGAGTGAGTTCACGAGGATGAACGGTGCCGTCACGGCGGCGATCGTCTTCAGCGGGGACGCACCGAGCGCCACGAGTGCCGGCGTCAGAAACACGCCGCCACCCACCCCGGTGAGCCCCGACAGGAGGCCGATGACACCGCCGATCGCCGCCCACAGGCCGGGCGAGCGGGCGGAGTGGAGCGGTTTTGCAGTCGAGGCGTCGTCGGACGGTTGCCTGCGGGCATCGAGCAACATCCTTGTCGATGACGCCAGCAGCACGCCGCCGAGCACGGCCTCGAAGGCGGCCGTCGGCAGGGTGATCGCGCCGCCGACGAACGCACACGGCACGCTCGCCACGGCGAGGGGCCAGAAGAGTCGGCCGCTGAAATGCCCGGCGCGGATAAATTGGATGGTCGCGATCGTCGCCACGATCACGTTGAGCACCAGCGCCGTCGGCCGAATGACCGGCGCCGTCAGCCCGAGCAATGTCATCACGGCGATGTAGCCCGTCGCACCGGCATGTCCGACGGACGCATACAGCAGCGCGACCAGACCGATCGCCAATGGCAGGAGGGCGTGCATGCAGCGCCTGTGCTCAGACCGAAGTCACGGCGTGCTTCTTGAGCAGCTCGAACGGCACGACGTCGAGCGACTTTTCGTGCGTCGCCTCGAGCACCACCGGCGGGGCCCTGCCCTCCCGCGCCGCCTCCAACCACCGCGAGGCGCAGAGGCACCAGCGATCTCCCTCGACGAGCCCCGGAAAGCCCCACTCCGGCCGCGGTGTCACGAGATCGTTCCCGGCGGCGACGGTGAATTTCAGGAAATCCTTCGTCATCACGGCACAGACGGTGTGCACGCCGACGTCGTCGGGCCCGGTGCGGCAGCAGCCGTCGCGGAAAAAACCGGTGAGCGGTTCGCTGGAACAGGGTGCCAGTGGCAGCCCCAGGACGTTGCGGTCGGGCTTCTGCCCACGCGTGGGGCCGGAAGGGCGGTCGAAGGCGATCATGGAGGGGGGTCCGGCGAGTCGGGATGGGAAAGCGGGAGCGCACGGGCGGGAGCCGGTATGATGCCCGCTTTCATCCCGTCCAGGCAACCACGCTCGCATGCTCAGCCTGCAATCCGCCTCCGACGCCCGCTGGCTCGCCCAGGTCGACGCCCACCTCGACGACGTGCTCATCGACCATGCCCACTGCGAAAAAAAAGCGGCGGGTGTCGCCATGAACCTGCTCTTTTCCTACGTCGACCACGTGCCGCTGGCCCGCGCCATGACGGAGATCGTCAACGAGGAACTGGAGCATTTTCGGCTGGTCCTCGACCTGCTCGAGCGGCGCGGCATTCGCTTTCGCAAGCTCTCCCCCTCCAGTTACGGCCAGCGGTTGCACGCACTTGTCCGCAAGGAGGAGCCGGCCAGGGCCGTCGACCGGCTGCTCGTGGGGGGGCTGATCGAGGCCCGCAGCTGCGAGCGGTTTGCACTGCTGCGCGACCATGTGGCCGACCCGGAACTGCGGGAATTCTACGGGAGCCTGTTCGAATCGGAGGCCCGGCATCACGCCACGTATGTCCGTCTGGCCTGCGACATGGCCCCCGAGGACACGGTGCGTAACCGTCTCGAGTGGCTGGCGGCCGCAGAGGCCGCGATCATTGCCGAGGGCGACCCGGTCGCCCGCATGCACAGCTGACTGCGATCCGCGCGCTCGGCAGACACGCACGACACCGGCTCGAGAAACCGGCTCGCATCCCATGAAACACCCCACGATCTCCCGCCATCCGGTCGCCCCCGCGTCCCGCCAGCTGCCGATCAACGAAGTGATCGCGGTGGGGGCTCTGCTCGCGCTTGTGTCCTGGGCCCTGATCATCTGGTCGGGACGGGGCGGAGAACCGGTGTCGCTCGGGCCGGTCGATCCCGGCCGCTGGTTTCCCGGTCGCGGCCTCACCCTTGCCGAGCTGCCGTTGGTGGTGATGCTCGTGGCGGGGGGCGTGCCGCTCGTGTGGGGTCTCTTCGTCAAGCTCTGCACCGGCACGTTCGGCTCCGACCTGCTGGCCGGCCTGTCGATCATCACGAGCATTCTCCTGGGTGAATACCTCGCCGGCGTGCTCGTCGTGCTGATGCTCTCGGGCGGCGAGGCACTCGAATCGCGGGCCGTCAGCCGGGCCGGCGACGTGCTCAATGCCCTGGCCCGCCGCATGCCCTCGCTCGCCCATCGCAAGACACCCGTCGGACTCACCGACATCGTGCTGGCGGAGGTTGCCGTGGGCGACCTGATCGTCGTCCTGCCGCACGAGATCTGCCCGGTGGACGGCACGGTGGTGGCGGGCCGCGGGTCGATGGACGAGAGCTATCTCACCGGCGAGCCCTACCGGATGGCCAAGGCGCCCGGCTCCACGGTGCTCTCCGGCGCGATCAACGGGCAGGCTGCCCTCGAGATCCGCACTGACCGCGTGGCCGGCGATAGTCGCTACGCCAAGATCATGGACGTGCTGCGGGCCAGCGAGGAACAGCGACCACAGCTTCGCCGGATGGCCGACTCGCTCGGCGCGCTCTACACGCCGCTGGCGGTGGCCATCGCTGCCGCCGCCTGGTTGTGGAGCGGCAGCGCCACCCGCTTCCTCGCCGTGCTCGTGGTTGCCACCCCCTGCCCGCTCCTGATCGCGATCCCGGTGGCGATCATCGGTGCCGTGTCGCTGGCGGCCAAACGCGGCATCGTGATCCGCGACCCGGCCATCCTCGAACGGCTCGACACCTGCCGGATCGCCATCTTCGACAAGACTGGGACGCTCACCTACGGCAGCCCCAGCCTCACCGACGTCGTGCTCGTCGGCGGCTTGTCCCGCGCCGACGTCCTGACGCTGGCGGCCAGCCTCGAAACCTATTCGAAGCACCCGCTCTCCGCGGCCGTGGTGCAGGCCGCCGCGGAGGAATCGCTCCGCCTCCTCGAGGTCGAGGCCTTGGCCGAGAAGCCCGGCCAGGGGCTCGTCGGCCAGGTGAAGCACTTGAATGGCGTGGCGACTGCGCACGACGTGGTGATCACCAGCCGGCAGAAGCTTCCGAATGTCGACGCCGCCGGAATCACGAAACTGCCGGCGGTGGCCGGTGGTCTCGAATGCGTGGTCGTGGTGGATGGGAAGACCGAGGCCCTGCTGCGGTTCCGTGATTCACCGCGGGCGGACGGCAAGCCGTTCGTCGGCCACCTGAAACCGGCCCACGGACTCACCCGCGTGATGCTCGTGTCTGGCGACCGTGAGAGCGAGGTGCGCTGGCTGGCCGACATCGTCGGCATCACGGAGGTGCACGCAGGCATTCAACCCGAGGGCAAGCTGAGGCTCGTGGAGCAGGCCACCGCCGAGGCACCGACCTTGTTCGTGGGGGACGGCATCAACGACGCCCCGGCGCTCGCAGCGGCGACGGTCGGCATCGCGATGGGGGCGGCCAGCGACGTGACGAGCGAGGCCGCAGGCGCCGTGGTGATGGACACGGCGCTCGAACGTATCGATGAACTGCTGCACATCGGCCGCCGACTGCGGTCGATCGCCCTGCAGAGTGCCGTGGGCGGGATGGCAGCCAGCCTGATCGGCATGGGCTTTGCGGCGGCCGGCTTCCTGCCTCCCGCGCTCGGGGCGCTCTTCCAGGAGGCGATCGACGTCGTGGCGGTGCTCAACGCGCTGCGCGTGTCGTGGAATCCAGGATCGCTCTCCGACTACCGCGACCGCAGCTGACCCCGTACGATTCTCGTCGCCGCGTTCGTGGCCAGCCCGCCTCCCGCCCAGACCGCGGCCCCCGCGACCGCCCCGGCGATCACGCCGCCGGGGCCGGCCGGCAGGCCGGCCAGGCCGCAGGCTGCTGCAGAGGCCGCCAGACCGGCGGCCTCTCCGGCCCGGCGGCTGTCGGCGGCGGAACGCCCGGCATGATGGGCCGTCCACTCGGCGGCCAACGCCGCCGCCTCGCCGGCGATGGCCGCGGGCACGAGCGCTCCGAGCCCCAGCCGCACCGTCGTGCGCACGGGAATGCCAACGGCCGTCCGCACCACGATCCGTTCGGCGGCACCGACCGCGGCGGTCGAGAGCATCCTGCGGGCCGATAGCGCGGCCATGACCCGCGCCGCCGTGCCGCTGATCCGCGACAGAACGATGTCGACCTGACGGCTGGACCGCTCGCCCGTCGCGCACCAGGTGGCGAAGTGCTCGCAGTTGTCGACCACCGGGCAGTAGCCCTCCCGGCCGACATGCGCGACCGCCCGGGCGACGATCTCGTGGGGTGGATAGGCGGCGGCAGGTTCCGTCGTCACGAGCACCGCGCCGCCGCCGGCAAACTCCACGAGGCTCGTGCGTTCCACCCGACCGCCAGCCAGCGGATTGCGAAAGTCGTCCGGCCGCGCGTGCACGACGGTGCCGTCACCGGCATCGATCCCATGGTGCATGTACGCCACGGTCGATCCGGCCAGCCGTCGTTCCACCCGCAGTCGATCGCCAGCCGCCATTCGTCGCCTCGTCTGCAGCCGGACGTGTGTCAACCGTCGCCGGCCATCCTCCAGTGTACCCAGCCCGGCCCGGCGCGGTTCAGCGATCCGCCGTCGCGGCCGCCGGCACACGCGCCGAATGCTCACATTATGAGAATTGCATGCGAATCCCTCGACTGCTTGTCTCGGGGAGGCTGTCCCCGTAGCTTCACCCGCGATCCCAACGGCAAGCCACCGCACTCGCTCAGGCCCGTCTCCGGAAGTTATCGACGTCATGGAAGCCTTCAATACGCTCGGCACGGGGCAGCTCTTCCTGCTCCTGATCGCGCTGGCGATTGCCTTTGGATTCGAGGTGATCAACGGCTTCCACGACACGGCCAACGCGGTGGCCACCGTCATCTACACCAAGTCGATGAAGCCGACGCCCGCCGTCGTCTGGTCGGGTGTGTGGAACTTCATCGGCGTGCATGCCGGCGGCATCGGCGTCGCCTTCAGCATCGTGCACCTGCTGCCGGTCGACCTGCTGGTCAACATCAAGACGGGCCGCGGCCTGGCGATGGTGCTGTCGCTGCTCGGCGCGGCCATCATCTGGAATTTTGCCACCTGGTATCGCGGCCTGCCGGCGTCGAGTTCGCATTCCCTGATCGGTTCGATCATGGGCGTCGGGATGATGAACGCCTGGATGGAGCATGGCTCGCTTGTCCGCGGCATCAACTGGCACAAGGCCACCGAGGTGGCGATCGCTCTGCTGCTCTCGCCGGCGATCGGATTCGGACTGGCCGCGGCACTGCTGCTGATCAGCAAGAAACTGATCCCGGCCAAGGAGCTGTATGAGCCGCCCCACGGCGATCGGCCGCCGCCGTGGTGGATTCGGGCGCTGCTCATCGGCACCTGCACCGGCGTGAGCTTCGCGCACGGTTCCAACGACGGCCAGAAGGGGATGGGGCTGATCATGCTGGTGCTGATCGGCATCGTGCCGGCCGCCTACGCCCTCGACATGAACTCCTCCACGGCCGATCTCAGCGCCACGGTCGCAGCGGCCCAGAAGCTGGAGGCGGAGCTTTCCGAGCCCCAGCTGGCCACCATGCTGGCCGCGCTCAAGGACCGGCATCTCGCCGAATCCCGGGTCGAGCGACTCTCGCGGAGCGAGGGCGTGTCGGCGGCGGAAGTCGTCGAATCGACGCTGGTGGACGACGTGCTCGACCCCTTTCCCGCCGATGACGTCGTGCTGGCCACGCTCGATCCGTTGCCGCTGGCCAGGGACGTGATCAGAAGCCTCGAAGGCCGCACGAGCTTCGACGACCTCCATGCCGACGAACGCTGGCAGTTGCGGACCAATCTGGTGGAACTGGGCGCCTCCGTCCGCACGCTGTTGCGACAGTTCGGCGACACGCTCGCCGAGGATCGCCGTCAGGTGCTCAAGAGCCTGGCCGGGCAGCTGGCCAAGCCGGTGGAATACGTGCCGGAGTGGGTGGTGATGGGGGTGGCGCTGTGCCTGGGGATCGGGACGATGTTCGGCTGGGAGCGGATCGTGAAGACGGTGGGCGAGAAGATCGGCAAGACGCACCTCACCTATGCCCAGGGGGGCGCGGCCGAACTGGTCGCCGCCACCACGATCGCGATGGCCGACCATCTCGGCATGCCGGTGAGCACGACGCACGTGCTCTCGAGCGGCGTGGCGGGCACGATGTGGGCCAACAAGTCGGGCATCCAGCCGGAGACCGTCCGCGAGATCGCGCTGGCCTGGATCCTCACCCTGCCGGTGGCGATGGCCCTCGCGGGCGGCCTCTACTGGCTCGCGACCTGGTTCGTGGGCTAGACCACGTGATGCGAGCCGCAAGGGATGCGCGGGCGGCCATCCACGGCGACATCACGCCCTGTTGCGTTGGCGGAAGTACTTCAGTCCCGGGACGAAGAAGCAGACGCCGCTCACGACGCCGAAGATGATGTGAGACACGTCTCTCGCCAGGCACATCACCAGCGCCGTGGCAAAGAGCACGGCCGCCTGGATGTAGAAGGCGCCGGAGAGGATCCCCGCCTTGGCGAAGAAGACGAGTCCGGCGATCAAAGCGAGCACCGGAGAAAGCGTGAGCGCGGGCAGGCCCAGCAGCGCCTCGACCCAGAAGAGCATCACGCTCGCGATCACGCTGCCCCCCCAGATGTGCGCGATCTGCCGTTCGACCGCGGTCACGGGTCCCGTTCGATGCCGCAACGCCCAAAAGATCGGCGCCCAGAGCGCGAGCCCCCCGGCCCACAGCACCAGATACGGCCAGCGGGTCGTGACGCCCTGCCAGGCCAGCACGTCGGTCGTCACGCACAGCGCAAGGACGACCACCGAGTGCCACATCCAGAGCAAACCCCAGTTTTCGAGCACGACCGCGTGGTGGGTTTCGCGGAACAGACGCGCGACGATGTCGGCGAACCCGCCCTGCCGCGCCGCCACCGGCTCGCCAGCCAGAAACGCCCGCAGATCGGCCGCCAGTTCGGCCGCGGACCCGTAGCGAAGTTCCTGCGGCTTCTGCAGCGACTTCAGCGAGATCATCTCGAGGTCACGATCCACCTGCCGGTCGATCGATCGGGGCACGGGCGGATCCGACTCGAGCACCGCCAGCAGTGTGTCCATCGGGCTCGAGGCCTGGAACGGCGGCCGGCCAGTGAGCATCTGGTAGAGGATCGCACCCAGGCTCCAGACATCGCTCGTTGGTCCGACGTCGCCGCGGCTGCCGGCGGCCTGCTCGGGAGACATGTAGCAGGGCGTGCCGAGGATGGCGCCGGTATGGGTGACCGAGTCGTCCGCCTCCAGCCGCTTGGCCAGCCCGAAGTCGGAGACATGGGGCTTGCCGCCGGCGTCGATGAGGATGTTGGACGGCTTCAGGTCGCGGTGGAGCACGCCGCGGGCATGGGCGGCATGCACGGCGTCGGCCACTTTTGCCAGCAGTGCCGCGGCCTCGCGGGCCGGCAGCGGGCCCTGCAGGAGCCTTTTGGCCAGCGTCGTGCCCTCGACGAACTGCATGCTGTAGAACGGGTGGCCGTCGCACTCGCCGACCTCGAAGACCGAGACGATCCCCGGATGATCCAGCTGTGCCGCAGCCTCCGCTTCGCTGCGAAACCGTGACAGATCGGCGGGCGTCGCCAGGTCGCGCCGCAGCAGCATCTTGATGGCCACGGTGCGACCCAGACTGTTCTGCAGTGCCCGGTAGACCACGCCCATGCCACCCCGGCCGATCTCCTCGAGGAGTTCGTAGTCGCCAAACGCTGCGGGCAGGGGCGTGACACCAGGCAGCAGTCCAGCCGTGGGGACGAGCTGGGAATGGGATGGTGACGACCCACCGGAGTGACTGCCGGCCGAGGGGAGGGCAGAGCCTCCGCGGGAGTGCTCTGCGTCGCTGCGGCCGCCGGGGTAGAAGATCGTCGACTGTTCGGCGACGGCGTCGGTGACGAGCATCGCGGCGAACAGTTCGCGGAGTTGGCCGCTGAGCGACGGATGGGCCGCCGCGAGCCGCTCGAGCGCCATCTGGGCCGCCTGTCCCCGCAACTCCGAGAGTTCCTCGACCAGGGTCGCCAGCAATGCCTCGTCGCCGGGCGCAAGCAGCGTGTCGACGGCTCGGGTGCGGGGCATGGTCGTGGGGGTCATGGCGGGGCCTCCTCGTCATGATAGGCAGGCGGGCCGGACGGGGAACCCGCGGACGGGCTGCCCGGTCACGGAGCCGGCCGGGTCCGCTGGTGCGCCTCTTCGATCGCCAGCGAATCGAATCCGCCGTCGAGCAGGACCCGCAGCCGCCGCATCGCCCGCAGGTACCGCATGCCGGCGGCGGGTTTCGACAGTCCCAGCGCAGCGGCCGCCTCGGCGGTCGAAAGGTGTTCGAAGTGCCGCAGCAGGACGATCTTCCGATCGTCCTCTTCGAGGTGGTCCACGGCCGCCGCAAACCGGCGTTCCAACTCCTGCCAGGTGGCGGCGGCGGCGGGCGTCAGTTCACGGTCGGTCAATTGGCCGATCAGGTCGGCCCCGGAATGATCCTGCCCCTCGGCGACGTTCATCGACACCTCGCGGTCGAGGCTGCGATTGGAGGCGACGCGATGCCGGCGGTGGGCGTCGATGAGGCGATCGCGGGCCATGTGCCGCAGCCAGAGCTGGAACGGCATCGTCGGATTGGCCAGGTAGTCGCCCAGCCGGCGGTTGGCCTCGAGCAGCACGTCCTGCACGATGTCGCTGGCATCGACCCGCCGCTGGATAACTCGGTCCATGCGCTGGTCGATCATCCGGCGGATCGCCGCCCGATGCCGCTCGAGCAGGCCGTTGATCGCCGTGCCGTCTCCCTGTCGCACCCGGTCGAGCAGCGCCAGCGTCGGCTGCGGATCGGCGGTCGACGGTCCGCCTGATGCGTCGGCCGCGGGCCCCGTCGCGGGGCTGGTGACTGTGCCGACGGTATCGGACGTGCGGGTCATATGGGCCATGCGAGTGTCGCCGGAAACGGTGAGCCTCTCGGGCAACTCCTTCATCCTACCAAGGTGTCGCTCGGGCGTGTCGTGAGGGCGGAAGACGACGGCCGCGATCCGTTTTCTGGCCGCTTCCGCCGGCGGGAAAAAAATTGCGGCGGGTCGGGCTGGGATTTTTTGACCGGCGCCTGAACGTGATCCATAATCGCGGGCGGTCAACGGAGAGGCCGCATGCCTGCCGCGGGTGTGTGCGGCCTTGCGAATGGATTGCCGTCAGTGAGCGTCGTTTCCCCCTCGACGTGTGGCCAGACCCGGGTGATGCCCGGGCCGACGCGGGTTTGCCGGGGCCGCAACCGGCCCCGCCCGGTGGTCGGTTGGGCGGCGCGACTCCTGTCGTTCAGGATCGCTGTCAGGCTTGCGATCGCGCTGGTGGTGGCTGGCGGTGCCGCAGGCAGCCTGCTAGAGGCCGCCGAGACTGCCGTTCAGGTGGCCGCGGACTCGGCTCGGATCCCGGAGCTTTCTTCGGGGCAGGATGATCTCGCGGTCCGCGCCACGGTCCTCGAGCGGGAGCAGCGGTGGGCCGATGTGGTGGCCATCTGTGAGACGGCCGCCCGCAAGGGCACCCTGTCGGCAGAGGTGCAGAAGCGGTACGACCTCGCGAAGATCCACTGTGATCTGGCCCGTCGGCATTGCGAGCACGCCTTTCGCACCCAGTTGGGCAAGCTGGCCGAGACCGACGCCCGCCGGCTCTACGCGGAGGTGCTCAGCCGCATCGCCTCCCACCACGTCGACGCGCCGCAGTTTGCCCGGCTCGTCTCGCGTGGCTGCCTGACGATGGACGTCGCGATCGATGATCCGACGTTCGTGTCGCTCTACGCCCAGCAGGCCACCCCCGAGCGGCGGGCGCTCTACCGGGATCAGGTGGCGCGGATCACCGCCGGCCGGACGATCACCTCCACGACCGAAGCGGAGACGTTGGCCGCCTGGGTGGCGCGGGCCGGCCAGGCGACGCTCGGCATCCCCCCGGCCGTGACGCTGATGGAAATGACCGCCGCCGCGGTTGGCGGCCTCGACGAATACTCGGCCTTCCTCACCAACGGTCAGCTGGACGATCTTTACGCCCAGATCGAGGGCAACTTCGTGGGGCTCGGCGTGGAGCTGAAGAGTGCCGACGACGGGCTTCTCGTGGTGCACGTGATTCCGGGCAGCCCGGCCGAGCGTTCGGGGATTCGGGCCGGCGATCATCTGGTGGGGGTTGGTGGCCGCTCGATCGGCGGCATGAACGTCGACGAGGCGGCCCAGCTGCTCCAAGGTCCGGAGGGTTCCGTCGTGACGCTGGCGATTCTGCGGGCCCCTGCCCCGGCGCGGGCCGTCACGGTCCGGCGCGAACATGTCGAGGTGCCCAGCATCGAGAACGTGCGGATGCTCGACCCGGCCACGGGAGTCGCCTTCCTGAAAATCTCCTCGTTCCAGAAGACCACTGCCGCCGACCTGGAAACCGCCCTGCGGCGGCTCGATGCGGCCGGCATGCGGTCGCTGGTGATCGACCTGCGGGGGAATCCGGGCGGTCTGTTGTCGGCGGCGGTCGATGTGTCGGACCTGTTTCTCGAGCGGGGGCTGGTCGTAGCCACCCGAGGCCGCAGTCCCGAGGAGGATTTCAACTACTCGGCCAGCCGGCCAGGCACCTGGCGGATGCCTTTGGTGGTGGTGATCGACGGCGATTCGGCCAGTTCGAGCGAGATTTTTGCCGGTGCCATGCGGGACCATGGCCGGGCCACGCTCGTGGGCACCCGCAGCTATGGCAAGGGATCGATCCAGGGCATCTTCCCGCTGGAGGTGGGTGGTGTCGGCATGCGGCTGACGACCGCGAAATTCTTTTCTCCGAAGGGCCTGCCCTACAGTCGCGTCGGCGTCGAGCCCGACCTGCTCGTGCAGTCGGTCGCGCGGCCCGCCGCCGGGGTCTTCGTGGCGCAGGCCGGCGACCCGTTCCTCGATGCGGCGCTCGAAGTGGCCAGACGCACGGTCGCCGCCCGCCCGGTTGCGAAGCCCGTGAGCCGCTCGACCGTCGCCCGGTAGCCGCGTCGAGTCCTGACCGGGGCGAGGCTACTTGAACTGGTCCGGTCGCGCCGCTAGTCTGCAGCGGTTTCGCGAAAATCAGCGGGCCGTCGACTTCTTCTTCTGGCTGCGTCCCGTGTGCTTTTCAACACACCCACTCCTCAACTGCGCGCCCGGTGCGCACCTTTCAAGAAGAAGGACCATGCCATGACCAGTGCCCGTGCCAATGCCATCTCCGCCATCAACAGCTACAAGCCGACCGGTCAGACGTGGAACTTCCGCGAGACGCCCACCAGCGAGATTTTCGGCGCCAACGTCTTCGGCGACGCGGCGATGAAGGACAGGCTGCCGAAGAGCGTCTACAAGGCGCTCCAGGCGACCATCAAGCAGGGCAAGCCGCTCGACCCGGGCATCGCCGACGCCGTCGCGTTGGCGATGAAGGACTGGGCGATCGAGAAGGGGGCCACCCACTACGCACACGTCTTCTACCCGCTCACGGGCATCACTGCCGAGAAGCACGACAGCTTTCTCTCCCCGACCGGCGACGGCCATGCGATGGCCGAGTTTTCGGGCAAGGAACTGATCCAGGGCGAGCCTGACGCCTCGAGTTTCCCGTCGGGCGGCCTTCGCGCCACCTTCGAAGCCCGCGGCTACACCGCGTGGGATCCGACCAGCCCCGCCTATATCCTCGACAACCCCAACGGCACGACGCTCTGCATCCCCACGGCCTTCTGCTCGTGGACGGGCGAGGCGCTCGACAAGAAGACTCCGCTGCTGCGGTCCATGCAGGCGGTCGACAAGCAGGCCCGTCGCGTGCTCGCGATGTTTGGCCACAAGGACGTCGGTCAGGTGACGGCGTCGGCCGGACCGGAGCAGGAATACTTCCTCATCGACCGGAACTTCTTCTTCGCCCGCCCCGATCTGGTCGTCACCGGCCGGACGCTCTTCGGCGCCAAGCCGCCGAAGGGGCAGGAGTTCGAAGACCAGTATTTCGGAGCGATTCCCGAGCGGGTGCTCGCGTGCATGCTCGAAGGGGAGCGGGAGCTTTTCAAGCTCGGCGTGCCGGTCAAGACCCGGCACAACGAGGTGGCACCGTCGCAGTATGAAATCGCGCCGATCTACGAGAATGCCAACATCGCCACCGACCACCAGCAGATGATCATGCAGACGCTGACGCGGGTGGCGCAGAAGTATGGCATGGCCTGCCTGCTGCACGAGAAGCCTTTCGCGGGGATCAACGGCTCCGGGAAGCACGTCAACTGGTCGATCGGCTGCAAGCTGGGCAACCTGCTCGAGCCGGGCGAGACGCCCCACGCCAACATGCAGTTCCTCGTG
>JBILWX010000044.1:0-26979 GCA_044369655.1 Pirellulales bacterium
CGACGAGCCCTTCGGCGCGCTCGACGCCAAGGTGCGGGTCGAGTTGCGGCAATGGCTGCGTCGGCTGCACGACGAGATCGGCATGACCAGCGTGTTCGTCACGCACGATCAGGAGGAGGCATTCGAGCTGGCCGACGAGGTGGTCGTGATGAACCACGGAAGAATCGAGCAGCGCGGCACGCCCGACGAGGTCTTCGAGCATCCGGCGACACCGTTCGTGATGGACTTCCTCGGCAACGTGAACGTCTTTCACGGCAGGGTCGAGAAGGGGCAGGCGTTCTGGCATGGCATCCCGATCGAGTATCCCGAGTATCCGCATGCGCAAGCCCGGCCCGCCCGTGTCTATCTCCGTCCGCACGAACTCGACATCACCCGCGCGAACGGGGCGGCTCATGGCGACGGGGCGGGCAAGGGCAGCCTGACCGCGAGCGTGCTGCGGATCGCCCGCAGCGGCGCGATCTCGCGGATTTCCTGTCGGCCCGATGGCTCCGAGAGCGAACTCCACGTCGACCTGCCGGCCGATACGGCCCGCGACCTGGCCCTGCAGCCGGGCGAGCGGGTGGCGATCACGCCCCGCAAGGTCCGCGTCTTCCTCCCCGATCCTGAGTACGTGATCTGAACACCTGGCCCCCTTCCCACCACAATCCCGAGCAATCCCGAGCAATCCCGAGCAATCCCGAGCAACCCCGAGCACGACATGAGCCCTACACCACCCGACGGGAAGCACCGTGGCCCTGCCACCGGCGCTGCCGCGTCCGAACACAGCACTGCGATCAATGAAGCCGCCCTCGCCCGGATCGGAGACGCCCTGCGAGGGCTCCGGTACGGGTCCGTACTGGCAATCGTCCAGGACGGTGTCATCGTGCAGATCGAGCGAACCGAGAAGACCCGACTGGGTAAATCAGATCGCTGAACGCTTGCTGCCACGACCAATGGTCACTTATTCAGTGATCATTTGGCCTTTCCAGGCCACCGCAGAACTTCTATCCCACCAGGGATTTCATTTTTTAACCGAAAAAACAGCCTAAAAAATATTTTTAGTCAATTGCTTGACCAACGTGATCGATTTGATAATATATCCACGTATCAAGCGTTTTGAAGCCCGCTCCCGAATGGCTGATCCGACGACACGGACGGCCGACAGGACGCAGCCCCTACAGGCCGCAACGCACACCACACGAACGCGACACCGACCGGATAGACCGGAGGACCGCGACGGCTCAATGAAAAGGAGCCCTCGACATGTCCTCCGCAACGCTCACCTACACCTCCGGCCAGCCTCGTCGGCTCTCGCCCAAGCACCGCGGCAGCACCTCGTCCTCCGCCTCGTCGCTGGCCGCCGACGCAGCCATCCGCGACCTCAAAAATGATCGTCGCAGCCGCGGCCGCGGCGAAGATGCCACCGGCCGCGATTCCGCCCTCGGGCGCGGCGTCGGCGAATTTGCCGCGAACGTCTCGGCCACGGTGGAATCGCTCGGCATGCCGCGGTGGATCGTCCGGGCTCTGGTGCTGGCAGGCGTCGGCATCGTGCTCGCGATCGCCGTCATCAACACGCTGCCGATGCTGGCCAGGCACGCCGTTTCCGGAACCGCCACCTTCAACGGGAAGCCACTGGGGCGAGTCACCGTGACTTACAAGCAGGTGACCGTCTCCGGCGCACCGGTCACGAGGACGGCCGTCGTGGCGGCGGACGGCTCATTCGAGATCGCAGCCGAGAACGGACTTCCCTCCGGCATCTACGCGGTGTCGGTTCGGCCCGGCGACTCCGGCCAGCCCATCCCGGAGCACTATCGATCACCTGAGACAAGCCCGCTGCGGTTCGAGATTCGCGAAGACCTGACCGGCATGCAGATCTCGGTCCGCGATGGCAGGCAGCCCGTCCGCAAGAACCGCAGGTAAACCAGTGTTCGTACGTCCTTGAATCCTCGTTCACGTTGATCGAGGAAGCTTCTGTTTGATTCGTTTCATTCCCTCCCAAGGAGACTTTCCATGTCGGTCCTCTCCCCTTCCCGGCTTCGGCAGGGTTTCACCCTTGTCGAATTGCTGGTCGTGATTGCCATCATCGGCACGCTCATCGGCCTGTTGTTGCCCGCCGTGCAGGCAGCCCGCGAGTCGGCCCGTCGCAACAGCTGCGCCAACAACATGAAGCAGATCGGCCAGGCGACACAAACCTTCGCCGACGGCTCGAACGGCGTTCTGCCCAACAGCCTCCGCACGGCCGGCCTCCGGCTCGGATTCTTCGTGCGGCTGCTGCCCTTTCTCGAGCAGGACGCGTTGTTCGATCGTTATGACCCGACGGTGACATGGTCGAAGAACACGGCGTCGTCCGGTTACACGATCCCCAACTACGTGCTCGCCGCGACGAGAATCGCAGCGTACGAGTGCCCATCCGCCCCGAACGCCGACTTGCGATTCGACTACGACCCGCAGTCGAGCAGCCAGCCCTACGCGGTCCCCAGCGCCTATGCGAAGGCCACGACCAACACTGCGGGCACGGACTTCTCGAATGTCTCCGCATCGCCGGGGTTCGCGGCACCGAGCGACTATGGCGCGACCATTTACGTCGACAATGCCCTCGCCAACACGACTTCGCCGCTCGTGCCCGATGACAACAAGGCCGACGTCGCCGCCTCCGCGGCGCCCGTGGCTAACAGCGGCAACACGCAGGCGAGCACGGGCGACGGCCTGCTGCCCAAGGATTACGGCGATGGCTACAAGCCGAAGTTCGCGGACGCGACCGACGGTCTGTCGACGACGATTCTGGCCGCCGAGAGTGCGGGCCGGCCGTTCCTGTATCGGAAGACCGGACGGGCCGACGATGCCTCCAACAAGTTCCCGACGCTGCGGGTCAACGGCGGCGGCTGGGTGCGACCGGCTTCCGACATCTCGATCGACGGATCGAATGTTCCGGGCACGGCCTTCCGTTCCAGCCCCACGAAGGTGGTCAACGCCACCAACGGCGAGAGCATCCTCACGGCAGCCTTCGGTTCCGGCTACTACGGATCGGACGGTGGCTCCGAGGTCTACGCGTTCCACCCGGGCGGTGCCCACGCCGTCTTCGGAGACGGTAGCACCAGGCTCATCGCCGGCGACGTCACGATCCGCGTCTTCTCGGCGCTCGTGACGCGGGCCGGCAACGAGCACCTGGGCGACAAGGCGAAGTATTGATGTGAGAACGTGCTCGCGAGCACATCGCGGCTGCATCCCCCCGCCGCCCTCACCCAGCGGCGCAGCCACGATCGAAAGCCCCGGCCAGGATGGCCGGGGCTTTCTTTTTTCAGCAGCAGCGACTGAAAAACCGGACGCCCCCAGGAAAAACGCGGGGCGGGCACGGTTTGCCGCCTTTTTCGCCTATACTGTCGGCCCGTCCCGTTTCCGCCGCCCCGTTTCCGTAGACGCCCGGCATCCGGGCCCTCGTCCCCGAGGTCGGGAAGGACGCCAGGCATGAGCGACATCCTTTTCCATTATTACCGCGTCAATCCCACGACGTGGTTCTACCTGTCGTCGCTCTTGTCGATCGCGGTGTTCTTCAAGTTCAACCGCGTCTGGAGCATGCGGAACCTCGACCTGGTCGGGCTCATCCTCCTGGCTCCCGGTCTGCTCGCGGTCGAATATGGCGGCTACAAGGCGAGCGCCGCCGCCCAGCAACTCGGCTATGTGTGGATCTTCGCCGTGTCGGGCATCTTCCTCGTGCGGATGCTCTTCGACTCGCTGATGGTCCGCCGCCCGCTGCTCGATCCGAACCTCACGGTCGGAGGCCTCGTGTTTCTCGGAATCTCGCTGCTCGTCTTCCTGCTGGCGAACGTCATCACCACCAGGCCGCAGCGGGACGATCTGGCCGGGGCGGCGGCCGCGGCCAGGCTCAACGCCCGTGAGGCCGAGGTCGATGCCGACCAGCTCTCCCGGCTCGGACCTGGCTACCCTCTGCTCTT
This sequence comes from Pirellulales bacterium, assembly GCA_044369655.1. Classification (GTDB taxonomy): domain Bacteria; phylum Planctomycetota; class Planctomycetia; order Pirellulales; family UBA1268; genus CAMCQY01. Next base: position 3,933 of record JBILWX010000044.1, read on the forward strand.
CCTATTGCCGCACGTCTCGACGCAGCGTCTGTTCTCGGCCGATCCCGACGCCGTCGCCCCGGGCGACAGCCCCGAGGCCACCAGTCGCGTCGTCTACGAGACCACCGCCCGCGTGATGGCCATTCTTTCGCAACTGGCCATCGTGGCAGGCATGGTGGTCATCGGCTGGCGACATTTCGACACCATTCGGCTGGGCATTGCCGCAGCCGTGCTCTACCTGCTGCTCCCCTACACGGCGATCATGACGGGCCGGGTCGACCACGCCCTTCCCGGGGCCCTCATCGTGTGGGCCATCGCCGCCTATCGCCGGCCATTCGTTTCGGGCGCACTCATCGGTCTGGCGACCGGCACGATCTACTATCCCGTCTTCCTGCTGCCCCTCTGGTGCGGCTTCTACTGGCAGCGGGGCATCCGCCGATTCGCCTTGGGGGTCGGAGCCGCGCTCCTGGCGCTCGTCTTCGGTCTCTGGTTCACGTCCCCGGATTCGACCGTCTTCGTGGGTCAGCTCCGGCAGATGTTCGGCTGGATCTTCCCCAACGAAGTGTCGCTGGAAGGGTTCTGGGCGCTCCCCTTCAACGATTCCGTCTTCCGGCTGCCGGTGCTGGCCGCCTTCGTCGCCATGATCTCGACGCTCGCGATCTGGCCCGCGCCCAAGAATCTCGGCACGCTGATGAGTTGCACCGCGGCCGTCCTCCTGGGCAGCCAGTTCTGGAAAGCGCACAACGGCGGCCTGTTCATGGCCTGGTTTCTGCCGGTCTTGTTGCTCGTGATCTTCCGACCCAATCTGGAAAACCGCGTGGCGACACTCGTGCTCGACGCCGAATGGTTCCCCAAGCGACGTCGCCCGTCGCCGCCGCTGGCAGCCGACCGTGCCGCCTGAGGGCCAGGCGGTGCGCGAGCCGACTCATCCCCGCCGGGGGTCGAAGTCCGGGGGCGACTGACGGTTGGCCAGCCACGCCCGCCAGGCAGCCGTGTTCCACTCGAAGTTGGCACCGGTGAGCTTCACCAGCGCCTCGAGCACCTGCTGGTTCTGCACCCGGGTCTTCTGCCGCTTCGGCCCCGAACCCATGGCGAGCCCGCCGCCGGAGGGCGTGAACGTGGCGGTCGTCGAGCCCTCGGCCGCACCGCCTGCGACCACGACCATATGGTCTGTCTCCAGAACCTCGATCAGCGGTCCGACGGCCACGGGCGAGCCGAGCTGCCCAAGCGCCGCGGCGGCACGGTTGATGCGGGCGTTGTCGGCACCGCCCAACGCCCCCACGATCGCGGCCGCCGCCATGCCGGGGGCGAGATCGACCAGTCGCTCCACGGCGAGAATCCGCGTCTCCGGATCGGGATGATCGACCGCCACGGTCACCAGGGTCGCCAGCGACTCCTGTCCGCCGATATGCGACAGGGCCTCGACATAGCAGGCTCGCACGCGGGGCATCCGCTCCTTGCCGAGCGCTGCCGCCAGCGCCGGCACCGCGAACGGGTCGGCGATCTCCCGGATCTCCTCGGCCGCGGCTTCGGCCTGCCGGGGATCGTCCAGCCGCTTCCGCAGCCGCTCGAGCCGGCTCACCCATTCCTTCTGCGCAAGGTTTACCCGGTCGGCCCGTTCGATCAGTTCGATCTCTTGGACGGTCCGCCACATTCCGCGGTAGCGCACGAAGCCGCGGGCCCCCATCAACTCCTGCGGACTGGGCGGCTTGGCGGCCGTGCTCTCGGAGACGCTCGCCGGCTCGTCACCCGCAGCGGCAGCCGACACGACCGTCGTCATCACCAGTACCGCGGCGACGATCCGGCGACGAACTCGCATGCCATACCCTGCTCCAGGAAGAACTCCTGCTCATTCTATCGGCAAAGCATGGGGCCATGTTTTGCGGAAAGCACGAGGCCCGCTGCGTTCTGAATGGCGCCCAAATAGGACGAAAAGATGCGGAAGACGATCAGCGTGATCAGCCCCGCCACGGCCGCCCAGACCAGAAAGCCGGCGCCCCGGGCCGCGGCCTCGAAGCCGGCCCGCGCCTCGTCGTCGAACTGGCCCGCCAGCCGGTCGAGCACCTCGGCCGTATTGCCGGTCGCCTCGCCGACCGCGATCACCTCGAGCAACCGCAGGGGAAACCGTCGCGTGCGGTCGAGCGCCTCCGCAAGCGTCGCCCCTGACCGCAGGCTGTTCTCGACCGCGCCAATATCGATCGCGAGCCCGGGTGCCACGCTTGCCGAAAGTTCGAGCAACCGGCGGGCGTCGAGCCCTGCGCCGCTCGCCAGCGACGCCGCGCGGCACCATGCCGCCGCTTCACAGCCGCGGGAGGCGGGTCCGATCATCGGCAGGCGGTCGACCACCATCCGCACGACGCCATGCCGCCGCCAATTGGCCACCGCCCGACCAAAAAGCAGCGCGGCGGCTGCACCCGCTCCCGCGACGATGGCGAGGTAGGTGATGAGACCGCTCGTTCCGCGGAGCCCGATGCGCAGGATGTCGTGCGACATCATGCCCGCCATGAAGATGAGAAACCCCACCACGGCGATCGCCACCGCCAACTGGAAGGCGGGCCCTGCCAGACTGCGACGGAGTGCGCGCGTCGTACGCACGCCGCGGTGCAGCACCTCGGAGACTTCCCGGAGCGTCTCGGCTTCGTGGCCGGTGCGATCGCCGACGGCCGCCATGCCGCGGACGAGCGGAGGAAAGGTGCCACCGGCGGCAGCGAGCGCCTCCGCCAGTGGATTGCCCTCCGCCAGCGCCCTGCCCACCTGCTCCATCCGTGGCCGCCACGCGGCGGGCACGCGGGCCATCTCCATCTGCCACGCCCGCCGCAGGTCGATGCCCGCGGCCAGCGCAACGGCCAATCGGCCGAGGATGTCGGCCACCATCGCCCGCGGCATCTCACGGCGCGTGAACATGCCGGGAAGTGTACTCCTGCCGCATTTCCCTCGCTCGCGCTGCGGGCGTGCATGGGAGCCTGCCGCGACCTGAAGCGCCGCTTCCGGCCACTGCGGAGGTGGTGGCTGGCCCCATCCCCGGCATCTGCTAAAAAGTCGGCCAGCGTCCGGTCGCCCCCACTTCCCGCCTCCCCGCCCATGAAAGCCCCGCAAGCATATTGGCCGACGGTTGCGATCGTGGGCGTGGGCCTGATCGGAGGCTCGATCGGACTGGCCCTCAAGACACGGAAGCTTGCCAGACGTGTGATCGGCGTGGGCCGATCGGCGACGTCGCTCGCGGAGGCGAAACGGCTCCACGCGATCGACGAAGCCGCCACCGACGTCGCCGCCGCCGTCGCCGGCGCGGATCTGGTCGTGGTGGCCACTGGTGTGGCATCGATCCCGGGAATCCTCGACCAGATCGATACTGCCGTGCGGCCCGGCACGCTGCTCACCGACGCGGGCAGCACGAAGGGACGCATCGTCGCCGCCTGGGAAAAACGTCGCCGCTCGCGCCGGGGGCGTTTCGTCGGCGCCCACCCGGTGGCGGGCAGCCACCGCCGCGGGCCGGCCGCCGCCGATCCCCAGCTGTTCAGCGGACGCGTCACCATCCTCACGCCGGCGGCAGCCACGCCGGCGGTCGACGTCGAGGAGGTTCGTGGCTTCTGGTCGGCCCTCGGCTCGACCGTCTCCACGATGCCGCCCCGCGACCACGACCGCATCCTCGCCATGACGAGCCATGCGCCGCACGTCATGGCCGCCGCCATCGCCGCCGCCACGCCGGCCGAGGCGCGAGGGTTTACGGCCGGCGGCTGGCGCGACACCACGCGGATCGCCGCGGGTGATCCGGAACTCTGGGCCGACATCCTGCTCGACAACGCTGCCCCCGTCGCGCGGGCCCTGTCGCGGATCGCCGGCACGACCGCAAAAATGCTCGCCGCGCTCGAGTCGGGCGACCGTCGCCGGCTCGTGACATTGCTCGCCCGTGCCAAGGAAGACCGCGATGCTGTGGGAAGTTGACGTCCATCTCCGTGATGCCGCCGGCGATCATGCCGCGCGGGCACTGGTCGCCGGCGCCGCCGAACTGGGCGTTGCCGGCTGCACACGGGCCAAGACCGCGACCGGCTGGCTGATCGAAGGCGATCTGTCGCGGGCCGACGTGGAACGCCTCGCCGCGACGGTGTTGACCGACCCGGTCACGGAGACCTTCACGGTCGCCGAGGCGGGCGGGGAGACACGGACCACGGTGGCGGCCGACCTGCCGACCGTGCTTCATGTGCTGCCCCGCGCGGGCGTCACCGATCCGGCCGCGGAGACCGCACAGGAAGCCTGTGGCCTGCTGGGGCTGCGGCCGTCTGCGGTGAGGAGCGTCCGCACCTATTGGCTACCAGCCCTGGACCGGGCGGAGACCGATCGTCTTGCCTGGAAGCTGTTGGCCAGTGAGGCGATCCACGACGTCGTGATCGGTCCGCTCCAGCTGCGGACACTCGCCGGTGGCCGGCCGTGGACCTTTTCGCAGCAGACGGTCCGCCTCGCCGGCCTCGACGATGCGGCGCTCGAGAAGCTCAGCCGCGAACGCTGCCTCGCTCTGTCGGCCGCCGAACTCCACGCGGTCCGCGAGCACTTCCAGGGGCTGGGCCGCGATCCTCTGGAGATCGAGCTCGAGACCATTGCGCAGACTTGGAGCGAACACTGCTGCCACAAGACGCTCGGCAGCCCGATCGACCATGTCGGTCCGGCGGGCGCGGTGCGGTATGACAACCTGCTCAAGGAAACGGTGTTCGCCGCCACGCGAAAGGTGCGGGAACAACTCGGCTCGCAGGACTGGTGTGTGAGCGTCTTCCGCGACAACTCCGGCGTGGTACGGTTCGACGGCGACCACGACATCTGCGTGAAGGTCGAGACGCACAACCACCCCTCGGCGATCGAGCCCTACGGCGGTGCGGCCACGGGGCTCGGTGGCGTGATCCGCGACGTGCTCGGCACGGGCCTGGGCGCCAAGCCGATCGCGAATCTCGACGTCTTCTGCGTCGGCCGGCCCGACACGGCGGCCGCCGACCTGCCACCGGGCGTGATCCATCCCCGCCGGCTGCTCGCGGGAGTCGTGGCGGGGGTCCGCGACTATGGCAATCGCATGGGCATTCCCACGATCGCCGGCGCCGTCGCCTTCGATCCCGGCTACATCGGCAACCCGCTGGTCTTCTGCGGCACGGTGGGCATCATGCCCCGCAACTCCGCCAACGCCGCGGTGCAGGCTGGTGATCTGGTGGTGGTCGCAGGAGGCCGCACCGGCCGCGACGGCATCCACGGCGCCACCTTTTCGAGCGTCGAGCTGTCGAGCGACAGCGAAAGCCAGTCGGGCGGATCGGTGCAGATCGGCCACGCCATCCACGAGAAGATGGTCTGCGACTTCGTTTTGGAGGCATCGCGGCAGCGGCTCTTTCACGCCATCACCGACTGCGGCGCCGGCGGGCTTTCCAGTGCCGTGGGCGAAATGGCGGCGACGCTCGGGGCGGAGGTCGATCTCGACCGCGTGCCGCTCAAGTACGACGGCCTCTCGGCCACGGAGACCTGGATCTCGGAAGCACAGGAGCGGATGGTGCTCGCCGTGTCCCCGGCCGACTGGGAAAAGCTCTCGCGCATCGCGGCCGACGAGGGAGTGGAGGCCACGGCCATCGGCACGTTCACCGGATCGGGACGGCTCGTGCTTCGCTGGCAGGGCCGGACGGCCGGCGAACTCGACTGCCACTTCCTCCATGAAGGACGCCCGCGACGGCGGCTCACGTCGCGATACGTGCCACCAGCCGTCGCGCTGCTCACCTGGACGATTCCCGCCGACGACTCGCTCTCGGCCTGCCTGCTCGACGTGCTCGCGGCGCCCGATGTCGCCAGCAAGGAATGGATCATCCGGCAATACGACCACGAGGTACAGGGGTGCAGCGTCGTCAAGCCGCTGCTCGGGCCGGGGGCCGGCCCAGCCGACGGCACCGTCATCCGCGGCGTGCTCGGCCGCGACCGCGGCATCGTGCTCGGCGTCGGGCTCCGTCACCGGCTGGGCTGGCTCGATCCCTACCAGATGGCGGCCGGCGGTATCGTCGAGGCGATCGCCAACGCCGTCGCCGCGGGCGCCGATCCCGCGCGGATCGCCCTGCTCGACAACTTCTGCTGGGGCGACTGCCGTCGCGAGGAATCGCTCGGCACGCTCGTGGAGGCCTGCCGGGCCTGCTACGACATGGCCGTGGCGTTCGCCGCACCCTTCGTGAGCGGGAAGGACAGCCTGAATAACGTGTTCGCGTGGACCGACTCCGCAGGCAGGCACCACGAACGTTCCATTCCGCCCACGCTGCTCGCGACGGCGATGGGTCAGGTGGAGGACGTTCACCGGGCAATCACTCCCGATCTCAAGCAGGTAGGCAACCGCTTGGCGATCGTGGGTCTCTCACGCACCGACCTGGCCGGCAGCCAATTGGAGCTCCTGGGTCGCGTCCGTGGCGGCCGACCGGCGCAGGTCGATGCGGCGGCCTGCCGCGAGGCGTTTACGGCCATCGCGGCGGCGCAGCGGGCGGGGCTCGTGGCCGCCTGCCACGACTGCTCCGACGGCGGACTCCTGGCCGCGGTCGCCGAAATGGCGATCGCCGGCCGCTCAGCCGCGCGGATCGAACTGGCCGCCGTACCGATCGAGGCCGGCGGCTCGGCCACGGCTGGCTCGGCCCTGCATGCCGATCTGGCAATCGCCTTCACGGAGACGCCGGGCCGGTTCATCTGCGAGGTGCCTGCCGCCGCCGCCGACCGGTTTGCCGCCCAGATGAATCAACGATACGAGACCCAGAAGCTGCCGTGGGCCTGGATCGGCACGGTCGTCGCCGGTGACCGGCTGGAGGTCGTCTCCAGCGACGGCCAGATCTCGGCAGTGCCGGTGACCGACCTCGCCCGGGCCTGGCGAGGAGGAGCGTGAACATGCTGTCACCACGGGCGCTGATCCTGCGGGCACCGGGCACCAACTGCGACCACGAGACGGCGCACGCCTTCGAGCGGGCCGGCGCCATCGCTCGCCGCGTGCACGTGCGGGCACTGGCCCAGAAGCCGTCGCTCGCCGACGACTTCCAGATCCTCTGTATCCCCGGCGGATTCTCCTACGGCGACGACATCGCCAGTGGGCGGATCTTCGCGCTGGAACTGAGGTCTCGGCTCGCCGACGGACTGGCCGCGTTTCGCGACCGTGGCGGGCTCATCCTCGGCATCTGCAACGGCTTCCAGGTGCTCCTGCAGACGGGCCTGCTGCTGGCCGATCCGATCACGGGTGCAGCCCGCGCGAGCCTCGCCCACAATACCTCCGGACTGTTCGTGGATCGCTGGGTCCATCTGCGGACGGTGCCAGGACGCTGCGTGTTTCTCCGCGGCATGGATCGGTTCCAACTGCCGGTCGCCCATGGCGAGGGCCGGTTCGTGACACGGTCGCCCGAGGATTTCGCGGCGTTCGACACCGCCGGCCAACTCGTGCTGCGGTATGACGTCGATGCCTCCGGCATCTCGTCCAATCCCAACGGCGCGACGGGAGATGTGGCGGGGGTCTGCGACGAGACGGGACGGATTCTCGGCCTGATGCCCCATCCCGAGCGGTTCATCGACGCGATCCAGCACCCTGCCTGGAATGGACGCCTCGATCCCGGGGCCGCCGGTGCGGGCCTGCCCCTCTTCGTGAACGCCGTCAAAGCGGTGTCATAAGGGTGGCCTGCACCGCGGTTGACGCGACGGGCTGGCCTCCCTACCTTCCCCCGCCTTCCCGAACCTCTCTTCGCGGATTCCCGGCGCCATGCATGACCGCTGGCTACGCCACGCCGCCGCCGTCTGTCTCGCCCTGCTTGCCCTGGGCGGGTGCCGCGGCGGCCTGCGGCCCGAAGGCTCCCTCGATTCGCCGGCGACCGTGGCCGCCGATCGACCGCGTGCCGCCCCGCGGACGATCCCGCTGGAACTCGTGTTCATCCGCCACGAGGAACACGATCCCGTCTGGCGCGACGAGCTCTGGCAGCTGGCGGACGAGCAGGTGTTTGCCGAACCGCTGCGGCGCCGGCTGCAGGCCAACGGCCTGCGGGCCGGCGTGGTGACGGCGCAGTTGCCGCCCCATCTGGCCGACCGCTTCCTGCCGCCGGCTGCACCGCCGGGCGAATCCCTGCCGGCCGCGCTCCCGGAAAACCCCGCACTGGTGCGGCATGTGCTTCGCATGCTGCCCGGCCGCAGCAGCGACGTGATGGCGGCGACCGATCTCGCGGAATTGGTGCTGCTCGAGCATGACGGCGACAGCCTCCGCGGCACGACCTACCGCGACGCCAGCCCGCTGTTTTCCTTGCGTTGCTGGCCGGCGGCCGACGGCAGGGCGCGGCTCAAGTTGTCGCCGACGATCAAGCACGGCCCGGTGGAACGCTCCTGGGTGGGGGAAGAGGGCATGTTTCGACTGGAGGCGGGCCAGCGGCGCGATCTGCTGGAAGGACTCGAGTTCGAGACGACCGTGCCGACAGGATCGATGATCATCGTCAGCTGCGTCGGCGAACCGGCCTCGACGGCGGGCGATGCCTTCTTCCGCGACCGCTCCGGCAGCCGATCCGGGCAACGGCTGCTGGCGATTCGTCCGCTGCCCCAGCCGCAGAGCAGCGATCCGATGTTCGCCCCTGCCGACGCGGACCGCGAGCCCGAAGAGCGGTAGCCGCATCTCAGTGAAATCCGCTGCGAGGGACACGGCCGCCTCGGACGCCGGTCAAACCAGGCGATCTGGGAAGTCCGTCACGGCGACGGCGACCTGTCCCGGCCGTGAGTCTGCGGTGTCCTGGCAAGCGGCAATCGCGTCACGCCGCAGGCTTTACGCACCCTGCCAGAGGTGTCGATGGCACCTGTTGAAGAGCGTCGCCATCGCGACGCAGCCTCGAGCCGGCATCGACGAAAGAAGAGACCATGCGCACCGCCCTGCCCAAGCAAGCCACTCAGCCACGGTCACACAGGCCACGGGCAGTCACCGTGTTCGCAGCCGCCTTCGTTGCCGGCGCGGCCGCAGCTGTGGGGGTCAATCGCACGCTCGATGTCCGGCTGGCACAGGCGAAGCCCCGCGTGGAAAGCGAGGCCATTTTCGTGGCGCTGCGGTCCCTTCCTCAAGGGGCTCCCGTGACGGTGTGGGACGTTGCCTTGCGCGACTGGCCGAAGGCGATGATGCCCGCGACAGCGCTGCGGGCAAGCGATACCTTCAGCGGCCAACTCCTGAAACATCCGCTCCGCGAGGGGCAGCCGCTGCTCTCGATCCAGCTGTTGCCGGCGGGACAGGAAACGCAGCCTGCGGCTGACTCAACGCCGTCCGCGGCTCCGACCGACTACACCCGCTCGACCACGCCCGTGGTGCCCGCCGCAGACACCGATCTCTGGGCTCCGGTCGAACCGGTCAAGATCGCGGCTCTGCCACTCGCGCCGGCAGCCGCACCGGCACAGCCGACCGTGCCACCGGCGCAGCCGACCGTGCCAGAGGCTGCGCCCCCGGCCACGGCGCCGATGCACGAGCCCCCCGCAGCGGCGGCTCAGGCGACCGCTTCCGGCCCTCAGGAAGTGGCCGCAACTCCGGCCCCGCCGGTGGTGGCACCCCAGGAAGCCGAGCCACAGGTCGAGCCGCCGAAGCAGCAGGAGGTGGCCGTCGCCACAGAACCGGCGGTCTCGGAACCGGCGGTCAAAGAACCGGCGGCCACAGAATCGGCGGTCGGGGAAGCGACCGTACCGGATACCGCCGCCAGTGCTGCCGTCACCGAAAGCACCGCCCGCGACGCCGACGATACGATCACGAGCGACGAAGTCGCCGGGCAGCCCGAGACCGTCGTGCCCGACGCCCACACCGCTGCGACAGAGTCCGCAACCCCAGCGGCGGAAGAGCCGACGGTCGCCACCGAAGCGGCACCGATGCCGATCGCCGCGGCGCCGACCAGCCCGCCTCCGGCAGCATCACGCCCCGTGCACTCGCGGTATCTCGTGGTTCCAGAGAGCATCGCCCTGAAGGCAGACACCTCGTTCGTGAAGCGGGCCGATGCCCCACAGTCAGCAGCGGAGTCCACGCAGCACTCCAGTGCCCGCCCGGCCTCCAATTCCGTCAGACCGCTGCCGCCGACCGCGACAGCGACCGCGACCTCTCCCCGTAGCCCGCAGCCGGGCAGGCCTCAGGCCAGAGTTCCCCAGGGAGGGCCGCCCCAGCGTCAAGGACGGCAGACCGCCCCCGTCAACACCCGGCACGAGACCGAGGATCAGCCGCAGCCGCAGCCCCGCTTTGGAACGACGATGTTTCCGAATCTCTCCGCCGGGATGAACGCCTTCGAAGAGCGGCTCCGCCGCGGCTCCGCGGAACAGCAGCAGGCTTCTCCCTCCACGAAGCCGATTACGGTTCGATGACGATCTTGCCGGCCAGTATGCCCGACTTGTGAATCGTGGCCGACTCCTGCAGGGCATGGGCTTCGGCAGTCCGTTCCAGCGGCAGCACGCGGTCGATCGGCGACCGCAACCGGCCTGTCGCCAGCCACCGGTTGATGTCGGCGGCCGCTGCGGCCTGCCGCTGAGGTGTGGCCTTGAACATCGCGAAGCCGAAGAGCCGGCAGCCTTTCACGTAGAACGGTCCGACGGGAAAGGCGGGCCGCGCATCGCGTCCCGCCATGATCACCATCCGTCCGCCCTCGCCGAGCATGCCCACGGCCTGGTCAAAGGCCGGCTCCCGCAGCGTTTCCCAGTAGACATGCACTCCTCCCGGCGCGACGGCCTGCACCGCCTCCACGAGATCGCCCCGGTGATAGTCAAACACGACATCCGCCCCCAGACGTCGGACCTGCTCGCACTTGGCGGGCGTGCCGGCGGATGCGATCACCCGCGCCCCCAACGCCTTGGCGATCTGCACGACGGCGGAACCGACGCCGCCGGACCCTCCGTTGACGAAAATGGTCTCTCCTGAAGTAAGCGCGCTCGTGTCGACGAGCCCGAGGTGGGCCGTGATGGCCACGAGGGCTGCCGCAGCCGCCTCACGATCCGAGACCGCGTCCGGGGTGCGATAGAGCCAACGCTCGTCGACCGCCGCCAACTCGGCACAGGTGCCCTGGCGTCCAAGGAGCCCCTGATTCGACCCCCACACTCGCATGCCGGGCCGCAGGGTATCCACCTCGGCTCCCACCTCCACCACCTCGCCCGCCAGATCGCAGCCGACCACGAAGGGAAAAGAGAGTGGCATGGCCACCATGCCTGACCGGACATAGGTGTCGATCGGATTGACGGCCGCCGCCCGAACCCGCACGAGGACATCGCGCGGTCCGGGAGTCGGATCGGGCAGCGATCCGATGCGGATCGAATCCGGGCCACCCGTCTGCGTGATAAAGGCGGCTCTCATGTGGATCTCGCGGCCCCGTCAACGTCAGACCGCGGTCAGGCCCGCTTTCGAGCGCCAAGCGCTGCGAGGCCGGCGGCTGCCGCTGTGAGCGCCCCCAGGCCGCCGATGACAGAGAACGTCCACGACATTCGCTGGGCGAACTGCGTGTGTCGCTGGAGAGCGACCTCGCCATTCAAAGGCAGGCGAACAACGGGGCCGCGGGCATAGTCCTGCAACGATTGATAGAGCGCCGCATCATCGCCGGCCTCGATGTTGGCACGGATCTGGTTCGCATCGAGCGCCGCTTTCGGCACCGCGCCCACCCACGCCGCGGTTCCCCACGACAGTGCGGCACACGCCACACCGGCCAAGGCCACGGCCTGCGGCAGCCCCCAGTGCGTCTGTCCGGCAGGCACATCGGCTTTGACCGGCAGCTGGGCCAGATCGCGGAACTTCGGCACGTCGTTCCGTCGGCCACAGGCGGAGCACTCCACCTGACCACCGGCCTGCCCCGTCACCACCTCGATCTCGTGGGCACATCCTGCGCAGGGCAACAGAAAGGTCTTCTTCTGGCCGCTCATGATCTCGATTCCGCCAAGGGTCCGTTCCACCGGAGCACGCAGAGCTTCTCCCGCCGATTTCTTTTACCATTTCGGGGCATCTGGCTCGAATCCCCGGCTCTTTTCCTCGAAAAATTTACTGGCTTTTCTTGTCTGGCAGGGGCATAATCTTGAGCCTTCCGGACGCCCCCCTCCATGAGACAGCCCTCTCCACAGGCATCCGGAAACTCGCCGCATTCCACCCAGATTCACGCGAGATGTGTGTCGACATTGCCCTTCCTGCCGACGCGGTGCCAAACGAGGGGGTGGCGGCCCGCATGCGACTGCGATTCATGGCCGGCGGCCGGCCAATTTCCATCGCTGGATTTCCCCGGCCCTTGAATCACACTCGCGACACTCCGAATGATGCATCGGACGGCTCGTCACCACGCGACCGTTCACCATTTGCTTGAAGCCTGATTGAAGACCCTAGTTCGAAGATTGTTCCAAGAAGGAGCTGAGCCTTGTACGACTCGTTGCTGGATGAACTCGAGGACGACGTTGTCTCCAATCCCCAGGAGGTCGAGGAACTCGCCGACAAGGTCGTCGATGCCGAGGAGGCAGACGCCGACCTGCTTGTCGACGACACCGAGACGGCCGTGATTCCCGATGCCGAGATCGAGGCGGAGGCAGAGGCGGAGATCGAGGCGAACGGCGAGGGTGAAGACGTCCTGATCGAACAGGTCGAGAACTGGTCTGACGATCCCGTGCGGATGTATCTGACGCAGATGGGCGAGATCCCGCTGCTGACCCGCGCCCAGGAGATCTACCTCGCCAGGCAGATCGAAACAACGCGGGCACAGTTTCGCGCCAAACTGCTGGAATGTGAATACGTCTGCCAGCAGGCGTTCAAGGTGCTCTCCCGCGTGCATCGGGGCGAGCTGCCGTTCGATCGCACGGTGCAGGTGTCGGTGACCGATCGCCTCGAGAAGGATCAGATCCTCGGCCGCCTTCCGCACAACCTGCGGACGCTGGAGGTGCTGCTGCGGCAGAATCGCGCCGACTATCGGATCTCCCTGTCGAAGAAGCGGAAGATGGCGGAGCGTCGCGAGGCGTGGGCACGGCTGGGGCACCGCCGGCGGCGGTGCGTTCGACTGGTCGAAGAACTCGGCCTGCGGACGCAGCGGATCGAAGCCATGATCCCGACACTCGACAATTTCGTGGTTCGGCTCAAGGAATTGCGAAGCAAGATCGACGCACACCGCCGCACGAAGCAGCCGCCGGCCGGCCGGCAGAAGCTCGTCGACGAATACCGCGCGATCCTCAAGGCCTGCCAGGAAACGCCCCGCAGCCTCAAGCGGCGGATGGACGAGATCCGCGAAATCTACGCCCGCTACCAAAAGGCGAAGCGTGGCCTGTCGGAGGGCAACCTCAGGCTGGTGGTGTCGATCGCCAAGAAATACCGCAACCGCGGTCTGTCGTTTCTCGACCTCATCCAGGAGGGCAATGCCGGCCTGATGCGGGCGGTGGACAAGTTCGAGTACCGTCGCGGCTTCAAGTTCTGCACCTACGCCACCTGGTGGATTCGGCAGGCGATCACCCGCGCGGTGGCCGACCAGAGCCGCACGATTCGCATTCCGGTGCACATGGTGGAGACGATGTCCCGCGTGCGGAACGTCGCCCGTCAGTTGCTGCAGGAATACGGCCGCGAGCCGACGATCGAGGAGATCGCCGCCCGGGCCGGCACGCCGGTGGACGAGACGCGTCGCGTGACGGCGATGAGCCGCTACCCGATCAGCCTCGACCGCCCGGTGGGCAACAGCGAGGACAGCCACTTCGGTGACCTGCTGCCCGACACGGGCGCCGAAAACCCGGCCGTCGGTGCCGCGCAGGAGATGCTCCGCAACCGGATCGCGAAGGTGCTCAAGTCACTCTCCTACCGGGAGCGGGAAATCATCAAGCTGCGATACGGCCTCGGCGACGGCTACAGCTACACGCTCGAAGAGGTCGGCCACATCTTCAAGGTGACGCGCGAGCGGATCCGGCAGATCGAGGCGAAGGCCGTCCGCAAGCTGCAGGCCCCGGCCCGCAGCGAGGAACTCTCCGGGTTCCTCGACTAGTCTTCTTTGACCGGTTTCCACGGCTGCAGGGCCGACAATGGCCCTGCAGCCGGAACCGTCATCCAAGCCCGCAGCGGCGTTCGCTTCTTCTCGTGGGCTTCGGGCCGCTGAAACCCAAACCGAAAGGACCTCGTCCATGCGTCCGCTCACCATGCTCGTCGCTCTCCTGTTCGCCGGAGCGGGAACAGCCCACGCCGCTGAGCCGGTTGCCTTCCCACGCACGACGATCGACCTCGGCACGGTCGTGAGTGATCTGGAGAAGAGCGTCCGCTTCTACACCGAAGGCATTGGGTTTCGCGAACTGAAGGGTTTCGACGTGTCGGCCGATGTCGTCGCGGCCGCTGGCCTCACCGACTCCAAGCCGCTCTCGGTCCGCGTGCTGGTGCTCGGCGATGGCCCCGAGGCCACCAAGCTCAAGCTCATGCAGGTGGCCGGCACGTCGCCCCGCACCGGCGACAATGAGTTCATCCATTCGCACACCGGCTTTCGCTACCTGACGATCATGGTGGAAGACACCAACGCCGCCCTCGCCCGCCTGGCCACGCTGGGCGTGAAGCCGTTGGCGAAATCGCCCGTGGCGCTGCCCGAGTCGCTCGCCCCTGGCCTCTTTCTCACCTGCGTCCGCGACCCCGACGGCAATATCGTGGAACTGCTCGGCCCGCGGAAGTAGCGGCGTCGCGAAGGCGATCAGCGCTGCGGGATCTTGCCGGCCTGCTCCAGCCATGCGATCACCTGGTCGGCGAGTTGTTCGGCGGGCGTGGCGGCCGAGTCAACGACCAGTTCGGGGCTCTGCGGTTCCTCATAGGGGTCGTCGATCCCCGTGAAGCCCTTGATCTCACCCGCTCGGGCCTTCTTGTAGAGTCCCTTGGGATCCCGCCCTTCGCAGACCTCGAGGGGCGCCCGCACGTGGATTTCGACGAAGTCGCCCGGCGCCAGCATCGACCGCACGGCGTCGCGATCGCGACGGTAGGGGCTGATGAAGGCTGTCAGCGCGACGATTCCAGCCTGGGCAAAGAGTTCGGCCACGGCACCGATCCGGCGGATGTTCTCCTCGCGATCCTGGGCCGCGAACCCCAGGCCGAATCGCCTGGCAAACTCCTCACCATGCCGCTCCCGCAGCAGGCCGGGCGCCGCGTTGAGGCCCAGACGCACGTTGTCGCCGTCGAGCACGAAGCTGCGCACGCCGCGGTCGTGAAGGCGGTGGTCCACGAGGTTGGCCAGCGTGCTCTTGCCGCAGCCCGAGAGCCCGGTGAACCAGAGCACGCAGCCGCGATGGC
Organism: Pirellulales bacterium; assembly: GCA_044369655.1. GTDB lineage: Bacteria > Planctomycetota > Planctomycetia > Pirellulales > UBA1268 > CAMCQY01. The sequence goes on from JBILWX010000044.1 coordinate 19,141, forward strand.
CGGCCGCCCGCTCGCGTTCGTCGCGGCTGACCGCATGGGCGTGCCAGCGGACGTCGACCGTTTCGCCCATCCCGCCACTCTCCGTCGCATGGTTTTTCGTCATCGGTCCATCATTCTCCTGCACGCCTTGCCTGGAACCTTCCTACCGCACTCTCGGCATCGCCGGATCCCATCACTCCCAGCCGCCCAATTCCACCGTGCGTTTGAAACGCTGCGGCTCGTCCCCGGGATTTTCTCCGCCGCGCTGGATGTCGAGCTCGATTTTCTCGCCCGGCCCGTGGCGGCCCACGAGATCGGTCAGCGACTCGAAATTGGCGACCGGCTCGCCGTCGATGTGGAGAACGATGTCGCCCAACTGGAGGCCCGCCTGCGCGGCCGCCGAGTCGTCCTGGACGTGCGTGATGACACAGGGGCCGATCACCCCCTGCCCCGCCACGCCCAGTTTCCCCCCCTTCCGCACGTCGATTTTCGTGTTGGGGAGCTTCTCCGCGAGGGCCGCCAGCCCCGCCTCGCCGACGCCCGTGCCATAGAGCTGCAGCTGCTCGATCCACCGCAGACGCCCCAGCACGGCCAGGCTCGCATCATCGAGCCGCACGCCATGCAGCGCCACCTGCAGCACGCGGCGGAGCCGGACGAGCAGCCGCAGGTCTTCGGCCGTGCCTTTCCACCTGCCGCTGAAGAGCACCAGCAGACCACGCTGCCCGCTGGGCGAGGAGTCTTCGGCGACGATCGCTCCCAATGCTTCGAGCCGCGTCCGAGCCGCCTCGGCCACGCCCAGCATGTGGAACTCGAGGGTGGCCTCCGCCATGCCGGCGACGGCGGCGTCGGATCCCTCGGCAAGCGATTCAAGCGCCCGCTCCGCGGCAACGGCCAGATCGGCATCCTCGCCGGCCAGCATGTCCCGCAGGATCTCGATCGCCCGACTGTTCACCTCGAGGTCGCCGCGGCGAATCGCCGCCCGCAGGGGCTCGATGGCTGGCAGGCCGGCCGCGGCGAGGCTTCGGGTCGCCGCCTCCCGCTGGGCGAATTGCTCCGCCGCCAACTGATCGATCCAGCCGCTGATCTGCGCCGCATCGGGCGGGGCCGCCGGCTCGTCTGCCACCACCAGACCGGCGGTGATCAGCGCCGGCAGAATCAGCCAGGGAATCAGCCAGGCATGGCCAGGGCTTCCAGTGGGACTGCGGCGGGTGCGAAACATCCCGCGAATATAGCACTGAAGCCGATTCTGCCGCCGGGAGGCAGCTGAAAACACACTGCGGCGAACCGTCGACTGACGGCTTCGGGCCGCGATTCCCGGGGGTACACTTGTCTCACCGGCCCACTGCCCAGCCGGTTCCCGCCCAAGCCCGTTCCCACCATGTCCCTCGCCATCGCCACCGACCGCACCCCGCGGCCGCCGCTGCCGACGACCCGCGCCGAGATGCTCGCGCGGGGCTGGGAGTCGGTCGACGTGGTGTTCGTCAGCGGCGACGCCTACGTCGACCACCCCAGCTTCGCCAACGGCCTGCTCGCGAGGCTTCTGGAGGCGGCCGGTTTCCGCGTGGCCGTGCTGGCCCAGCCCGACTGGAGCAACTGCGAAGCCTGGCGGCAGTTCGGCCGGCCCCGCCTCTTCTTCGGTGTCTCGGCGGGCAACATGGACTCGATGATCAACCACTACACGGCCAACCGGAAGGTGCGGAACGACGACGCCTATTCGCCCCATGGCGAGATCGGCCGCCGGCCCGACCGGGCGACACTCGCCTACTGCCAGCGATCGCGGGAGGCGTTTCCAGGCGTGCCTGTCGTGGCCGGCGGTGTCGAGGCCAGCCTCCGCCGGATCGCCCACTACGACTACTGGAGCGACACCGTCCGCCGGTCGATCCTGCTCGACTCGAAGGCCGATCTCGTGGTCTTCGGGATGGGGGAGCGGACGATCCTCGACGTCGCCCGCGGCCTCGATGCCGGAAAGACGGTCAAGGACCTCCGTGATCTCCGCGGCGTGGCCTACCGGCTCGGCGCCAGCGAACCGCCGCCGGTGGGCACGGGCACCCTCGACCTGCCCGACTACGACGCGGTGGTCGGCGACAAGCTCGCCTTCTGCGAAATGACGCGGATCTCGCATCTGGAAACCAATCCGCACAACGCGAAACGGCTCGTGCAACGCTACGGCCGCGAGGCGGTGGTCGTGAATCCCCCCGCCCTGCCCTTGGAGCAGGACGAAATGGACGAGGTCTATGGCCTGCCGTTCACGCGTCGGCCGCATCCTTCCTATGGAACGGCGCGGATTCCTGCCTACGAGGTCGTAGAGACGAGCGTGCAGATCATGCGGGGCTGCTTCGGCGGCTGCACGTTCTGTTCGATCACGGCCCACGAAGGGCGGATCATCCAGAGCCGCTCACAGGAATCGATCATCACCGAGATCAAGCTCCTGGCGTCGCAGCCCGGCTTCAAAGGCACGGTCTCCGACATCGGCGGGCCGACGGCCAACATGTATCAGATGCGGTGCACGCGGCCTGACGTCGAGGCGAAATGCCGCCGGCTCTCGTGCGTGCATCCCACGGTCTGCAAACTCCTGGGCACCGATCACGGGCCGCTCAAGGCGGTGATGAAGGAGGCGCGGAGCGTCGAGGGGGTGAAGCGGGTGCTGGTGGCCTCGGGCGTCCGCATGGACCTGGCCCGCAAAGACCCTGAGTATCTCCGTGAACTGGCCGAGCATCATGTCGGCGGACACCTGAAAGTGGCGCCGGAGCACGTCGACCCGGAGGTGCTCGACCTCATGAAGAAGCCGTCGGCCGACGACTTCGTCGAGTTCGACAAGGCCTTCAAGGCCGCCAGCCGCCGCGTCGGCAAGAAGCAATACACCGTGCCCTACTTCATCGCGAGCCATCCGGGCAGCGGCGTGGAGGAGATGATCGAACTGGCCCTCTTCCTCAAGCGCAACAGCTACCAGCCCGACCAGGTGCAGGATTTCATCCCGAGCCCCTTCGACATCGCCGCCTGCATGTATCACACGGGCCTCGACCCGATGACAAAGCAGCCGGTGAAGGTGACGAAGGGCCTCCGCGACCGGCGCATGCAGCGGGCGCTGTTGCAGTTCTTCAAGCCGGAGAACTACTTCGAAGTGCGGCGGGCGCTCGAGCAGGCGGGCCGACAGGATCTGATCGGCTCGGGATGCGACTGCCTGATCCCGGAACGCGCGCCGAAGGAGGCGCTCGACCGGAAGCGGAGCGAGGCGACGCGGGCGTTCACGGAATCGACGTCGGGCGACCACTTGAGAGGCGGCCCAACCGAGGGCCACCAGTCCGGTGGCCGGGGCGCGGGCCGCGAGCGAGGCGGGCCCCGCAAGGAAGCCCGCCAGCGCAAGAGCGTGGGCTACCGGCCCAAACGCGGCAAGCGGTAGGCACCATCCACCCAGCTGCCATCCAAGCCCGCAGCGCAAGCAAGGGAACTGCCGACGGGACGCGGCGTCACCCGGCGGTGTATTCCTTCAAAAATCCCTTGAACTGCACGAGGTGCTGCTCTTCGTCGGCCAGGATGCGGATGCACAGATCCTGGGTGACGTAATCGTCCCCCTCGACCGCCTTGATGATCTTCTTGTACTGGGCGCAGGCAGCCTCTTCGGCGGCGATCACCGACTTGATCACGCCCACCACGTCGGTCGTCACGGCGACGGGCTGAATCTGCTTGCCAAGCGAGAGATCCTTCGATCCCGGGATGTGGCCGCCGAGTTGCTTGATGCGGTTGGCCAGCTGCTGGGCATGGGTGATCTCACCGATCACGTCACCGCCGAGCGATTTCTTGATCTCCTCCGCCCGCACGCCGTCGAGATTCACGCTGTTGGCGAGATAGTTCATGACCGTCTCCAGCTCCATGCTGTAGCTCTCGAGCAGGAGGGCAATCGTCTGTTGGGGCGTGGTCGCCATGGCTTCTCCCAATGGGGTCGTGAAAGTGACGGAGTCGAACGGAGGGAATAATAGAGGACGAAGCGGCCTGCGGACAGGCCGCGGGCGCGAACCGTCAGACTTTCCGTGCGTACACCCAAGGGTGTGACGGGTTTTCCACCTTCTTTCTCGGCGGAGTCTTCCATGCGGATCCAACGCCTGTTTGTCCTGCTCCTCCTTGCCGGCATCGTCGTCACGGGACCCGCCACGACCGCCCAGGCGGCCGGGCCGCGGAACCCCTACTCGAGCTTCAACCTCTCCGGCATCAACTACGGCGCCCAGCAATGGGAGCGGGACCAGCGTGCCGGTCGCGTCGTCTGGCCCTACTACAACACCCCGTCGCGCAGCTTCTACCGTGGCTCAAACGTGAGCGTCGGAGGTCTCACAGGCGGCGGAGGTGGCGCCGTCATCCAGGGCGGCTCCTACCGCTCGAGCCCGCGGGCCGTCCGCCGCTGGCGGCGGTGATCACGGGCCATCACGATCAACCATCTCGAGCAAGGGATCAATGCTGCCGAGGCGGTTCTGCCACCACGGCCCCCCCGTGGCCTCGTACCCCGTCCCTCGCCGCTCGTTGAGACACTGACGTGCGGGTGGTATTCTTCGCAAGAGACACGTCGGTTATCGCTCGCCATTTTCTGATGGCAAGGATGCTCGGGATCGCCGCGCCGGTCGTTCCAGATCGAGGGCATGGTGCGGCCGGAGTGATCGGCTCGCCGGCTTCGCTCCTCTTCGTGTGCAATCAATGGCACTGATCAGCATTATCGGCCGCGGGCACTCCGGCACGCGCGCCCTGTCGCACACGCTGTACGCCAGCGATGTTTTCATGGGCAGGAGGATCAATCCGTCCGGTGATCTGGTGCCGCCCGAACCCATGTACGACGCCTGCCGGGTGATGGCGAAATACGTGGAGTGGCAAGGCGACATCCGATGGGATTTCACCGGCCTGCACGCGATGGAGATCGACCCCGCATTCGTCGACCACATCCAGACCTACCTCGCAACGGTGCTGGCAAGCCCTTCGGAACACAAGGGCTGGAAAATTCCCGAGACGACGTTGGTCTTGCCGTGGATCATCCGCCTTTTCCCGGACGCGCGGTATGTGTATTGGATTCGCAACCCGCGTGACTGCATCCTGAAACAGCATGTGACGGATGATCTGAGCACCTTCGGAGTGCCTGGCCCGCAAACGGCCGACGTCCGGTTGCGTCGTGCGATTTCATGGAAGTATCAGCACGACCTGATGACGATGACCCCCAAGCCGAAGCACTGGCTCGAAGTGCGTTTTGAGGATTTCGTCCTCCGGCAGGAGGAGACCCTGACACGGCTGGAGACGTTCCTCGGATTTCCGCTGGCCCGAGTCGTTGTCCGCCCGGACAGCGTGGCTCGATACAAGACGGACACCGGAAGGAATTACTTCGACTTTTTTGAATCAGCCATGCGGACACATGGCTACGACATCCCCTAGGCGGCTCGAGCATGCTTGTCGGAGTGACGTGCCTGCAGCGACTCAACCGGCTCTCCACTCCTTCTCCACGCCGGCACATCGACTCATGAAGATTAGTGTCGTTATTCTCGCCCACAATGCAGTCGGCTACGTTTTCAAAACGTTGCGTTCGTTGCGGCAACAGAAGGGCGTGGATTACGACGTTGTCCTGGTTGACAACGGCAGCGGCCCGTTCAGCACGGTCGTGCTGTACGTGTACGCGATCCTTTTTGGCACTCAGACGTTCGTACGATCGAGCACAAATCGTTTTTTCTCGCCCGGCATGAACATGGGCGCCCGCCTGGCGAACCGCGAGGCTACGCATATCCTGCTCCTGAATTCCGACGTCGAGTTCCAGGATGCCCGCTCGCTGGCCACGATATGCCGCGCTCATGCCAGGGGAGCAACTGGCTTACGCGCCATAGACAATCACCCCGTCACGATCGCCGATGGGTTCTTTTTTCTCGTCGACCGTGACCTGTTCGACACCTTGGGTGGCTTGGACGAGAAGTATCCCTGGACGAGAGCCATCACGAAGCTTCAAGCCGACCTGCTGCGCGCGGGATGCAGCGTGCAGGCGATTCGGGACTACCAGCAACTGCTCCTGCACTTCGGCGGCAAGAGTGGCGAGGCTTGGAAAACGGCTCACAAAAAGGTCGAGTTGTCCGAGGTGGCCTCATGGTTCGAGGGCGTGCCTCCCGTCACGGTCATTCCGCAACTGCACCCGGAATGAGGCGTGCGCATGATACAGACGGCCTGGCAGGATGCCGGACGCAGCGATAGAAACCAGAGGTGCCAAGCGAAAGCGAAACGATGTCGTGTTTCGCGTTAGGCCGGGCCCTTACCCGCCGGCCTTGGGCGGATCGTCCTGATAGATCCGGTATTTCTTGGTGACCAGCGCGCCGCCGCGTTCCAGCGTCCGCTTCGAGAGGTGGTTGCTCTCGAGCACCCAGGAGAATTCCACCTCCTTCATGCCCCAGTCCTGCAACGGCTTCACGAGCGCCGCCATCAGCACGAGCCCCACGCCCCATGCCTGGTATTCGGGCACCACGTTCGTGCTGATCGCCCGCATCCGCTTGATGCTCTTCTTGTTCCAGAGCAGCCGCAGGAAGCCGAAGGGAAAGAGCCGGCCGTTGATCGCCTTGATGCGGGGGTTGTAGTCGAGCAGGCAAAAGACGGTGCCGATCGGCTTGCCGTTGACCTCCGCCACGAGGGCGAGCTCCGGCACGATCAAGTGCCGGAGACTCTCCGCCATGTGCTTCACCTCGCCCGACGTGAGCGGCACGAAGCCCCAGGTGCCGCCGAGACTCGAGTTGTAGATGTCGAGAAACATCCGCACCTCCTCGTCGAAGCGGCTGCGGTCGAGCGGGCGCACCTTCACGCCGAAGCGATCCTTCACCCCCTCCACCATCGTCGCCAGCTTGGAGTCGAGATTGCCGAGCATCGATATCTCGCCCCAGAACGCATAGAGGTCCTCGATCTTCCCGAACCCGTTGGCCTCGATGAGCTTTCCATACCAGGGCCGGTTGTGCGTCATCATGAAGAATGGCGGCGTATCGAAGCCCTCGATGAGCAGGCCACACTCGTAGTTGAGCGAGGGGTTCACCGGCCCGCGGATCGACGCCATGCCCTGCGCATGGAGCCAATCCTTCGCTGCATCAAAGAGGCCACGGGCCGCGCCGGCGTCGTCGTCGCACTCGAAGAAGCCGAAGAAGCCCCGCTGCTCCTTGTAGCGATCGATATGGCCGGCGTTCACGATCGCCGTGATCCGGCCGACGTCACGGCCATTCCGCGTGGCCAGGAACGATCGGCTCTTCGACCGCTCGTAGAAGGGGTGCGGCCGGAAGCCGAGCAGTTCCTCCTGCGACATGACCAGCGGTGGCACCCAGCACGGGTCGTCTCGATAGATTCGCCACGGCAGCTGAATGAACCGCTTCCGCTCCGCGCGGCTGTCCACCGGTCGAACGACGACTTCCGCCAAGGCAGGCTCCATGTCGGGTGAAGGCCGTTGCTGCATCGGCTGGAAACCCCGTCCAGACAGGAATTTCCGGCCCGCAGCTTCATCTTCTGCCCAGCCTTCGGAATCGTCAACGCTGGCAGAATCACCGCCCCCCGAAAGTCTGGATCCGTGACGGCCGATGGTACTATGGAGGCTGGTTTGCGCGTTCGTCACGGACGGAACGGTCAATCCGGCATGGATCCGGAGTGCTCGGGAGTCGTCCGCCGATGATTGTCTCTGCACGCGATGGTCTGCAGCCCGCCCCCCGCGTCGACTGCCTGGTCACGGGCGCCACGGGGCTGGTCGGCAACAACGTCGTCCGATTGCTCGTCAATCGCAACGACACCGTACGGGTGCTGGTGAGACCCGGTCAGCTCCCGGGATCGGCAACCGATTCGAGGCAGGTCGGAGGCGGCGCGTTTACGGCCCTTCCGGTC
>JBILWX010000132.1:0-8695 GCA_044369655.1 Pirellulales bacterium
GCTGTCCAGCGGGCGGAAAACCGGGCGCATTCGCCGGGGTGCCGATGCGCTACAATCAACCGTCTCGCCCCGTCCACGCATCATGCGCTCCCCCATGCACGTCCCCCCGATCGTCGTCCGCGGTGCACGAGAGCACAATCTGCGCGACGTCACGGTGGGTCTGCCCCGTGGGCGTCTCGTCTGCCTGACCGGCGTGAGCGGCTCGGGCAAGTCGAGCCTGGCCTTCGACACGCTTTATGCCGAGGGGCAGCGGCGATACGTCGAGAGTCTCTCCACCTTCGCCAGGCAGTTCCTGGGGCAGCTGCCCCGCCCCGACGTCGACAGCGTCACGGGGCTTTCCCCGTCGATCTCGATCGCCCAGAAATCGGCCGGCCACAATCCGCGTTCGACCGTGGCGACGATGACGGAGATCCACGACTTTCTCCGGGTGCTCTACGCGCGGATCGGCACGGCCCACTGCCCGGAGTGCGACAGCGTGCTCGAGGCCCAGCCGCGGGATCAGATCGTCGAGCGGATTCTCGCGGCCCGCAAGGACCGACAGGTGATGATCCTCGCGCCGCTCGTGCGGGAGGCGAAGGGGGAGCATCGCGATCTGTTCACGGACCTGGTCAGGCAGGGGTTCACGCGGGCCCGCGTGGATGGCCAGATCTGCCGTGTCGAGGATCCGCCTCCGCTTGAAAAACTGCTCAAGCATTCGATCGACGTGGTGGTCGACCGGCTCGTTGTGTCGGAGGCGACGCGGAGCCGGATCGCCGAGGCGGTGGAGCTGGCGCTGCGGACCGGCGGCGGCCAGGTGATCGTGGCGGGGGAGGAGGCAGAAAAAGAAAAAGGGGCGAAGGAAAAACGGGCAACGACCCCTGATGCCGATCTCATCCTGTCGAGCCGCTATGCGTGCGTGCGGTGTGGCGTGAGCTACTCGACGCCCGAGCCGCAGCTGTTCAGTTTCAACAGCCCCCAGGGGGCCTGTCCGACCTGCGAGGGCCTGGGCGACATCTACGGCATCGATCCGGCGAAGCTCGTCACCGCCCCCGAGAAGTCGCTGCGGAAGGGGGCGATCGGCGTGCTCGGCGGCTTTCGCGACATGCCGCGGTGGCTGCGGCGGCTGCTCACCGGCGTGGCCGCCCATGCCGAGGCGAAGCGGAAGCTCGCGGCCGGCACGCTCCTCGACACGCCCTGGCAGGACCTGAAGCCGGTCGAGAAAAAGATCTGGCTCAATGGCACGGGGCTCGAGGAGATCAAGCTCGCCTGGCGGCGGGGCCGGGCCGAACGCGGCGCGAAGACGAAGTTCGAGGGCATTCTCGCGCTGCTCGCCAACCGCTGGCGCAACGCCAAGAGCGGCATCATCCGCCGGATGCTCGAGAAGCTGATGAGCGTGACGCCCTGCCATGACTGCATGGGCGCCAGGCTCTCCGCTCAGGCCAGGGCCGTGCGGGTGCGGGGGAAGGCCGGTCCCCGGCGTGCCGCCGAACTCTCCCTCGACCGGCTCTGCGGCCTGCCGATCGCCGAGGCGCGGGAGTTTCTTTCGGAGCTCGTCCTCGACGACACGCAGGCGGTGATCGCCGTCGAGCTCATGAAGGAGATCCGCTCGCGGCTGGCGTTTCTCGATCAGGTCGGGCTCGGGTATCTCTCGCTCGACCGCAAGGCGCCCACGCTCTCCGGCGGCGAGAGCCAGCGGATCCGGCTGGCCGCCCAGATCGGCTCCGGCCTCTCGGGCGTGCTCTACGTGCTCGACGAGCCGTCGATCGGCCTGCATGCCCGCGACAACGTCAAGCTGCTCGGGGCCCTCGAATCGCTCCGCGACAAGGGCAACACGGTGGTCGTGGTCGAACACGACGAAGACACGATCCGCGCGGCCGACTGGGTGATCGACTTCGGCCCCGGCCCCGGCAAGCGCGGGGGCGAGGTGGTGGCGGCCGGCACGCCAGCCGACGTGGCGGAGAGTGGCCGCAGCATCACCGGCAGCTTCCTCGCGGGCCGCGACCGGATCGAGGTGCCGGCGAAGCGGCGGCAGCCCTCGGGGAGGTCGCTCGTGCTGAAAGGCGTGCGGCACAACAATCTCCAGGGGATCGACGTCGAGATCCCGCTGGGCCAGCTCGTCTGCGTGACGGGCGTGTCGGGAAGCGGCAAGAGTTCGCTGGTAGGTGACGTGCTCGAGCCGGAGCTGCGGCGGCGGCTGGCGGGTGGAAGCGACTCCGACACCGACGAGGCCGCGGGCGACGGCGGCTCAGCGGCGGGGGCCGCCGCCGGCACGTTCGACAGGCTCGAGGGCGCCGAGCAGCTCGACAAGGTGATCGTGATCGACCAGTCGCCGATCGGCCGCACGCCGCGGAGCAATCCGGCCACCTACGTGAAGGTCTGGGACGACATCCGCAAGCTCTTTACGATGCTGCCCGATGCGAAGAAGCGGGGCTGGAAGGCGGGCCGCTTCAGCTTCAACGTCGCGGGCGGTCGGTGCGAGGCCTGCGAGGGCAACGGGTCGACCCGGCTCGACATGGATTTCCTGGCGGATGTCTGGGTGACCTGCGAGCAGTGCGGCGGGGCGCGGTTTGCCAAGGACACGCTCGAGGTCCGCTGGAAGGGGAAGAACGTCGCCGAACTGTTGAACATGGAGATCGGGGAGGCGCGGGAGATCTTCGCCGACGCCCCCGACATCGCCCGCAAGCTGGAGACGCTCTGCGACGTCGGCCTCGACTACCTCCATCTCGGCCAGCCCTCCCCCACGCTCTCGGGCGGCGAGGCGCAGCGGGTGAAACTCTCGCGGGAGCTGGCCAAGCGGTCGACCGGCAAGACGCTCTACATCCTCGACGAGCCGACGACGGGCCTGCACATGGCCGACGTGCGGCAGCTGCTCACGGTGCTCGAACGGCTGGTGGACGCCGGCAACACGGTGCTCGTCGTCGAGCATAACCTCGACGTGGTGAAGCGGGCCGACCATGTCATCGACCTGGGGCCTGAAGGGGGCGCGGGGGGTGGCCGGATCGTGGCCGCGGGCACGCCGGAGCAGGTGGCCCGCGCGAAGGCCTCGCACACGGGCCTGGCCCTCAAAGCGATGCTCGCGGCCGGCAAAGCCCCGCGGGAAGAAGGCCTCGCGAAGCCCGCCCGCCGCAAGCAGCCCGTCACGGCCGCGGCGCTGGCGAAGGCCGAACGCGCCCAGCTCGCCCAGCTCGAGAAGGCCTCGATCGATCCGGGGCCGCCGCAGATCACGATCCGCGGCGCGGCGCAGCACAACCTGAAAGCGGTCGATGCCGACATTCCCCGCGGCGCGATGACGGTCTGCTGCGGGCCGAGCGGCTCCGGCAAGACGTCGCTGGCGTTCGACACGCTCTACGCCGAGGGGCAGCGGCGCTACGTGGAGAGCCTCTCTCCGTATGCGCGGCAGTTCGTGGGGCAGGTGCCGAAGCCGGTGTTCGAGAAGATCGAGGGACTCTCCCCGGCGGTGGCCATCGAGCAGCGGGCGACCGGGAGCACGCCGCGGTCGACGGTCGGCACGCTCACGGAGATGTACGATTACTTCCGCGTGCTGGCGGCCCGGCTGGGCGTGATGCACTGCCCTGCCTGTGGCACGCCTGTCGGGGCGCAGAGCATCGACAAAACGGTCGAGCGGCTGCTCGAGCACGAGCCGAGCACGCGGCTGCTCCTGCTTGCGCCGGTGGAGCTCCGCGTGGGCCAGTCGCCGGAGGCGTTGTTTGCGGGGCTGCGGGCGGCGGGCTATGCGCGGGTGCGGATTGACGGCAGCACGCAGCAGCTTGCCGACAACCCTAAGCTCGACCGCAAGCGGAAGAACCGGATCGAGATCGTGGTCGACCGGGTGACGGCCGCTCCGGCGGAGCGGAGCCGGCTGGCGCAGAGTGTGGAGGCGGCTTTCGATGCGGGCGGCGGCACGATGCTCGTGGCCCGGGCGGTCGACGGCGTCGACGAAGCCGACTGGCCGGTGGAGGTGCATAGCCGGAAGCTCGCCTGTGCGTCGTGCGGCCGGGGGTTCAAGCCGCTCGAGCCGCGGCAGTTTTCGTTCAACAGCCCGCTCGGCTGGTGTGCCACCTGCGACGGTCTCGGCACGCGGACGGGCATCGAGCACAAGGCGCTGATTCGCGATGCGTCGCTGTCGCTGGGAGAAGGCGCGCTCGACCTCTGGCCGAGCCTCGACCGGCCCGATTGCGGGCAGGTGAGCCGGGCGATGCTCGAGGGCCTCTGCGCGGCGACGGGCCTGCCGATCGACGTGCCGCTCGCGGAGCTCTCGGGGCTCGAGCAGCGGGTGCTCTTCGAGGGCACGGGCGAGAAGTGGATCGAGGTCAAACGGCCTTCCCCCTCCCATCCAAGCCCGCAGCGCAAGCAAGGGACTGCCCCTGCCGACATCTGGTTCTCCTATCAATTCAACGGCCTCGAAGCCGCCTGCGAGGAGGCGGCCCGGCTGGTGGCGGGCCTCCGCGGCAAGGTCGACGCGGTGATGGGGGAGGTGCCCTGTAGCGACTGCGGCGGCAGCCGCCTGGCCGACGTGGCGAGCGCCGTCACGCTCTGGGGCCGCTCGCTCGACGTCTGGTGCCGCATGCCGCTCGCGCGGCTCCAGCAGGCGCTCGCCGCCATCTCGCTTTCCGAGAGTGAGAAGAAGATCGCCGGCGACCTGTTGCGGGAGCTCAACGCCCGCGTGGCGTTTCTCGTCGACGTGGGCCTCGAGTATCTCGACATGGCCCGGCCGGCGGGGAGCCTCTCTGGCGGCGAGTTGCAGCGGATCCGCCTCGCGGCCCAGGTGGGCAGCGGCCTGACGGGCGTGCTCTACGTGCTCGACGAGCCGACGATCGGCCTGCATCCGCGAGACACGCACCGGCTGATAGCGGCGCTCGGCAGGCTCCGCGACCTTGGCAACACGATCGTGGTGGTGGAGCACGACCGCGACGTCGTCGCTTCGGCCGATCACGCCCTCGACTTCGGCCCGGGCAGCGGCCGCGAGGGGGGCACGATCGTGGCCCACGCGGCGCCGACGAAGCTGGCCGCCACGAAGGCGAGCGTGACGGGGCCGTATCTCAAAGCCAAAAAGGCCTGCGACGCGGTGCTGGCCCGCAAGAAGAAGCAGGGCCGTCGCGAGCCGACCGCGTGGCTCGAGGTCCGCGGCATCCGGCATCGCACGATCCGGGGGCTCGATCTCAAGGTGCCGCTCGGCGTGCTCACGGCGGTGACGGGCCCGAGCGGCTCGGGGAAGACGTCGCTGGTGCTCGAGGTGCTCTGGCGGAGCCTGGCCCGTCGGCTGCATGCGGCCCGCGAGCAGCCGGGGCAGCACGACGCGGTGAAGGGCCTCGACCGAATCGACAAGGTGATCCTCGTCGATCAGGAGGCGATCGGCTCGACGCCGGGCTCGACGCCGGCCACCTACACGGGCGTGTTCGACCACATCCGGCAGCTGTTCACGAAGGTGCCGGAGGCGCGGACCCGCGGGTTCACGCCGCGGACGTTTTCCTTCAACGTGCCCGGCGGCCGCTGCGAGGCCTGCGAGGGGCTGGGGCAGCGGCGGGTGGAGATGCACTTCCTGCCGGACGTATGGGTGGAGTGCGAGGCCTGCAAGGGCCGCCGCTATTCGAGCGAGACGCTCCATGCCAAGTGGCATGGGAAGAGCATCGCCGACGTCTTGGAGATGAGCGTGGCGGAGGCGGCGCAGTTTTTCGAGACGGTGCCGGCGATCGCGCGGATCCTTTCCACGCTCGTGGACGTGGGGCTGGGCTACATCACGCTCGGCCAGCCGGCGCCGCAGCTGTCAGGGGGCGAGGCGCAGCGGGTGAAGCTCTCACGGGAGCTGGCGAAGCCGGGCACGGGGAGCACGCTCTACATTCTCGACGAGCCGACGACGGGCCTGCATTTCAGCGACATCGAGAAGCTGCTGCACGTGCTCGAGCGGCTGGTGGACGCGGGCAACACGGTGCTCGTGGTGGAGCACAATCTGGAGGTGATCGCCGCGGCCGACTGGGTGATCGACATGGGCCCGGAGGCGGGGGACGGCGGCGGCCGGATCGTGGTGGAGGGGCCGCCGGAAGACGTCGTGGTGCACGCCCGCCGCTGTGCCCGCGACAAAGACCTGCTCCGCAGCCACACCGGCGAAGCGCTCGCCGCCTTCGGGCTCGGGTGAAGGCCATCCAACCGCCCCGTCCGCGCAGGCTGCCCTGCTTCTGGCACCCCATCCAGCCCAACCTGCCTGACGCGAATGCCGGGCAGGAAACCTGTCGGCCTACGATCGTCACGACCGATTGAACCCGACGAACCGGCATGTTCGGAACGGGAGCAGCACTGATGGCTCGCTTGGTCAGGGTCGAAATTCTCGCGGTTGCTTTGATCGCCTGGGCAGCGTGGAGCGACGTCTTCGCAGCCGCACCGGCCTGGGAGAGTGGTGGCCGGGCCTACGAGGCGTCCGATCTGCCGTCGGTGGTGGTCGGCGGGGAGCCGACGCTGGCCGACGGCCAGCCGCCGCTGCCACCCGAGCCTGGGGCGCCTGAGGAACTCGGCCTGCCGGCCCTTTCGGACGAGGGGGTAGAAGCCGAAGCGATTACCGATCCGGCACCGAGCCTGGGCGAGCGGTTGCAGGAGTTCGTCCCGTCGCCACCCGACATGATGACGTTCGATTCGGCCGTGGCGATCGAGCCCGACGGCACGGTCGTGCCCTGCTCGACGAAACGCGGTGTCTGGGACTGCCTGACGTGCTGGGAAGACGCCTGCTGGGTGGCCCGGTTCGAGGCCATCGCCCTGTGGCGAAACGCACCGGCCAACCGGCCGCTGTTCACGACCCTGACGACCGATCTCGACGGCAATCCAGCCATCGGCCCGAACGTGTTCAATGCCAATCAATACCAGAGCGATCCTCTCACGGCCGGCCGGCTGACACTGGCGAGGCTCGACGAGTGCGGCCGGGGATTCGACGCCTCGTATCTGTACGCTGGCACGTTTTATTCACGGCGGTCGCTCCCCTACGCGCTCGACGGCTATGCCTTCGCCGCACCGGGCATCTACGCCAACAACTGGGGGCTCGACGGCACGCCCATCAGCGCCATGCAGTCGACGCTCAACGGGGCCCTGCAGTCGGCGGAAATCAACTACCGCGAGCCGCTCGGCTGGGGCGCCACCCGATTTCTCGGCGGCTTCCGCTGGCTCCAATGGCGGGAAAATTGGTCGATGGCCGACCAGTTCACCGACCCGATCGACCCGACGATCACGGGCTACGACAACTACAACAGTTCTTGCCTGAACAACCTCTACGGTGGCCAGATCGGCCTCGATTCGGTGCTCTGGAATCCCGGCAAGGGGCTGCGGCTGGAGGGCGTCGTCAAGGCCGGTGCCTACTACAACGCCGCCTCGCAATTCTCCAGCTACGAGTACGTCACCACCTTGCCCTTCGCATACACGCAGCAGATCGCGGTCGGCCGCAACCCGGCCGGCTGCGCGTTCGTGGGCGAATTGGGCGTCACGGCGGTGATGCCGATCATGCGGAATTTCGACTTCCGCTGCGGCTACACCGGGCTTTGGCTCGACAGCATCGCCCAGCCCACCAACCAGCTGAGCGGTCAGAACCTCGCCCAGAAGGGTCCGGGTGTGCCGCCGACCGGATCGCTCAAAACCAACGGCACGCTGATCCTGCAAGGCGTGTCGCTGGGGCTGGAAGGCCGCTGGTAGGCGGCAGCGTTCGCCCCTCTTCGCCGGCAGGACTGCTGCTCCCGTGCTTCTCATGCCACTCAGGCGTGAGCTATACTCCTCCGGACGGGTGGCTTCGTCAGGGTCTTCCCAATCCGCACCCGCTGTCTTCACTCATCCAGTTTCGCAAAGGACGTGAGTCGTGACCTCCTCGCCCGCCCCTGCGGCCTCTGCCGCCCCGGCCGCCCTGGAAAAGCCTGCGAATAACGTCGATGCCGCCCCGGCCGACGTGAAAACGGCCACCAACCCCCTCGTCGATTTCTCGGCGGACAAGCTCCACAAGGCCTACCGCGAGCAGGCCTACGACTCGATGAGCGAGCAGTTTCTGGCCGTCATCGACCACTTCCGCAACATCACGTATTACGCCCTCGACGTGCCCACGAAGCATGCCCTCAACGGCTTCGTGAAGCAGTTTCTCTACTTCCTCACGCAGGAAGACTTCGTCCTCAGCGACGCCTACGCCTCCCGGTTCATCGATGCCAACGGCGTGATCGCCAACATGGTGGCGATCAGCGACTTCGGCTCGACCGACCCGTATCTGCGGATCCTGCTCGGGCAGCAGCGGAATTTCACGAAGCTGCTGGCCCTCTATTCGGCCCGCAACAAGGTGAAGATCGACCGGAAGCTGCTCTTCGGAACGAGCCCGGCGCTTGCCACGCAGTGGTACTACTGCTTCACGGAGGGCTACCGCAACGGCTGTGCCGACGAGACCACGCTCGCCAATCTCCGCGAGCACATCGCCTACGAGGACGACCGGCTCATCGGCATCAACTCGTTCACCCACCACGCCTATTTCGGCGCCACCTACATCGACCACGAGCACGACTACCTGGTGAAGCAGCGGATCAACAAGCTGTTTCAGGCCACGCCGCTGTGCAGCCAGCCGATCCGCAACACGCCGAAAAAGAAGCGGATCGCGATCCTCACGAGCATGTGGTTCAAGCGGCAGAGCGTCTATCGCTCGCAGCAGCCCTTCCTCGCGGAACTGGCGAAGGATCACGAACTGCTGCTCGTGCAACTCGGCCGCGAG
>JBILWX010000133.1:0-8677 GCA_044369655.1 Pirellulales bacterium
CCACGCCGGAATGGAAAAACAGATTGAGAATTCCCGAGAGCACGGGGTTGCCGAGATAGCGGTTCATCGGCGGCATCGCCCCCGGCATGATCTTCCCGGTGAAGCGGTTGCCCATGCAGAGGTCGTAGCCCTCCTCGAGCTTCGCCACCATCGGCACGCCCTCGCGGAAGTCGTACGAAGCGTCGCTGTCGCCCATCACGACATAGCGGCCGCGGGCCTCGGCGATGCCGTGGATGAGCGCGGCCCCGTAGCCCCGCTGCGGGCAGAGCGTCACCCGGCAACCCCGCGACTCGGCATACTCGCGGCTGCCATCCGTGCTGCCGTTGTCGGAGATGAGGATCTCCGTGAAGAGCCCGCGGGCGGCCAACTCCGTCACGGCCTGCTGGGCCGTGTCGATGCACGCAGGCAGCGTGATCCGCTCGTCGAGGCAGGGCATCAGGATCGTCACGTCGATGCTGCCGCCACCAATGCCCTCGGATAGTGTCATGGCTTGCCCTCCCGGGGAGCCGCAGGCTCGAGGACCCACGTCGAGCCACGCTGGTCGACGAACGTCATCCTGGCCTGCAGGCCGACCAGCTCTGCGAGCGCCTCGATCACGCGCTTGTCGTTGTCGGGACCGTGGCTGACGAACACGTAGGGCCCGTGTTCAAAAAACGGATCGTTGCGGATGAGGTCGTTGCGGAAATAGCCGTGCCGCAGATCGAGAAAGGAAACGACATCGCTGCCAACGTGCGCTAGTGGCTTAGGCGGAAGCTGCCCGAGATGCTCGACGATGAAGCCATGAATCTGCCAGAGCCTCACAGGCAGGCAGATCGCCAGGCTCAGAACGGCGGCGAATCCGGCGGCCCGCAGCACTTCGGCGGGCCTGGCGACACGGCCGGCGGCCGCGGACGGCTTACCCGTCGCGCCTGTGAAACGGTACGCCGCCAGGCCGGCAGCCAGAACCGGCAGGCAGCTCCACGAGGCGAAGAAATAGCGATACCCCCAGCCGTGGCCGCCGTTCACTGCAATTAGGCTGTAGCCGAGAAACGTAGTCAGCCCAGACAAGGCAAACAGACGGGCGGCCGTCGTATTGCGGTTGTGCCAAAAGCCCCACGCCGCGAGCACCACTATGCCCGGCGCATCCCAGGCCACGAGCCGCAGAAACGCATAGATGCGGCCCTGCCAAAACTCGCCTGAGCTCGGGAATTGCACGACCGAAAAAAAATAGGCCCTGATGGTAGCGATGCTCGCCGAAACCATCGGTACCAAGCGGCTGGGCGCAGGAACGCCCTTCGAAGTGGGCGGAAGTACCGGAGCCGCCGCCTCGGTGTCTGCCGGCGGCCCACTGCCCGCCACGGGAGCGGCATCGTCGGCCGCCGGCTTGACCGCCGCCGATCGACTGCCGCGAATCGAATCCTCCAGCCGCCGCCAGCCCACGTCGATCGGCAGAAACACCGCCGCATAGCAGCAGGCGATCAGCGGCAGCCGCGTCCAGCGGTCCGGCCGCAGCCCCAGCCAGCCCAGCCACGGCAGCGAGAAGATGAAATGAGGGAACGGATTGTGGAGCGTGAGGGCAAAGCCCCCCACGAGCCCCGCCCCGGCCACGCGCGGCAGCGTCGGGAAGAGGAGCAGCAGCGAGTAGAGCAGGTTGAGCGTGAAATGCGCCGTCATCGCGTAGAAGGAAATACCGTAGGCGGCGAAGACCGGTGAGCCGATCGCAAAGAGCACCGCCCAGCCCACGGCCTGCTCGCCGAATGCCTTCCGCACCACTGCCGCCAGAAGCACAATCGCACACCCGGAAAGGATCGGATTGAAGGCCCACGGGATGCCCAGAAACGCGAACGGGGTCATCAGAAACGCCTGGCCCGGCCAATACTCCGAACAGACCCGACCGGTGGCGGGCGACATGACGAAAAACCAGTCGACGTTGTCGGGCGACACGAGCAGCCGTGCGATCTCCGGAGGCCACTGGCCCGTCAGCCGCCCGCGGGCAAACACCTGCGCCTGAAACGACGGCGCATATTCGTCCATCGTGAACGGATACGCGCGGTGCGCAACCACCGCGAGGCCCGACAGTAGGACGGCCACGGCCACGGCCACGAGGCGGACGTTGCGGCCGAGCCACGCGACCGTGTCGTCGATCCATCGTTGCGGCGGCAGCAGCAGGGCCGCCACCAGAAAGAGGAGCCCAAGCAGGGCGCCCGGCCAATCGACGGTGGCCAGCAGGTGGTAGAAGATGGAGAAATACTTCTGGCCGGGTTGGAGAAAGGAATCGGCCCGCACCTTGAGAAGGCAGAGATAGCCGGCCACCAGCGCCTGCACGCCCACGATCGCCACGATCGGCCAGCGATCCCGGAAAAGACGGTCCGTCAACATCGATCCATGTCGACTCCCGCCGTTCTTCATGCCCGCTGGACTCCCTCAGCCCGCTCACCCGCGACGGCGAAAGTCTATCCTGCCTTCGCCATCGCCCGCCGCAGATTCTCGTCGATCGCGGCCAGGAAATCCTGCGTGGTCAGATGCGGCTGGGCCGGACCGATGAGGATCGCCAGATCCTTCGTCATCTTCCCCTCCTCCACCGTCTCGATGCAAACCCTCTCGAGCGTGTCGGCGAAATGAGTCACCGCCGGCGTGCCGTCGAGCTTGCCCCGGTGGGCCAAGCCCCGCGTCCAGGCGAAGATTGACGCGATCGGATTGGTCGACGTCGGCTTGCCCTGCTGGTGCTGCCGGTAGTGCCGCGTGACCGTGCCGTGGGCCGCCTCGGCTTCCACCGTTTTCCCGTCGGGCGTCATCAGCACGCTCGTCATCAGGCCCAGCGAGCCGAAGCCCTGCGCGACGATGTCGCTCTGCACGTCGCCGTCGTAGTTCTTGCAGGCCCAGACGTAGCCGCCTTCCCACTTGAGCGCCGAGGCGACCATGTCGTCGATCAGCCGGTGCTCGTACGTGATCCCCTTCGCGGCAAACTCCGCCTTGAACTCCGCGTCGAAAATCTCCTGGAAGATGTCCTTGAACCGGCCGTCGTAGGCCTTCAGGATCGTGTTCTTCGTGGAGAGATAGACGGGGTAGGTGCGGGCCAGCCCGTAGCGGAAACTCGCGCGGGCGAAGTCGCGGATCGAGTCGTCGAGGTTGTACATCGCCATCGCCACGCCGGGCGACGGGAAATCGAACACGTTCATCTCCATCGGCTTCGAGCCGTCGGCCGGCGTGAAGGTGAGCGTGAGCTTGCCCGGGCCGGGGATCTTCACGTCGGTGGCCCGGTATTGATCGCCGAAGGCATGGCGGCCCACCACGATCGGCTTCGTCCAGCCCGGCACCAGCCGCGGGATGTTCTTGATGATGATCGGCTCACGGAAGATCACGCCGCCCAGGATGTTGCGGATGGTGCCGTTGGGGCTCTTCCACATCTTCTTGAGGTTGAACTCCTTCACGCGGGCCTCGTCGGGCGTGATCGTGGCGCACTTCACCCCCACGCCGTATTGATTGATGGCGTTGGCAGCGTCGACGGTCACCTGGTCGGCGGTGGCGTCGCGGTTTTCGATGGAGAGGTCGAAATAGCGGATGTCGAGGTCGAGGTAGGGCAGGATCAGCTTGTCCTTGATGAACTGCCAGATGATCCGCGTCATCTCGTCGCCATCGAGATCGACCACCGGGCCTGCGACCTTGATCCTGCCTGCCATGATGCAACCTGCTCCTGCTGCGGGAATGCCGAACGAAAACGCCTTTACGGGGCCTGTGTTGTACCAAGCCCAGCGGCGGAATTCATGGCGGCTACGACACCGTCGCGGCGAGGATGTCGGCGACCGTGTCGATCTGGGCCAGCTCGATCCACTCGTCGGCCGTGTGGGCCTGGGAGATCGAGCCCGGCCCGAACACGAGGCTCGGCACGCCGGCGGCCGCAAACACGCTGGCGTTGGTGCCATAGCGGGCGGCGATCTCCCGCGACACCACCCCTTTGCTTGCGGCCGCGGCCGTGAGCCGGTCGAACCACGTCCGGTCGGTCATGGCCGGCAGGCCCGCGCTCTCGAGGAACGGCTCGTCGTGCTCGATCCTGGCCGCCCCGCAGGCCGCCGCGATCCGCTCGATCACCTCGTGCCTCGCCGCCTCCGGCGACTCGCCCGGCACGACCCGGCGGTCGAGTTCCAACACCACGAGATCGGGCACGAGGTTCACCCCCATGCCGCCATGGATCGTGCCGAGGTTCAAGGTCGGCGGGCCGCAGGGGTGATCGGGATTGCGGGTCAACAGTTCCCGCGCCAGCGACTCGATGGCCGCGATCGCGCGGCCCGCCGGATAGATCGCGTTCTCTCCCTGCTCCGGAAAGGCGCTGTGGCAGGCCACGCCGTGCACCCGCATCCGCCAGCGGACGGCGCCCTTGTGCCGCGTGACGATGTCCAGCTCGGTCGGCTCCGCGACCACGGCCATCGTCGGCGCGCCACTGAGCAGGTCGCGGGCCGCGCGTTCGGCCGGCCCGAGTTCGCCCGCGGGCGTTGTCCAGAGCCGCGCGAGCGCCTTCGCCCCCGAAAACCCAAACTCCTCGTTGACCGTGCCGCTGAAAACGACGTTGGCCAGCCGCGGCCGTCCGGAGGTCCGCAGCCGGTCGATCGCCACGAGCAGCGCCGCCATGCCCCCCTTCACGTCGCACGAGCCGCGGCCATAGAGGCGGCCGTCGCGGACGACCGGCACGAACGGCTCGATCGACATGCCATCGGCGGGCACCGTGTCCTGATGGGCGTCCCAGAGGACCGTGGGGGCGTCGGGCACCGTGGCGTCGAGCCGGGCGATGACGTTGTCGCGGCCCGGCGACACGGGCTGTCGCACCCACCGGAGGCCGGCCGCCATGAACCGCTGGACCAAGTAATCGGTGACCCGCCCCTCCAGATAGTCGGGCCCCGACACGTCCCGCCCCATGGGGTTCACGCTCGGACGGCGGACGAGATCGGCAAGAGTCGCTACATGGTCGGACATGCCCGTCACCCTACCAGACCACCAGTGCCACCGGCGAGATTTGCCTTTTCTCCAGCCGCAAAGGCGGTGGTAGAATGGCGGCATGAGGTTCACGCACGCAGTCTCCACGAACGCCATCCGGAACGCCATCCAAGTGGTGGCAGCCTCCATCGCGGTGCATCTGTTGACGGTGGGGCTGGCGCATGCCCAGCAGGCCGCCGCAACACAGAAGCCGAACGACGCCACGGCGGCGATCAGGGATGCCGCCCGCAGCTACCAGGACGCGCTCACTCGCGGTGACGGCAAGGCGCTCGCGGCCCTCTGGACGCCAGACGGCGACATCGTCGACGACGAGGGGCGAGTGCTCAACGGCCGGGAGTCGGTGAGTCAGATCACCGCGGCCACCAAGGAGGCGCCGCGGCCGACGTTTCGCATCGAGGAGACGAACCTGCGGTTCCTCACACCCGACGTCGCCATCGAAGACGGCACCGTCGCGGTGACGCCGCCTGGCGCGGCTGCGCCATTGTCGGGATGGTTTTCGGCCACATGGGTCAGGCACGACGGCGCGTGGAAGCTCACCGGACTGCGTGAGTCTCGTATCTCGTCGCCTCACGAAACTCCGCGACTCGCCGACCTCGACTGGATGGTGGGTGACTGGTCCGTCGTCGAGGATCACCCCGACCGCAAGCCAGCAGAGGGTGCCCTTCCCCTGGCCCCCGGTGGCAGGCCGCCGATCGAAGTGTCGGTCCGCTGGAATCCCAACCGTACCTTTCTGCTGCGTGACATGAAGATCGCCGTCGCCAAAACAGCCGGTGGCGAAGCGGGTGACAGCCCGCCGGCGATGCACCTCAGCCAACGGATCGGCTGGGATCCGCTCTCCCGGCAGATCGTCTCGTGGTCGTTCGGTTCCGACGGCAGCCACGGCGAGGCCATCTGGACCCGCGACGGCTCGGCCGACGGCACGACCTGGATCGCCCGCACGATGGCCGTGATGCCCGACGGCTCGCAGACGTCGGCCCTCAATATCTATGCCTACGACGGTGCCGACCGCTGCACCTGGCGATCGGTGCCCACGCACGTCGGCGGCGAACATGCGCCGCACGTCACCATGACCATGATCCGCAAGAAGTCGACGGCGTCGCCACCGCAGGGAAACCCGGGCCAATGACCACGCACCTCCATCGGAACGGACTGCTGCTGGCCGCCCTGCTGACGAGTATGGCGATGTGTCAGCCGGCCGCGGCACAGGCCCCCGCCGGCAATGGCGGCCCGGATACGAAGGCCGCAGCCCAGGCACGGCCGCAGCAGCAGAACGACGATGACGACGACGGCGACTTGGCCCGCAAGGCCGACATCATGAACAGCCCCCGATGGCGGCGGGCCATCTTCGAACTCGGCGAATGGCTTTCGGCCCAGGTGATCTACACGCCGACGCAGGTCCGCAACATCAAGGCCGACTTCAACCGCAAGGTCGAGAAGATGTCGTCGCACGATCTCGAATATCTGCTCGACGATCTCGACGCCAAGTTCAAGATCATCGACAGCCCGGAGGCCCGCGACGCGCGGTCGTGGGTGGGGCAGTATCTGTCGGCGATGTCCGACCAGAAGCGTGCCGAAACGCTCAAGGATGTGCCCAACATCGTGACCATGTCGGCCGCACAGCTCCAGCAGGAGCTCCAAAAGATCGAGCAGAAGCGGAGTTCGTTGCAGCAGCAGCAGGCGGCGTTCGACCAGGGGCGGCAGGCGCTCGTCGAGCGGGCGGAGGCCGCCCGGCAACAGACGGCGGCGGCCTCCGCGGCGGCGATGAGCCGCACCGGTGGCGTCTCGTATTCCCCCTACCGCAGCGGCGGAGGCGGCGGCGAACCGCCCTTCGCCAACGCGGGCGGCAGCGGGATGACGCTCTACAGCGGCCCGTTCGGCGCCGGCGTGTCGATGAGCCTCGGGAATTTCTGATCCGCCCTCCTGCATTCCCTTGCTTGCGCTGCGGGCTTGGATGGTGGCGGGCTTGGATGGCTGCCCATCTCCCCAATCGGCCGTTTTCCCCCAAAAAACACCCCGACTCGTCGCCAGAGCCTCCCCGCTGTATAACTCTGCCGGTTATGCCGACAGTCCGGAGGGCCCCGCCCGCCGGGTTTTTTTGGGCGTCGACTTCGTGACAAATTTCACGAAGTGGTCTCCCACGGCCGATTTTCCCCACCGGAGTCCCACCCGGCGCTCTGGTCAGCCAGCGACCTCGATCCCCTCCCCGCCCAGCGGACAACATGGACGCCATTCTTCCGGTCCTGCTCTTCGTGGCCATCGCGGCGGCGGTGTCGGTGGGCCTCGTCGTGACGGCCAGCCTGATCGGCCCGCGGCGGAGCGGAGCCGTGAAGGAGATGCCCTACGAGAGCGGCATGGACCCCGTCCATGACACCCGCCGCCGGTTCGACGTGCGGTTCCACCTCGTGGCCATCACGTTCCTGGTGTTCGACGTCGAACTCCTCTTCCTTTATCCATGGGCGGTCGCCAGCCGATCGCCTGCCGGCATCGATGCCGCGGTGGCCGATGGATTGGTCTCCTGCCGCGGCCTCGTCTACGCCGGAGCCATGGCCTTCATCGCACTCGTGATCGTGGGGTTCGCATACGACTGGCGCAAGGGGGTGTTCCGATGGCGTTGAACATGCCGGGCAGACAGACCATGCCGGGGAAGATCGAACTGCCCGAAAACGTGGTCGTCAGCCGGCTCGACGAACTGGCCAACTGGTGCCGGAAAAACAGCCTCTGGCCGATGCCCTTCGCCACCGCGTGCTGCGGCATCGAACTGATGGCGACCGGCGCGAGCAAGCACGACCTGGCCCGGTTCGGCGCCGAGGTCTTCCGCTTCAGCCCGCGGCAGTGCGACCTGATGATCGTCGCGGGCCGCGTGGTGATGAAGATGCTGCCGGTGCTGCAGCGCATCTGGCAGCAGATGCACGAGCCGAAATGGTGCATCTCGATGGGCGCCTGTGCGAGCACCGGCGGCGTGTTCGACACCTACGCCGTCGTGCAGGGCATCGACCGCTTCATCCCGGTCGACATGTACGTGCCCGGCTGCCCGCCGCGGCCCGAACAGCTCATCCAGGCGATCATCGACCTGCAGGACAAGATCCAACGCGAAGGCACGATCACGGGCCGCGAGTTCGACACCAGCCAACGGCAGCTCCGCAAGCGGGCCCTCGTCGAGGGTGAAGAACTGCTCGTGCTCGACGCCGCCCGCAATCCGGTCGTGCAGCGGGAACTCTCCGCCGCCGCCCACCGCACCTGACTCACGCAAGCCCTCCATGCCACACGAACCCCCCGCCGTCGACGACGTCCTGGCCGCGATCACCGCCCGGTTCGGCCACCTGGAGTTCGGCCACCTGGAGACGGCCGTGTTTCGCGGCCAGACCAGCCTCGTCGTGCCGCCGCCGCAGTCGTTCGAGGTGCTCGCGTTTCTGAAGGAGCAGGGCTTCGACCTGCTCGTCGACGTGACCTGCGTCGACTATCTCGAATACCGCGGCGCGACGCAGCGGTATGGCCTGGTCTACCTGCTCGCCTCGACCACGACGAATCAGCGGCTCACCGTGCGGGTGTATGTCGACGATCCCGTGTCGGCCGAGGAGAAGTGGCCGACGGTCCGCAGTGTCGTGCCGCTCTGGCAGGCGGCCGACTGGCTGGAGCGGGAGGTCTGGGATCTCTTCGGCATCCGCTTCACGGGACACCCCGACCTGCGCCGGCTCGTCATGCCCGAGGA
>JBILWX010000202.1:0-4745 GCA_044369655.1 Pirellulales bacterium
CTGGGGCTCTTGCTGCCGGCGGTGCAGGCGGTGCGAGCCGCCGCGAGAAACATGCAATGCCAAAACAACCTGAAGGAAATCGGAACCGCGCTGCACAACGTGCACGACGCTCGCAAGCGATTTCCGCCCGGAAGCGACGGCGTCGACCTCTACCAATACTGGCGCAATCAGGGTGACAATGCAAAAGGCCAAACGGCCTATGACAACGGTGAAGGTGTGGGGTTCAGTTGGGCTGTGCACGTGCTGCCGTATGTCGAGGAATCACAAAAGTATAATTCGCTGAAATTCTTCGCTCCGCCGTCGACCAATACGACCGCCGGACGGGTGCAAGGGGGGCCGAACATGAACACATTCTTTAGATTCTTGCCGAGCGTGTTCCGCTGTCCGGATAACCCGATGCCTCATTTCACGAACGTCTGGTCCGGCAATCGCGACATGGCGGCGAACAACTACGTGGCGATCGCGGGGGCCGACATCGGCACGTCGGGCTCGAAAACGAGTGCGACGAGCAAGGATTGGTGCACGGGCGGTTATGGATCCGTCGGTTTCAACGGCGTGCTCTTCGTGAACTCGAAGATTCATGCCGGGTCCGTCATCGACGGGACGAGCCGAACGATGATGATCGGAGAGCAGACCGACTGGGCGGTGGACGGCTCCGGACGCAAGAATACGTGTCGGTCGAGCAATGTCGGAGCAAGCTTGTGGACGGGGGCCGCATGGACCGATCAGACGATCGGGGGCGGTCGCGACATGGTTACGAACACGACCACGATCACGTCGCCGATCGGCACCCGGGTCTGCACGGCTGCCTTGCAGGACTGGCAGGGTGAATACGGGAGCAATGGAAACAATTCGCCCCTTCGCTCACCGCACAACGACCTCGGAACGAACACGCTCTTCGCCGACGGGAGTGTCCGGTATCTGCAGGCCGGCACCGACCTGACCCTGACCAAGAGGCTGGCGGCCCGGAATGACGGTAACTCGATCACCGTGCCGTGAGGCGTCGCCGTCGCGTCTGGAAGAAAACCACAGGAGTGCAGCCGCCAGCGGCTGACGCGTTCGAATCATGAGCAGGTTTACTTTTTCTAACTTCTCCTTTTTTGGCTTCCTGGGCGGAGGCAGCAGTGCTGCCGTCGCTCTTCTCGCACTCGCCGTCGGGCCGACCGGTTGCAGCAAGCGCTTCCCCATGGCCGAGGTCTCCGGCAAGGTCACCCTCGATGGGAAGCCCTTGTCCGGCGCGACGGTCATGTTCGTGCCCGAGCGAGGGTTTGCCGCGGCCGGCACGCTCCAGCCGGACGGCACGTTCCGGCTGATCTCAGGCACGCCCGGTCGTGGCGCGGTGATCGGTTCGCACAAGGTGGCGGTGCTGCCGGAGGATCCGCTCGACACGCGTTACCCACCGAAGTTCCGCGACCCGCAAACAAGTGGTTTTTCTGTCGAAGTCAAGGCCGGGAAGAACGCTTTCGAGTTTGACCTGCCATCGCGCGACGATCCGGAAAAACGCTGACGCCTCGGACCGCTCCACACCACCAGGCTCCACAACTGGCGGTCTCGTCTAGCGTTCGTCGGGTGAGGTGGGGATGAACCGCGACTCCTGCCTGACGCGTTCCGGCTCGCCCGGCAACGCCTCCTCCTCGAACGTCACCTCTCCCCACAAGGCCGGCACGAGGCGGGCCTCGGATGGCAGGTCGCTGATGACCGTCTGGCTCTTGCCGCTCCAGTAGAGCCGCTCCGCGGTGACCACGCCGTTCTGATCGCTCCGCAACACGCCGATATCCCCCCGGAGTCGCACGCCCGCCTGTGGCGGATCGATCCCCAGCGCCCGCCACGGGATCGCCGCGGTCAGCGTCCACGACGTCGTCTTGAGTTCGTCCCACGTCTCGCGTCGGAAGGCCACTTCGGCCTCCGGGATCGGCCGCGTCTCGTCGATCTCGACCCGCCCCACGGGGCTCTCGAAGACCCCGCGTTGCTCCGTGGTCGGGGCCTTCGCCACGGGGCGATAGAGCATCGCCAGCGGCTTGTTCCCGGCCCGCACCGCCAGCACGATTCGCAGGTCGCCCTCGACCGCCGCGGTCCGCGCCGGGTCGGCCCCGGGATCCAGTCCGAGCGTGATATCCACCGCGTCGCCTCCCTGAAACACCCGCAGCGGGTCGGCGGCGGCATTTTGCAGCGGAGAATCGTCCGCGACCCGCACCGCGACATAGAGACATTCCGCGCTATAGGCCAACGCCCCAAGGACGCGATCGACCGGCACCTGGCCCTGATTCAGGCTGCCCTGGATCCGCTCGTGGATCGTGACGAAGACATCCTTGGGCCAGGCGGAAAGCGAGCCATTGATCGGCAGCGCATCGAACGTGAGGGGAATGGTCAGCGCCTTGCGTGGCGTCTTGCCTTCCGCGGTCGCCGCCACCGCCGCCACGCTCTGGCTGGTCTCCCAGTCGCGGGTGCGGGCGAGGTCATCCGCGGTCACCCGGATGGTTCCCTCGCGGCGGACGACATCCTCGAGCCCGTCGACGCGGACCACGCTCGCGTGGTTGTGGCCGGCGACGGCGTAGACCTTTCCATCGTCCGCCTTCACGACACAGCCCTGGTAGTGTTCCATCGGCAGCCGCACGCCGCTCAAGTCGACCTTGCCGGGCGTCCACTCCGGCATCGTCCATTGCCGCAGGCCGTAGCCCTTCGGGCCGCCGAACACGCACCCCACCAGGAAGCCGTCGCGGGAGTAGCAATACCAGTCTCCCGGGTCGGTGTTGGTGAAGAAGTATTCCTCGTCGCCCATGGTGACGTGGCCGATCGGGATGTGCTCCTGGTTGAGCACGCCCGGTGGCCGCTCGAAGCCGAAGTTGCTCGCGTAATAGCCTTCGTGCCGGGCAAATTCGTTCTCATACTCCCAGAGCAGCGTCCGCCCGTCCGCCGCGATCAGCCGGGTGCCGATCATGAAGACTCGGCCGTCGGCCGTGCCCCAGATGTTTTTCGTGCTTTCCGGCCGGGCATGCATCTCGAACGGCTCAAGCTTTCCGATTTCATACACGGGCACCCCGTCGGGCCGGAACGACGACGGCCGCAGCCGAAAGCCCGGAGCGTAGAGCGTGAGATCCTCGCCTACGGTCCAGCCGAGCCGGCCTGCGGGCGGCGTTATGGTTTGAACCTCGGCGGCCTGCGGCGTGCGGTCGCCATCGAGATCGCTCCAGACGAAGAGCGATTGCGAGCGATCCACCGTGCCGAACCGCTTTCGCAGATCGTCGCGGCGATCCACGTCACCCCACCTGCCCAGATCGCCGATGGCGGCCATCGGCCGCGCCACGCCGTCGACCTCCTCGCACACCGCGGCGATCGGTGCGTGGGTGGTACCGGCGAGATACCGCCGGCCGTCGCGGTAGATCGGCCGGTCGGGCGCGGCGGCGCCCGCGAGGCACCGCGGATCCTCGTCGCGATGCACCACGCTCTCGAGCGACCAGTCCCGCTTCGACCAGTCGATACGAAACAGCATGCCGTTATAGGAGACCCGCGACCGGTCGCGCTCGTCCATCCAGCCGCCGCCCCCGTACTGCGTGGGTCCGAGAAACCAGCGATCAGGCTTGCCGTCGGCGGTGAACCGCATGATCCGCTTGGGCCGGTATGAGGAATCCGCAACCCAGACCCGGCCCTTCGCGTCGACGGCGACCTGCATCGGCTTTTCCAGCGTGGCGGGGTCCCAGGCCCCCGCGGTGGGCCGGCCCGAGCCGATCGAGCCGGCGGGCTGGCCGGCCTTGTCGAACACCTTGATCGTTCCCGAGGCCTGATCGGCGACGAGCACCCGGCCCTGGGCGTCCACGGCCAGGCCCGATGGGCGGTCGAGATGGCCCGGCGGAACCACGACCGCAGGCGGAGCCTCGCCCTCGAGCGGCACCCGCACCACCTGCCGATCGGAGATCGCCAGCAACGAGCCTTCCGTATCGAACGCCAGCTGACCCGGCCGCGGCAGCGGGATCGATTTCACGACGCGGGCTTCGGTCTTGTCGTCGTCGAGCGGCGGCATCTCGAGCACCGCAATCCGTTCGGTGAGCGGCACGGGCAGTCCGGCGGGATCGTCGCCGATCGGGCTCCAGGCCACGATCCCCGCGAAGCCGGCTGCGTTTTCCACCCCCGCCGTGATCCTCACCCGCACGGCCGTGGCCTTCACGACACTGCCGAAATCGACGTGCCGGCAGGTGGGCACCTGGCCGAAATACCCGGCGAAGTTCGGCTCAGGCTGGAGCGTACCCACGGTCGTCCACCCCTCGTCTCCGTTCACGGCCGCCTGATCCGGCCCGGTCGTCCCGTTCCACACGGCCACGTCGAGCGCGGCGAACACCGGGTACGAAAGCGAGATGCCGCGAAGCTGCTGCGGCTCCGACCAGACAAGCGCCGCAGCGGCGGGAGCCTGCGGGCAGATCGTGCGTTCGATGGTCCGCTGCACGGTCCATCCGCGCCCCGCCGTCTCCTTCCCGTCGCCGTAGACACGGCTGGCCGAGGGGGCACGGTCGGTCATGCGGTGAGCCATCACCTGCGCAAACACAAGCCGCTTGGTCTTGAACCGCAGCGCCTTGGTCTTGAGCCCGCCGGGCGGGGCGACCGCCACTCCGGGGCCGCTCTTCGACGCGTTCGGCAGCCGGATCCACCTGCCGTCGGTGGTCTCTCCGTCGCCAAGATCCTCCTCGAAGTCATCGAGGATCGTGTCCAGCCCGGCGTCGGCGGCGGTCGCCAGCTCGCCCGGCTCCACCTTG
>JBILWX010000231.1:0-3911 GCA_044369655.1 Pirellulales bacterium
CGGCTTCAACGCATACACCGCCGTGGTCGCGTCGGCCGTCAGCACCGTGCCGATGACCACCGGCTTGCGGAAGACGGCCACCACCGAGCCCGCCAGTTCCCCGCTCGACGCCGCGTCACCAAACCAGGCCTGCGTCGAACTCGGCAGATGCACGCCCGAGAGCGTCCGCGAGTCGGCCGGCGTCTTCCCGGTGAGGAAGGCGGCATAAAGCCGCATCAACTCGTCGTAGTCTTCATCCCGGTAGTTCTTGTCACCCTTCGCGGCGCGATGACCCTTGCCTTGAAAGAGGCCTACGCCGGGGACGCATTTTCCGGGATCGAGATCGGCCGCGGAGAAACTCGACGTGAGCCAGGTTTCGGGGGGTGCGCGGATCGACCAATACAGCCGGCCGTCGCGGGCCACCGCCCCGCCGGCGATCTCATACCCCGCCGGCATCCAGGGCAACAGCGGGTCGGACGGGCAGCCGAAGACCTTCCGCATCTGGAAGTCGCGCGACGGCACGACCCGCATCACCGACTCGGGCGTGACGAGATAGGCGGCGTCGGTGTCGCAGGCGATGTACATCGGGCCGCGGAAGCCCTGGGCAATGCTGCGCGTTCCCCAGCGCTTGTTGCCCTCGAGATCGGTGGCGATGGCGCAATCGCCGTCCTCGGCGACCAGCGAGCCGAACCACATCATGTCTCCCATGGCGGCTGCACAGTTCGGTGCGCCGTGATCCGCCAGCCAGCCGCCGCCACCCTTCCCGGGGGCCGGCGCCCACCAAGCCGGCTGGCCAGCGTTGTTGACCGTCAGTTCGTAGGTGAGCGTGAAGGGCGGCCGGGTGACCGCCTTCCAGACATAGTCGCCCGGCGGCACGACCTTGCCGGCATCGTCGCGGAGATCCCAGCCGTCACGAACCGTCCCCTGCTTTTTCTCGATCTCGGCATAGAGCCGCCGCACCAGTTTCGTGCCGTCGCGGTCGTAGACATGGACGGCGGCGAAGCCGTCGCGGGGCATCTCGTAGCTGATCGACACCGGCGGTTGCGCGGCGGTCGGCGGAGCGCCGGCTGCGACGGCGCTGGCCGCCAACAGCCAGGCGATAGGCGTGGTCCGCCGCTGCGGCGGCAGTCGGTTTCTCACTCGAACACCGCCGGAGCAAGGACGTCGGGTCTCGCGAAGGTGTAGTATGTCGAGGGCCACACGACCGGATTGAGATCGTCCCATCCCGACACGTCGTTGTCGTTGAGCATGATGCCGAGCCGGAAGCCCTTGCCGCTGGCGAACTCGACCTCCTGTTCCGGCCGTGTCATCGGCGACATGACCGACTTGGGAATCTTCGCCTCGATGATGAGCGCCTGGCATTTCGAAAGGTCCGCCCCGGTCGCCGCCTCGAGGAGCATCCGCTCCGCCGCCACTGGGGCCGTGTCGGCAAGGGCCTTCATCGACCGCGGCGCAACGTCAGGCGTCAGCAGGGTGTTGAGCTCGGGATTGCCGTAATTGCCCCGCCACGTGTCACGAAACACGGCCGGCTTTCCGTCGATGACGGTGAGGTTGTACTTGAAGCCCTCCGGGTAGGAATTGACGGCGATTTCCACGCCGTCCTGGAGGTAGTGCTTGCCCGGATCCTTCTGGAAGAGCACGGCCTTGTCGTCGAACTTCACCACCTGCACGTAGAGATCGGTCCCTTCCCAGGCGAGCCGCACCACGGCGCTCGAGTTCTCCGGGCCGATCGCCTTTCCGGCCAGTTCCGGGGTGATCAGGATCGGCTTGAGCCCGCGCCACTTTGCCGGGTCGCCGTCCATCGCGAGAGGCGCGGCGAGTTTCGGAATGGCGAACGTCGCCACCGCCGGCACCGGCCACTCCCTCACAGGCTGGGCCGGCGCGGCGGCGAGCGCCGCCGCAAGCGGCGCATCCACCTTCACGTTCACCGAATGTTTCTGGATCCGCTCGATGCCGGTGACTGTCAGCCAGTGGTAGGCCTGCGCCGAATAGTCGCCGAGCACCATGTGGGCCTTGCCGTCGTTGCCGACGAACCCGTACGACTGCCGGGCGTTGTCGAGCCACATGCCGGTCCAGCCCATGGCAACCGGCGTACCGATGACGCCAGTGCCGAGCCCATCGGCATCCATGGTTTCGAACTCGCACTCTGCGCCGCGGCCAGCGAAGGTAATGTCGAGCAGGTTGTGGAGCCCGAAGAAACCGGCCTTCAGCCCCTTGGGATCGAGCGGGTTGAGCCACCGCACGTGACCGTCGGGGGCGATGCCCATGATGTCGGTCTCCCCGCCGTGCTCGGTGCAGAGGTCGGCGCCCGCGCTCCCTTTGAGCAACGTGCCGGCCACGAGCGTGCCCCGCGAATCGAGCACTGCTTCCTCCCGCGTGTGGGCCGATTCCTTCGTGGAGAAGTCGTAGGGCGAGAGAAACTCCTTCACGCCGCCGACCGTCGGTTGGGGCAAGCGGACCTTGTCGAACGCGAAGACCGGCAGCCCATCGGCACCGAGCCCGGTCATCGGCACGATCATCGGGGCCGCGTTCACGAGCATGCCGTCGGGCCGGAACCGGCTCGTCCGCACGAACCGGCCGTTGAGATTGACTCCGGGCACTGCCGGCGTGACGGGGTCGTCATCCACGATCAGGCCGTCGCCGTCGGCATCCTTCTGGATGCTGCCGTCGCCGTTGATCCGCATCACCGCCTTGCCCAGGCCGGTCGCCGGGGTCATCTCGTAGACGATCAGCCCGGGCTTTTTGTCGGTCCGGGTCGCCACGCAAAAGCTTTTGCCGCCGGCTGTGAAGCAATACATCGGGTCGCCCTCCATCGAATACTTCCAGCGGATGCCAGGCGACCACGTGCGGTTCTTCGGGTCGAGGGCGATGCTGTAACGCCCCCAAAGATTGAAAAAGTGCATCCGGTCGTCGCCCGCGAACTGTCCGGCAGAGATCTGCTGGCCCCACATGCCGAGAGACTGTGCGAGTGGCTTACCCGCCGCGTCGAAGACGAGCAACCGCGGTGCATCGGCCACCGCCAATTCACCGGCGGGCGAAAGCGAGAGTGACGTCGGCGCCCAGAGCCGCTCGGGCGTGATGGGACCGTAGCCATCGTCGCCCGTGCCGATCGTGTGCAAGAGGGCAAGCTTGGCCGGGTCGGAGCAGTCGAAGACGCTCACCTTCCGGGCGGACTTCGACCAAACCGCCAGCCGGCCATTGGAAACCGCCAGCAACGTGGGCTCCGACACGGGCGCGGCCGTGGCCTTGACCTGCCCGGAGACGTCGAGCGCCACCAGTTCCTTGCCCTCCTTGATCACCCACACAAGGCCCGTCTTTGCGTCGGCCGACGGCCATGCGGGCGAGGCCACGGCGATCTCACCCGCGCGATCGAACGTCTCGCCGTCCCAGAGCACGAGCCGATTCCCTGCCGGATCTGCGGTGACGAATTTCCCATTCCAGAAGGCAAGGCCGCTGCCGGGCTGCTTGGGGTCGGCCCACGGGCTGTCGAGGATTTTCAGGAGCGTGCCACCGGCGAACTCCGCAGGCTGGCCCGTCGTCGCGTCGAGCCGGAGCACCGAGCCGTCCGTCTGCCGCAGCAGGCAGAGGCGGCCTTTATCGTCGATCGCCGCGCCAGCGGCCTTTGTTTCTCCGCCACCCTGCAGCGCCCAGTGAAAGGTATGGAGGTCGGTGGAGAAACACTGCAGGTGGACGTGGGATTCAAAACCGCTACGAACGAGGATGAGTCCGCCAGCCGGAGGAAAGACCACCATCTGCGGGTCTTGCCCCAGTCGGCTGCCGCTCTCGGTCTTGGGCTGGGCGCTTGTCACGGCGTCGCCGTTGCCGGCGGCGGCGACATACTCGAAGGCGAGGTCCGACTCGGTCACCTTGAGTTCATAGTCGCCCGCCGTGAGCGGCTGCCCCGTCCAGGTGCGGCTCGGCAGCCAGAACTC
>JBILWX010000150.1:0-7578 GCA_044369655.1 Pirellulales bacterium
GGACACGGCGCCGGCACAGCTCTCGGCCACCCCATGATGCCCTGTATGCCGCCCCTCCGCATGCCCCATGGGCCACCGGGCATAGAGGCCCGCCGGCATCGCCGCGTCGGCCCGATCGACAAGTTGCACCTGCCGGACATCGACGCGGCCGACGAGGTCGGGATTCAGCGCGAGGTTGGTCCGCAGTTTTTCCACGCCGAACACCGTCGGCTCGAAGCATACGACTCTTCCCCTCGGACCGACTGCCCGTGCGGCAGGCAGTGCCATGGCCCCGACGTTGGCGCCGATGTCGAGCAGCGTGTCACCTTCGCGGACCAAGCCGACCAGGGCCGCACCCGCCTCGCTCTGAAAGTTCCCGGCGAGGTAGATGGAGAAATCGATGGTCTCGGAAAGGTCGAGACGCCAGTTCAGGCCCTGCCTGCTTACCGCCACCATCGCCTCACGGCCAGCCGCCCGCCGGCACGCGCGGACCACGACGTTCGCGCACCGAAAAGCCCTCCATCGGATCGATCGCAGCCACCAGCTCACGGCACGCCCTCCTCGGACCGAACGGAAGTCACTTCCAGCACGTCGCCAGTGCCGAAGGCCGCGACGAGCACGGCCGCCCACTGCCCGAGGAGTCGACAGACCGCCGACTGCATCGGTCTGACGTGTCGCGAGGGATCGGTTCTCCGGTGGTTGAGCAGCAGTTCGAGGCTCCACAGCGTGCCGCCCGGGTGGGGCCGCACTCGAACTCGCTCCACCGTGAACCCCGCCCGCTCGAGCAGCCTCGGCAGCGTGTCGTGGGAGTACTGGTAGGCATGCACCGGAAGGCCCAAGAACCACCAGTACTCGCCGAACAGGCGCCGCGTGGTGCTCTCGAACTCCGGCACGCAGACGAACAGCCGTCCTCCCGGACGAAGGATCCGGCGAATCTCTCGGAGCGTGGCAGTCGGCCTCGTCACGTGCTCGAACGAGTGGTCGAGCCTGACGTAGTCGAACGCCACGTCGGGAAACCGTGCGTCATCGAGCGTGCCCTGCAGCACGTCGAGGCCCCGCCTCCGCCCCGTCTCCACGGCCCGCGGGTTCGGTTCGACCCCGACCGCCTGCCAGCCGCGGCGACCGAACTCCTCGATCGCGCTGCCGGCGCCGCATCCGATGTCGAGCATCCGGCCCGGAGCCGTGAATCGCGGATCCAGCGGCGTCGTGTCGCAGAGGAGCATCCGCCTGACCGCGGTCAGCCAGCGGCCGCTCGGCTCCCGCCAGGAGTGGCATGGGTAGTCGGGCTGATAAAAGGCGGCCATGTCCCCGTCCGAAGGCATCGGGAACTCCATGCCGAGGCCGCAACCCCGGCACCGCCAGAGCGCGAACGTGCCCGCGTTGCCGTAGAGGTGGTCGTGACCGTCGATCACGAACTCCCGGTCGGTGCTGTCGCACACGGGGCATGTGGGCCCGGTCGCTGAAACGTGTGCTGAAATCAGCGGCGGCATCCCAAGACCTCGCGCCACGTGTCCGAATCCGGCACCGCCGGCAGGTTGGCAACCAGCCGCCAAAGGAAAAACGGCCCCTCAAGGGCACGCACCACTGCCGCCGCTACTCCGGAATAGTGGCGACTCGCGAACAGGCGGCGGCTGCGGAGCAGGAGACGCTCCTTGGACCAAGGGTCACCGCGAAAGGACCCCGACACCTTGTGGCCGACGGCGAGGTCGTCATCGGGCAGCAGGAGCACGTCGATACCAGACCGGCGGGCGCGGAGTGTGAGATCGAAGTCCTCGAAATACATCGCGAAACCCTCATCGAATCCGTCGAGCGCCCGCCATGCGGAAGCCGGAACCACGAGGCAGCACCCACAGACGAGCTCGACCGGCGTCGTCGTGGTGTAGCCGCGGCGCTGACGCACGAACGGTGCCCAGATCGTCTTGCGGCCGCCGGAATGCCAGATACGTGTCGGTGCGTCCGCGTAGTTGATCACTGGGCTCATGATCGCGGCGGGGTGCATCCGGATCGCTGCGAGCCAGCCCTCGATGAACCGACCCCCCACCACTGTGTCGTTGTTGAGGAACAGCACATGCGTGGCGCCCAGGCGAATCACCTCCGCGGCCGCGCGATTACAGTTCACCGCGAATCCGCCGTGCGTTCCGCGGAGGTAGATCAATCGCTCGATACCCGTCACCGCTGCGGGCGGCGGCTCGGGCGACCCATCGTCCGCGAGGCAAACGAGCGTGGTCCTGCCTGATTGGGCGGCGAGCATCGACAGGCATTCGCGAGTGTCACCCCAGTTGCCGAAGGCAGGCACGATCACCGCCAGTCGAACATCGTCGTCATCTGCCATCGATAGTTCCGGGGAGGAGGATCGCCAGCCGCGATCCGCGCGGCTCATGCGTTACGCTCATGGTTCCACCTCAAATCGCTCCGGCGTCGGCATCGCCATTTCGCTCGCACGAGTTCGCGGGCCGTCGCCACGACGTCCTCAACAGGATACATATTGATTCTCGTGACGTTTTCCGTCACGAATCCATGCAGGCGATACCAGGCGTGCTCCACTGCGCCGACATGCCTGACCGGCCCCGCGAGTGGGTAGCCAAACGCCTTCATCCCGGGCGCAGCCGCCGCCTCGATGATCGCTCGATCCCGGTCTTCTAGGCCGGTTCGCCACTTGCCGACATTCGCCGGTTCGACCGGTTGGCCGTCCATGGCCGTCGGCTCGAAGGAGCGAGCCCTGCCAAAGAATCGCGGCGTTTGGAGGCGGCCAGTGAAGGCCGCCGGTGTGAGCACGGCCGGATGGAATTCCTCGCCGAGGAAGCCGCAGACGGCCCG
This sequence comes from Pirellulales bacterium, assembly GCA_044369655.1. GTDB lineage: Bacteria > Planctomycetota > Planctomycetia > Pirellulales > UBA1268 > CAMCQY01. The sequence continues at coordinate 2,797 of JBILWX010000150.1, forward strand.
CATGGTTCCCTCGACGTCGCGCACAAGCATCTCGTAGCCGATCTCCAGATAGGCGCCGGGCGGCACGAGCCGGCCCGCAGCGCGGCCGGTCGTCACGAGGCGGTCCCATGCAGCGGCCGCGACGAAATGGTTCGTCGGCCCAAAGGGGGCGGCGATCCACGAGGGGACGACGTCTCGGGGGTCGCGATGGATATGGATGAACCGGGCGTCGGGAAACAGACCCGCAAGCAGAGGAATGCACGTCACATACTGGGGCGTCTTATCGCCCCAGCGCGGCTTGCCTTCGCGCCTGGCATGGCTTTCAAAGAGGGTGGCGACGAGGGCCGCGAACGACCGGCATTCCGCGAGCCTATCGCGGTCGATCGGACACTTCCAGTCGCGGATCCATCGCAGCGAGAGGATGGCGTCGGCTAGTCGCCGTGCTTCGACCTCCGTCGCCGGATCGCCGTATGCCCGGTGCATGAGCGGGATGAAGTGCGATTCCTCCGGGATTGAGATCCGCGGATGGGCCACGAGCAGACGCCGCAGCAGGGTCGTGCCGCTGCGGGGGCAGCCGACGATGAAGAACGGGACGGCGGTGGCGAGCGGAGTTGAAGGTGAACGGTCCACGGTGGCCCTACCCGCGTAGCGACGCGTGATGGTCGCGGATCATCGGAAAGACCCCCATTTTACTTACGGCTCGCGAGCTGGGACAAGGACTGGCGATTCATCCGGTTGGGGTGACTAAGGACAACTTTCTACCGTGGCAGTTTGCGTCGCCCCCCCTGACAATTAAGCGACCAAAGTCCGAGAGACTTCTCGCAAATCACGGCCGCATACCCGATCATTCCCGTTATTTTCCAGCCACGGATTGAGAGACACGCGACACTCCTCACCCTCGCGGCGTCCCCCCCAATAGAAGCCCAAGCCGATCTCCACGCGACGACCGGACGTTGTCGGGAGTCGTAGCGGGCGGGAGCTTCTCGGCGGAAGGCGACCGACCCTCTGCGCGACCGTTCGACGGCGCCCTCCGAGGCGAAGTGGGCCAGCCGGTATGCCAATTGCCGCGACAGAATCTCCGCCTCCACCTTCATGCGGTACTCCGCGCGCGTCCTCTGCTGCCACTGCGGAGCATTGGCCACCCGTAGGGGCTTGCCACTCAAGCGCCGCTCTCGCCCTCCCCGTCGTGAACCGCCCCGGCTGGCTCGCGCGCCCGGCATCGACCCGGCGAAATTCGACCGCATCTGCCATGACGAGGCACTGGGGCTCGAACCTATTCGCGGGTCTGGCGGGCGTATCTCAAGGCTGGGCAACGGGCGGCTGATGCCCTCGCTGTCCGCCAGAGCCTTCCCTGCGCGTCCCTGGCGGGTGTTCAGACTGGGCCGCACGTTGGGTCAGACCAGCGACCACGCGCGCCAGGACAGTCTCCCGCGCGGCCTCCGGGGTATTCATTCCGGCCACCAGGACAACCGCCCGGGCGAGCACCTCCACGCGATCCCCCAAAATTGCGTCGCATTTTGCGTCGCAGCCGGACACGACCTGCAGATTTCCCGGGCGAAAACTTGTTTGTTCGGTTCCTGTCCCCGCCATTCGGCCAGTTTCGGTAACTGGCGCACGTTTCGAAGAACCCGCTGCAACCTGAATGGTGGCAGCGGGTTCTGTCGTTTTGTGCGGCTCCCTGCTGCCGGATGCGGACGCCTGCGGAGTCGCATTTCGCGTCGCAATGGATGCGCATTTCGCGTCGCACTCTGACTGACTCCCCTGCGTCGCGGCAGCTGGTTCAGGCTGCGCAGAATGTCGTGCCCGTGGCTGCGACCGCGGGTAACAAGATCGCGAGCCTACGCCAGTGGGCCTCGGGGCGGTGTCTATCGGCGGATCGGGCGGGAGTGTATCCGCGTTCGGAAGGGAGCGGTGGCGGTCGGGTGCGGAGGGTCGTGCGGGAGCCGGGGGTGAATTGAGCGGCTTGTCGTGCGGGCGTTAAAAGACAACGGGCCGGGCACCTTGCGATGCCCAGCCCGGTTGTGAATCGTGACTGTGAATCTGTGCGCGTGTCAGGCCGCTTTCAGCCGACGACGCTCAAGTGACGTTCTCCCCATTTCTTGATCCATCCGGGATGTTAGGTTTTTTACCTTTGACATCACCAGAAAGGGTGGGTTTTTCTGATGGGAAAGAAGCACTTCACTGAAGAGCAGATTGCGTTTGCTTTGAGGCAGGCTGAGTCGGGCACTTCGGTGGCCGAGATCATCCGCAAGCTCGGGATCAGCGAGCAGACCTTCTACAGGTGGAAGAAGCGGTTCGCAGGGCTCGGCATCGCTGAGCTGCGACGGCTGCGGACGCTCGAGGAAGAGAACCGCAAGCTCAAGCAGCTGGTGGCCGACCTGAGCCTCGACAAGAAGATGCTGCAGGACGTGCTCTCAAAAAAACTTTGAGGCCCGCGGTGCAGCGTGTTCTGGTGCGGGAGGTGCAGGTGGCGTACCGGGTGGCTGAGCGTCGGGTGTGCCGCGTTCTGGGTTTTTCTCGAGCGACCTACCGTTACCGGAGCAGACTCAATCCGCGGGCCGAGCTTCGTGTTCGACTGCGCGACCTGGCGACGAGCCGGGTTCACTATGGGTATCGAAGGCTGTGGGTGCTCTTGCGCCGCGAAGGGTGGCTCGTGAACAAGAAGCTGGTCTACCGACTGTACTGCGAAGAAGGCCTGGGAATCAGGCGGCGAAAGCCACGTCGTCGCAAGAGCGTTCAGGTCCGGGAGGCACGTCCGCCGACCGGACAGACCAACGAGAGCTGGAGCATGGACTTCATGTCGGATCAGCTGGTCGGCGGGCAGCGGTTCCGGCTCCTGACGCTAGTCGATAACCATAGCCGTGAGAGCCTGGCCATCGAGGTCGGCCAGCGGCTGACCGGAGACGATGTCGTTCGGGTTTTGGAGCGGGTCTCGATGGGGCGTGGCAAGCCGCAGACAATTCGAGTCGATAACGGTCCCGAGTTCGTCTCGCAGAGCTTGGATCTCTGGGCCTACTTCAACGGCGTGAAGCTCGACTTCAGCAGGCCGGGAAAGCCCACGGATAACGCAGTGATCGAATCATTCAACGGCCGGCTTCGCGACGAGTGCTTGAACCAGCATTGGTTCTTGTCGCTCGACGAGGCGCAAGCCGTGACACAAGCGTGGAGGGAGGACTACAATCGCGTCCGTCCGCACGGTGCTCTGGGCAACCGGACGCCGTCGGAGTTCGCGCGGCCGGTAGCTGGGCATGCCCAGCTACCGGCCCTGCACGGCTAACAACGCGGCTGGTATCAAGACGGGGGCAGCGTCAGGAGGGCAAAACCCTAACTTAAAAACTGGCGTCATTCATGGGGGCAGGTCACCGCCGTTATTCATCACGCTGTACGAATACGAGCCTGAACCGCCTGTTCGTGAAATGCCCGCCACATTGAGGTCGGATGCCATGCTCGCGTTGTAGAGCGAGTACGTATCGGTCGCAGCCACCGCGTTCAAAAACGCCGTGTACTGGCCAATCGTCACGTCGTACTTGCCGATCTGGTACGAGTAGTTCACGGCACCGTTGAACGTGCCGCCCGTGTCGTTGGCGTTGCCGGGATTGCCGACCGTCACCATGTCAATCGTGATCGGATCGGCCAACGCAGGAACAGCCAGAAGGCATGACAATGCAGCAAGCCAAAGCGTCTGGAACGAGAGGCGAATCATCATCGTGGCTGTTGTGATGCGGTAGGCGGGATTGTCGTGATAAGCCCATGAAACTCGCATGCGGCCCCATCTGCGTCAAATAATTGGTCAAAACCCAGGAAATGGATGATGAATATTCGTTAATACTTTATGGTTTCCCAAACGTCTGCATCCACAGCTCCTTCTGTTTTAATTATGCCCACATCTCCACTAAAGCCATCAACTAAACCCTGTCCCAAATCTTCCATATCACCTAACTCACTGAAGAATGAACCATCGCCATCAATCAAAAAGTAAAAAGGATCTACAGCGATGGTTTCAGTCAAGCCGCCCGTGACATCGGCTCCAGCATCGGCGACTGCGACTGCGTCTGCGGTTGCGTCTCCTGCAGTACCTATAGCGACATCAGCGACATCTGCGGCAAACACAAGATCCCCTATTCCCCCAGTGGCGACGGTCAAGATTGCTACGCCAACGATCTCGCCGACGATCTTCTCGGCCGCTACAGCCCATGGAGGCTGCGTGGCGATCTCGGCTTGCGTCATGAGTTTGAACTGGGCCCCGGACGGGACTCCCCCTGGGTGGGGCATATTTTGCCCGCTCGGAGAATCGAGATATCCGTAGTATCCCTCGCCTGCGTTCTGGATCGCCATAGTCCAGTGCTGGCCGCTCTTCATCTGCGAATTGAGTGAGGGGCTGATATTCGAGGCAAAATATTTGCTGTCGCCCGAGCCACTGTTCCAGTCTGTAAGGTAGGTGCTGCAAGTGGGCCCTACGCAGGTGTCGTCGCCCTTCTGGACATAAAAGGTCATCTGGCTCGTGCTGTCCGGCGCGACATAAGCGATCGTTGTCTGCTGCCCCATCGGCACCGTCACCTGCTTCGTAGTGTAGGTGGGAGGTGTCGTGGTCGATCCCTTCTCCGGCTGGTCAGCGAAGAAGAAGGTGAGCGGGCCACCGCCGGCCCCGATGTTCGACTCGTTCTTGATCGTCAACGCCATCAGGTCGATGCCCGTCAGGTTGGTGGTGGCGAGCACAAGCGATGCGAAACCCTCGTCCAGGGCGATCACTGGGGCCTTCGACACAACGGCGCTGAGGATGCCCACATTCTCGTTGTTCGGCAG
>JBILWX010000068.1:0-19222 GCA_044369655.1 Pirellulales bacterium
GGTTGCGGACGTAGGCGAAGATATGAGCTGGAGTGGTGACCAGATTGCCCTGCTGATTGAGCCGCTCAGGCTGCGTCTTCAGGAGCAGTTCCCCACTAAAAGGGCGGGGTGCCGGACCGGAGTTACCATCCGCACTCGCTCCCCCCTGCGGTGGGCCGCCGCTCGCCCAGTCGTGGAATGATTGATACCAGGTCTCTGTGGTTCCGTCGGTGAAATTGAGCGTGATCGCCTGCGACATTTGGTTGCCGTTGGATGCTGCTCCGGCGAGGTAGAGGTAGTCGGACTTGCCGGCGTCCACGCTGACCGTGATCGTCTGCCCCTTGGCCTGGACAAAGTTCCGCGGGCCTTTGCTTCCACCAACCTGGGAGTTGCTCGTGGGAACCGGGCCGATCGGGAACTCGATGCCGGCATAGGTGATGGGCGTGCCGGGGACGGGATCATTTGTGCTCCCGCCGGTGTAGTCGGAGTTGTAATAGTTGCCGTTTCGATCGAAGCCTTGGTTGTTGGCCACCTGCCACGGCCCCGTCGTGATGCCGAACGCGTTGAAGTAGCTCGATAAGTCTATCGGCGTCGAGAGCGGGGTCGGCGCGCTCTCCCCCAAAGTCGCCGTGCTTGCGGACCGCGCGGACGTTGGAGCCATCACCGTGGAATACTCGAGACGCTTACGCAAACTGACCATGCCGTATGGCACGATATAGTCGTGCGAGAAGCCCCCGTCCGAACCCACTGGGATTCTGGCCTCTTCCAACCACGGGCCGCATGAACCATCACCAAGGATTTGAGCTGACTCTACCACGATCGTGGCCCCAGCACGGACGCTCGCATCCACATTCCCAGCGAACCGGAGCGTCTCCCCGGCTTGGAAGTGGACCCGCGTCTGATCGGGCAGGACACTCCCGCCTACGGTTCCGGGGAACAGATGGCCGGCCAAGATCGGATTGGCTTTGAGTATGTCCTTTTGCGCGGGCGTCAACTTGTTGGAGTCTGATGAGATGATCATCGGGGTCTCCGCCGGCAATCCCTGCGCGGCTTCGGTGGCGTCCGGGAGAGCCTGCACCTCCAGATACGCGAGCTGCGCGTGGCTGCCGCCGAGCGGATGGTTTGTCGTAAACTTTGTTGCTGTGGGGCTGTTATCAAGCTGCGCCCGAGCTTGGACTCCAAGCCCTACGAACGAGGCACCGCTTGTGACGGTGTAATTCAACCACTTCACGGCTCTTTCAGTTGCAATGGCGCTGTGACGGAGAGCCTCGCCGGCACCGGTCTTGGTGGCACCCCAGATTCTGGCGGCGTTAACCGCTCCACCTTCCACGCTCGAGACTCCGTGCACGGTGGACGGCACGTTGTAGAGCAACGTCTTGCCGTCCTCGCGGGTCACCTGGATCGAGTAGCGGGTGCTCGCGCAGCCGCACCCATCCGTCGGCGCGGCCCAGGTGATCTCGGATCCCACGCCAGCCGTGTAGTCGATCGAGGGGCTCACGAGCCGGCCCGGCACCGTGCCCGCCACCGGGGTTGGGGCGGTCGGGCCGCCCTTGATGTCGATCGGCAGGATGGAAAATGCCGAAGCCATACCGACGTCGCCGCGGGCGGGCGTCCACCGAACGACGTCGTTGAACGCGATCTTTCGAATCGCGGCGGCCTTCTGGAGCGAGGCCGGGTCCGTATTCTTCATTGCCCTCGTCGGAATCGTCAGCCATTCGTTCTTGGCCGCCACCCACTTCTGCAGGGTGCCCCTGTTCACCTGGGTGACGATGAAGCCCTGAGATGCCTGGCCGAGGAGATGCGACGCCGTCAGTTCGACGGTCTGCCCGCCCGTGGCGTCGAGCACTACCGTCCGCTCGCCGTTGACCGTGAGTGAGAAGCTCGTCGCCTTGCTTTCAAGCCCGGCGAGGTTCTCGACCACCACCGTGACATTGTGTACGCCGTTGGCAAGCTGCGGCGACTTGAGCGACCAGGCGCCCGTCTTGGCATCGCTCCTGACCCGACCCACCGGCATGCCGTCGATCGAGATGTTCACGAACCGATTCGGCTGCGCGATCCCGCGGAGCATGGGTGTGGCGAACGTCGTCTGGCCATCGCCCTTCATGCCGGAATCCGACAGAGCGCCAAGAACGATCGTTGAAGGCCTCGGCGGCGTCTCCACGACCGTGACGGCGAGCGTCTTGGAGAGTGCTCCAGCCTTGCCCGAGGGGGCGATCGGGCGGACGTTGATCGTATGGAGACCGCCAGCGAGCGCAGCCTCGGCGGGCACCGTGTAGGTCCACTTGCCATTGGTGACTGGCAGCGTGGCAACACGTACTCCGTCGATGCGGAGTCGCACCTCGCTTGCTCCGCCCTGCACGCTGCCCGAAAACGTGGGGGTACGGTCGGACGTCAGGTTGTCTACGGTCGATGTCCCCGTGTCGCTTTCCGGAACCAGGTCGGCAAGGAAGGCCCGCATGCCGGCGTCGAGCATCGTCCGCGGCTCGAGTTGCTCTGTCCACAACTTCGGGCTGGATGCCTTGCGACGGCGGCCGCGGCCTGACCGCTCCGCCGTGCCTGCCAGCCAGTTCCGCACAGCGATAAGGGCCGGAGAGTCCAGATTGATCCGCATCATGGCAGCAAGTCCTTCATTAGAGAACGGGGCATTCAGTGCACGGGGGCAATGAAAACGGACCGTCCGAGTTGGGGGTTAGCGTAACGTTGCCAAGGACCGGCGGCAACGTTTGGGTGCATGAGCGGCAGGCGGGCCAAAAAAATCGGATCGCGCAGATCTGCCTGCAGGAGCGGCACGGTTATTTCGGCCAGATGGGCACGGCTTTCGCCGCCCTATGCCAATTATCTTCTCTTCTATCTAAGTGTGGGGTACTCCTCTCGGCATCCCCATCACCTGACCCGCCCCCCTTCCACGGCACCGCTTGCAGAGAGAGGCATGGGGAAGGTTCAGCGGCGTCGCCCGGTGAACTTCCAGCCTTCGTCGTCCTTCGACACCACGTGGCACCGCGTCGCCACTCTCCAGAGTGCTTTGTGGACCGGAGTCGGATCATAGCGATAGAGATCCGGAAAGTGTGCCTGCACGGCACGCGTTGCCTTGACGGCGTTGTAATGCGGGATTTGAGCATCCATGTGATGTGCGACATGTGTGCTGCCGATGTGATGATGCAGGAAATCGAGTACGGCGCCGTACGGGCGATCAACCGTCATGAACGCACCTTTGACCCACGTCCACTCCTCGTCGTCAAAGTGCGGAACATCGACGTCCGTGTGCTGGAGCCACGTGTACAAGACAAGCCAGAAGTTCACGACCAAGTAGGGGCCGACGTAGACGGCGAGGACCGGAAGAAAACCCGAGGAATGCGTCCACCAGCCGAGCAGGCCGAGCATGACCAGAACGCCGATGTCCGACAACCAAACCTTGCGGCGCCACTCGCCTGGAAAGAGCGCCACGGAGAATGGCCAGGCCGGCCAGAAGTGATTGGTCGCACCCCGAGCCGGGCCACCCGTGGCACCGGTCAGCAGGTAAAGTGGCCATCCGCACGTGAAGTGGATGACGATCTGAATAATGGCAAACGCCTCCTCTCCGATTGTCGCCTGCCACCACCGGCAAACTTTACCGCTGGGCGATCCGTCGCGAAGTGGCACATGCGTCTCACCAAGGTCGAGGTGATTGGTGCGGGCATGATGCAACGCATGGCTGCGTTGCCAGGAAAAATACGGCACGAGCAAGGCACTGTGCAGGCAGTAGCCGATCATATCCTGAAGCCAGTTGTGCTTCGTAAACGCCCGATGACCACACTCGTGCGCAACGACCCAGCAACCTGTGCCAAAGGTTCCGGCCACGACAGCGTAGGCGATCCACGCAGGCAGCCATGACCAGGTGAGTGGAATGAGGGTGTACGCGAGGGCTCCACTGCCGATCGTCATCGCCAAAGACAAAAACAACGAGAGCGACGACTTGATCAAGCTGCGATCGAAGCATTCGTCGGGAATGACTGCGAGTACTTCACGCTTTGTCGGATACCGTTTTTCCGCGGTCGGGCAGGAGGCCGTGCGATGACCACTGGCCCCAGACGACGAAAGATCCTCCAACTCACAGATACGCTGCACGACCGTCCTCTGTCGCTTGGTAAAAATCAAAAATTAGCCCGCTGACGGGGGTTCTACAAGGAGTGCGTTTGTATTGGCTCGGTCGGCCGAAATCGCCGAGGGCCCCAAGTCGCCTTACGAGCCGCCCGTGGCCTCTTCAATGAGCGGGTCGAGGCCGGACAGCCGCCAACTCTGGCAGAGGTGGCGTATGGCGGCCATGTCGGCGTCGGGGTTGTGGGCGAGGAGCTCTACGATGTCCGCACGAGATTTCGTCCCTCCGGCGTACAGCTTCAGCGCAACCAAGTGCGGCAAAGGCACGATCCTCAGGCCGCTTCCGGGACGGATGACCGTCTCGGCCGCTGCGAGTCCCCCTTCGATAACCGCCGGAAACCGGCCACCGTAGTTCACAATCTGGACGAGACCGAATGGTCCTCGCACGTCGATAACACCGCCGAGCGGATCCTGTCCGTCTGGCTCTCGAAGCTCGACTTCGAAGCCCGCCGTCCGCAGCGCGTCGGCGGCCTGTCGCAGCGTGCCAAGATCGGTGTTTACTCCGAGATCAAGATCCTCGGTGAACCGAACGTACCCGTGCGCCGCCAACGCGACGGCCCCGATGACAACAGCCCCTACGCCCCGTGATTCGAGAATACCGGCGACCTTTTCCGCGGCCCGAATAACCTCCTCGGGGTCACTCATGGGTCACGCCTCGCGGGGCGACGGACGCAACGCCGCGAACCTCGCAGCCAACCCCAGCGCTGCTTTGACCCGCTCTTCGACCGTCATTCGGCGGATACGGTCGATCTCAGCCTGCCGCGAGGCGGCATGACTGATACTGGGGCGAAGTCGGGGAAAAGATCGCTCGTCTTCCATACTCTTTATCGTAAATGAAAAAGATTCCGACTTCCAAGAGCAAGCGGATCAAAGGGAAAGGCAGGCTAAACGGCACTTCTGGGACCGCGTGCCGGTCGATGGGCAGTCGATGTCCCAGGGACTTCGCTTTCCCTACTTTTGCGGGCCACCGCCTCGTGGCGCTCCACCTGCAACAGTGGCTCCCCACTGCTCAACAAATGGGTGCCACCCCAACAGGCGGGCCCGTATCGGGGTAGTCGCGTCGGACAGCGATCAGACCGCTTCCGCCTCAATCCGGCGGTTGCGCAGTACCTCGTTCAGGAAGTAGCTCGTGAAAAGGGAGTCGGCCATGGGGGGGCAGCTCCGGCAGCAGCACGTTGAATGGTCAAGTCAACGACCACCCGCGCGAACACCGCGGCCTGATCAGCGTCGGCCAGATTTATACCGGCCACGAGGATCACATCGCGGGTGAGCAACTCGATGCGATCAGCCGAAATTGCGTCGCATTCTGCGTCGCAGTTGGACGTGACCTGCGGATTTTGCGCGTAAAACTGCGTTTGTTCGGTTCCTGTCCCCGCCATTTCACGCAAGCCCGGCCATCCTTGGCCCGGGCTTGCTGTTTTTAGGGCGGCATCCTGCCGCCTTCACGCCGGCAGGGCCATCCATGGCCACTGCCGGCTGTTTTTTTCGCCGCCTCCTCCCGCGAGCCAGTTTTGGTAACTAACGCAATTCCCGAAGAACCCGCTGCAACCTGAATGTTGGCAGCGGGTTCTGTCGTTTTATGCGGCTCCGTGCTACCGGATGCGGTCGCCTACGGAGTCGCATTTCGCGTCGCACTCTGACTGGCCCCTCTGCACCCCGTCCACGCCAGCCAAAGGGCTCAACTCACCGCCGCACACGACGGTTTCTGGTGGGCTGACATGGGGCCTGTTAATGGGCCTGTGCTGGGGCCCTTCAGGAGCCGGACGGAGGCGCTGGGGGCGGAGAGGGGGTGGCTGGTGGGTCAGATCGTGGAGACCGCCAGCAATCAGCGACTACCCGGTACAGCCCCAGACACCTCGGCCTTGCTCGTGGCCTTCGAAGCCAATCGCTGCAGGAGCGGGCTTGCGTACCCATGACCGTGAACGCGATCAAGCAAGTCTGGCCCGCTCACTGCTTCGATCTCGCGGTTGAGCTGGTCACGAACCCGGCGCATCTGTTCGACCGCCGTCTCCTGCTGCTTCTGTGTATCACTCATCGCCGATCACCTCCCGAGGATTTCGAATTTCGAGGACCGGATACCCCTGCTTCAAGTTTACCGCGTTGAAGGCGTGAATGCGCCGCAGGTTGACGATGTGCTTGAAGTTCCAGCTCACGAGCACGTCAACCCGAGCGACCGTCGCAATGGCTATATGGAGGGCATCGGCCCGTTGGTTCTTTCCCACGGCGCCGTCGCGGATGTATTCGGCTGCAAGCGCCTCGGCTTCGGCATCGAGCGACAACACCTCGATGAGCGATTCAGGGATCCGCTCCAAGTGCGCACGAACCGGCACCGGCGCTTTTTCCAGTTCAAACAGCGTCACCTCCGAGATCACCATGACGTATTCACCCGTGGCCATGGCGCTCACGAGACTTCGGGAATGGTTGAGGAACTCCACATCCTCGCAGCCACCAAATACTGACGTATCGACATAAATTCGAGATCGCATGGCTGTCGGGTCGTGATGGTGGAGTGCCTGGGTCTGAGAGCGGGAAAGCATCGATCTTACCGTAACAGCCACGGCGGCTCACGCTCACTTCCGGCTGAACAATTTCGCCATCCCGCTATGGCTGCTGCGGGCGAGGCGGGTGTATCTCGAACTGGGGCCGGGAGGCTGCGTAGGACCTCCCTTCCCCTGCTCGACTATTCCAGAATCCGCGTAGTCGGACTGGTCAGGTCGGCGATCACCCGCGCGAGCACCGCGGCACGCTCAGCCTTGGCCAGATACATACCGGCAACGAGGATCACAGCGCGGGTGAGCAACTCGATTCGATTGGCCGAAATCGCGTCGCATTTCGCGTCGCACTTGGACACGACCTGCTGATTTCCCGAGTGATACCGTGTTTGTTCGGTTCCTGTCCCCGCCATTTCACGCCGGCAGGACCATCCATGGCCCCTGCCGGCTGTTTTTTGCGCGGCATCCTGTCGCGATGAGGGAGGCAGGACCAGGATTCAGCCGAGTTCCTCGAGATCAGCCAGGTCCTTGAGCCGGCCCGCCGCTCGCTTGGCCGCTCGCAAGTCTTGCCCACCGAGAACGGGCACGACGATGTCACCGAAAGTGGCCATGATCCGCCGTGACCACGCTGCGTCGAACTCGAGCCCGGTGACGCTCGTCATGATGTCGATCCGGCTCGGAGGCACGCCAATCTGGTAAAGCACCTCTGGCTCCGCGAAGTCGTCTGACTTCATCTTCGTCAGCGGCGCCCGGAAACGCTCGAGCGCCCGCCAGATGCGAATCGCATTCTCAGCAGAGGGCCGCACCCAGATGTCGATGTCGAGCGTTGCCCGCACATATCCATGGGCCGCGAGCGCATGGGCGCCGATCACGAGGTGCTCAACGCCCTCGTCCCGCAAGGCTCTCAACATCTCGACGAAATGAGGATTCATCCAACGGTCTCCCGGTCATCGACCAGGCGTTCTTGGTCGCTTCCCACACGAGTTCGATCCGCTCGGACGGCGTGAGGTGGGAATAGTCAGCGGACGGCTCCCGTTCGCCAACTCGCCCCTTCCAGACAGGCCACGTTGACCGGTCGGAGGCGTCGAAAGTGAACTCTGCATCCGCTTTTGTGACATCTGGTGCCATGGCGACAGTATACCCTCAACCCTCGTCCTCACATCGACAAACCTTGATGTGCGCCCGATTTGCTGACCCTAGGGCCCTGGAAAATCACCCCGCATATCGCGTTGCCGCCAGACGCACCCGTCGGGACACCGGGACGCATGACCGTCTTGGCCGGCCGATCAGGTGAAAATGCGTCGCATTCTGCGTCGCACTTGGATACGACCCTTTGATTTCCCAAATGAAACCGCGTTTGTTCGGTTCCTGTCCCCGCCACTTTCTCCACGCCGGCAGGGCCATCCATGGCCCCTGCCGGCTGTTTTTTTGCGCGGCTTCGTGCCGCGGGCCAGGTTTGATAGCTGGCGCAACTTTCGAAGAACCCGCTGCAACCTGAATAGTGGCAGCGGGTTCTGTCGTTTTGTGCGGTCGCGCGCTATCCGGGGCGGATGCCTGCTGCGTCGCATTTTGCGTCGCACTCTGACTGGCTCCCCTGGCCCCCGTCCGCACCAGCCAAAGGGCTCGACTCGCCGCCGCCCACGACGTCTTCAAAGTGGCGGTCGCGGGACATCAGGGGGTTGAAACACGCCTCGGCCGCTTTTTTTAGATGTCAGGGCTTCGAGCGGCTCGCCGAGATGTGTGAGGATTTTCCGGATCGGGCCCGGCTTGGTCATGAAGGCGATGAGTCGCATGTCGCCGCCACGCCCCGGGCACTCCAGCGCAAACTCCTCCCCACGTGCCATCAGTTTGGCCCAGGCGATCCGGGGCAACGCGGCGGAGGCATTCCTGCCATACGGGGTCAGCACGATGGGCCTGACGCGGTCATCGCCGGGCGGTGATGGAGCCTGCGAGACGGAACCCCGCGTCGTTCACCTCCCGCGTCGCCGTCACCTGCGTAAAGGTCGATTTCTGGAGCGTGACGGCACCGCCCGCCCAGAAGCCACCCCGCAGGCCGCGGAACTTGCCAGTCGCGCCCGACAGGTCGTTCCACTGGTAGACATTGCCGTTTTGGTCAAGCGTGCCGTAGAAACTGCCGCTCGTGGCGAACGCCCCCACGTCGGTCAGGTAGTTCTGGGTGGGCGAGAAGATCGCCGATTGCGTGACGCAGTAGGTGACACCCTGTAGATAGTTGACGATCGGGACGCCGGTGGCAGCCGGATTGTTCGTCGGCGCGACGTCCTGCTGCGTGGCGTACAGATAGTAGCCGGGAGTGCCCCCCTTGGTCGGCGCGTAGTAGGCCGCCTTGTACCACTCGTTCTCCGTGGGAATGAAGAACGTGGGAGCGGCGCGGGTGTTGGGGTTGACCGCGTTGCGGGGCACGGCATTGCGGCCGATCGACTTCGCGAGGTTGTAGGCGCCGTTCTCGGTCGTGCGGGCATTCTGCCGGCCGGAGGGCTGGCCATTCGCCATCCAGTTGGCGAACCGGGCCGCATCGAACCAGCTGACGTAAGTGATTGGACGGTTGGTGGCGGAGCCGTCGTTGTTCATGACGCTGTAGGAGTAACGGCCCGGCCTGCCGACCCGCGTGATTCCCGCGACCGCAAGGTCGGTGGTCATTTTCGGGTTGTAGAGCCCGTGGGTGTCGGTCTTCGCCACGGCGTTGAGGAACGTGACGTACTGTCCGACGGTGACACCGGTCTTCGCGATTGCATAGTCATACGCAACCGCCCCGAAGCCGGTGACGGAGTCCGTAGCGTTGCCCTTGTTGCCCACCGTCAGAAGGTCGATCGTGACCGGTTTGGCTGCGGCTGGCAGGGCTGCCAGCCGGAAGCCGCCGTTCGACGCGCTCGCCGTGGACGAGATGCCGAGACGGTAGCCCGACGCGAGGTATGAAACGAACGAGGTCCAGCCGCCGCCGCGGAGGATCATCGCCCCGCCCGTCATACCTGCCGACTCCATGAGTTCCCACGCATTGCCGTTCTGGTCGAACGTGCCGTAGGAGCTCGGGCTGGCCCGCATCGCCCCGACGTTGGTCAGGTAGTTTTGAGCCGGGTCGATGTACGGCTGCTGCGTGACCGTCATCGCCCCGCTCGCGAAGATGTAGTTGACCTGATTCGGTGCGTCGCCGATCACGTTCCCGGGAGCCGCATTGCTCCGGGTGGCGTAGGCGTAGTAGCCGCCGTAGCCACGCCGCAGGCCGGGGTCATAGTACGCGGCCTTGTACCACTGGTTTTCCGTCGGCAGGAAGAAGGTCGGCGCGGCGCCCGTGTTCGGGTTCACCGTGTTCCTCGTCGGCAGCATGCCCGCGGTCGCCGCCGCGAGATCGTATGCGCCGTTCTCGGTCGTCAAGGCAGTCTGCGAACCGCCAGGCTGGCCGTTGGCCATCCAGTTGGCGAAGCGGGCCGCATCGAACCAGTTGACGTAAGTGATGGGGCGGTTCGCCGGATCGTCGGCTCCCGCGGGTGTGACGCCGTCCGGACCAACAACGCTGTAGACGTAACTGCCCGCCCCCCCCTCTCGTTTGATGCCGGCAGAGGTCTTGTCGTACGTGTCCGCCTCGTTGTTGGGCCCCATCGCGACGTTGTAGAGCCCGTTCTCGTCGACTGCCGCCACAGCGTTGAGGAACGCGGTGTATTCGCCGATCGTCACCTCGTATTTGCCGATCCGGTAGGCTTCGGCCACGCGGCCATAGCCGGTGGCGGGGTCGGCCGCATTCCCAGCGTCTTCCACCGGCACGAAGATAGGGTCGATCGACGCCAGTGCCAGCCGCGGCTCGAGCCGCTGGAACGACAGCCGCAACTGGGGGTGGATCGCTCGATGGCGGCGGACGCAGCGTGGCATACGGGGTGATTCCGGGGGGAAGGTAAACTCTCATACGAGTCTATCCTCGGGTCGGCGGTGGTTCCCTTGGTGCCTCGATCGGCTGACGCCAACGGCCCACACAGGCTTGATTCCCAAGCCAACCGGCGTTCACACGGAGGGGCCGAGTTTGTCTCGCCGACCGCTTTTTTGTTGCCGTGCTTGTGGCGCTCGCGACCGGATCGACAGCCCGTCCAATGGCACTTCCGCACGCGTTCGACGGGTGACGCGTGGTCGATGGGGTAAGGCCCTGAAGCCTTCTCGGCACAGTTGTCTGTTTGGCGACAGCAAATCACCCCACGAGAACAACCCTCGCCGCCTCGGGAATCCCCATGCCCGCCACGAGGACCACCGCGCGGGCGAGCAACTCGATGCGATCGGGCGAAATTGCGTCGCATTTTGTGTCGCAGCTGGACGCGACCCCGCGATTGCCCGAGTGAAACCGCGTTTGTTCGGTTCCTGTCCCCGCCACTTTACGCCCGCCGGGCCATCCATGGCCCCGGCGGGCTTTTTTTTGCTAGTCCGCGGCATCCTGCCGCGAGCCGGTTTCGGCAACTGGCGTGTGCACCGAAGAACCCGCTGGCCCCTGAATGGTGGCTGACGTCCTCTCCGAATCCTGACCCAGGTATTGCGAGAGAATCCTCGTGCCTGACGACGCCCCGAACGCGATGCCGTTCTCGCCGGCATCGCCCCCTCCCATCCTCGCCCGGGCAGGTTGCCCGGAGCCGACGTCGGGCACCCGTGCACGGGTTGCCGCGGCGATCAGGCCGCTCTGCGCGACGCCACGCTTGGCGTCGCTCACAAAGGCACGTCCCAGTCAGCGTTTTCCGCGAGAATGTCCTCGGAAAGGATAGCGATCCGATACCGATGACGAATCAGGAAGTCGATCGCCGCCTGCCTCCGATCGGCACCGAGATGGGCGTGCTCGAGAAACACGATCTGTGGTCGCATCTTCTCGAACGGGAACTGCCTGAGCAATTCGTAGTCGTAGCCCTCCGCGTCGATCATGAACAGGTCGAGCGACTCGATTTTGCGTGACTCGAGAATTGATGCGATCGTCGCGCCTTTCACGGATGTTTCCACGATGCGGTCCTCGACGCCCGCAAGCTGGCCGCGAAACTTAAGGATGTGTTCTTTGCTCAGCGACGACAGACCCTCGACCCAACGGCGATATCTTCCATCGGTATTGTCGATGCTGTACAAGACGACGTCTTTTCCGTCACCCGTGACGGCAGCGTGGACGATGTCGATCTTCTCGTCGTTGCCGTACTTCTCACGGAGGCGATCGACCGCGATCGATTGCGCGTCGACGAGGATGCCGCGATAATCGGAGAACTGCCTCGCGACGACGACCGGCTCGATGTGCCCTTCCAGTTCGAGGGCACCGATTTGCAGGAATCGAAAACTGGCGTCCACCTCTGTTTTGCGGAGACGAAGTGCTCCGATCGAGTGCAGAAGAGAGAGCCGAAGTTCCGTCGAAGGAGCGTCCTGAAACACCTTCCGGTAGCGGGCCGCTCGGTACCCGACGGCCGCAAGCGCGCGACTGGCAGCCTGAAAAATGGCGTGCTTCATGACTCGGCTGGCTCTCGCATGATTGCCCAAGGCGGCTTCGGACCGGCTTGCGAAGACTCACCGCCGGTGGTAGTTCCAGCTGTAGCCCAGTGTCGTCTCATCGCCCGGCTCGGATGATAAGCATAGGAGGGCCAACAGCACTCGCTCAAGCGTCTGGCAGGTGACTGACGCGTCGTCAGCCCCCTTCCCGGCTGCCCATGCCGCCCAGCCGCGCGATTGCTTGGCGCTGGTTCATTCACGATGAACGGTTGGAAATCGATCGAAGCGGCCCGCTACCGCCACGCGGCGCCGGTAGCGATTCATGGCACGGCGATATGCACGGCACGTTCGGAGCACCCCGGCACCCTTGGCGCGGCAGTCGGCCGCAAACGCCACCGGCTCCTCGACGATTTCCACCCCCGCCATCCAGCCGCGATGGAGAAGTTCGGTGTCCCAGAAACAGTGTTGATCTTCTACGGCGTCGACAAGCGGCAGGACCTCCGAGCGGCGAAACACTTTGAGCCGGCACTCCGGGTCGGCCACAGGCAGCCGAAGACACGCTGCGGCATAGTGCCGGTAGACCTGATGGGTCATGAAGCGAATCGGCGTTGCGGCAGGGTTGGTGAATACTCGCTTGCCGACGGCGAACGCCGCCTCGCCGCAACGCACACGCTGGATCAGCGGTGCCAGACCTTGCGCGAGGGACAAATCCAGCTCGACGTACCCGACGATCTCGCCGTTGGCTGCTCGGATTCCGCTGCTGATCGCCCCCCCATGACCATGATTGCGTTCATGGAAGATGGCCGTCGCCGCGACCCCCTGCGACTCGAGCGAGGAAACGCACCGCCGCAACGCGACCGCCGTGTCGTCACGGGAATGGTCCTCGACGAAAACGAACTCCCAGGAAAGCCCGACCGCGTCCATGCAGTCGCAGAGCGATTCCACCGCGTCCGGGAGGCGGGGGGCGTCGTTGTAACAGGGCACGACCAGGCTAAAATCCATAGGTCAAAAAAATTGCAGAGGAACGACCCACAGTTGTTCTGCTTCGGCAAGAACCGCCGGAGGTATTTCCCCGCGTCGACAAGAAAGGCGATGGTTCGGATTGCAGTCCTTCGTGATTGTGCCACGGCGACGCTCCGGCTGCCTACATCGTCTCCCGAATCCATGACCAACGTGCGCCGGCCGTCGCAGCCGTGGACAAATCTCGGCTGCTCGCCGCGTGACCTCTGCGTCACCCTGGGGAACGCGGTTCGTCAGGGCCGAGACTCGTTGGCGACGGATGGCGTCGATCGTCAGGTCCTCGCCATGCTCATCGACCGGCACAAAGTGGGCCCGTTTCTCGCTCATCTCATCGCGTCGTCGCCCCCAAGGCACATCGCTCCTGGGATTGAGGACCTGATCGCCGCGGCGGCGACCAGGCAGACAGCGATCGCCAAGCGCTGCCTGGACGGCTTCGCCATCGTCGCCGATCACTTTGCGTGCGCTGGCGTACCGGTCGTGATGCTCAAAGGGCCCGCGATCGGCGAGCGACTGTTCGGCGGAGCCGCCAATCGGGGCTACTGGGATCTCGACATCCTTGTTCACGAGCATCACCGTCAAACGGCCGGTGAGCTTCTCGAAGGTCTCGGCTTTCGAAGGACAAGTTCGGTCCTCTTCAGCGAACGGCTGTCCGCCCTCTTTTCCCACGGCTTTGATTACGAGACGTGCGACCTCAAGGTCGATCTCCACTGGTGCCTATCTCGCTCGCCGGGAATACGAATCGACACATCCTTGATGATGCAACGGGCAGTCAGGTTCAACGTCGGCGGCCGCGAGACCATCATCCTCGCCCCAGAGGACGAACTTGTTTTCGAGCTGATCTCCATGTTTGCGGACATCCAGCGAGGAAGGCTGAGGCTCCAGGCTTTCGTCGACCTGTTCGCGATGCTGAGGCAGCTTCCCCGCATTGAGTGGCGAGGCTTCTTCGACCGTCGCGGGGCGGAGGGCTGCGAGGGTGCTTGTCGGGGAGTGCTCGGCGTTTTTCTCGCGACGCTTGCGGCAGAGTCGGAATTTCCCGCCCTCGTGGCGGCCCTCGGCCCGCTGCCGTCGTTCGAGGAGTCGCTGGATTTGCTCGCATCCCGCGGCGGGAACGGCAGGGCGAAGCTCTGGGCCGCGAGAAGGATGTCGGTTTCGCCCTTCCGCTATGCCGCATGGTGGGTGGTCTCCCTGCCGTTCCGCACGGCGGCCAGCCACCCGCTCTTGAGGGGGTACGCGCCGCCCCGCAAGCCGGGATAAGGCAATCGATCTGGTGGAGCACGCGAGACACCTCGCCCGTTGTCCGTGGCTTTCGTGATAGATCGTTGCTCGGGAGCATATGCGGAACTACTATCGAGATCTGCCCCTCGTCTCGCTCGCTTGAGCAGAACTCGCTTGAGCACAATTTGTCAGTCCACTGCCATGGATGCCATCGCGACAACTCTCGCCGCTGCGACCGATCACTGCGAGCCCATCGAGATCTGCGAATGCGGTTCACTGTCGGCCGTACGACAGCTGCTGGCCGGCCGCCGTAAGCCCGTCGTCATTCGCGGAATGATCGACCGCTGGCCGGCCCTGCAGCGTTGGACTCCGGACTACCTCGTCGACCGCTGCAGCGACCTCGAAGTGGATTACGTCGCCGAACCGCGGCTTCCGGCAGTGTCCAGGCGGGCGGCATTCGAGGGCCGCAGACGCGTGCACGGAAGTTTCAAACAGTTCGTCGAAGCGTTGGTCGACGAGGACGGCCCGCGAGTGTACGTGCTGCTTTCGAACCTACTGAAGCGAGCCCCCCGGCTTGCCGAAGACTTCGTGCCTCTCGAAGGGTGCATCCCCCTGTCCGCGCCGCCGTTCCTGAAGCGTCGCCTTGTGCGCGGGCCACTCCTCTGGATCGGGCCGAAGGACATGGTCTCGCCGCTGCACCTCGACCCCGAGCACAATCTTTTTTCGCAAGTATTCGGATCGAAGGAGTGGCTGGTCTTTCCACCTTCGGACCAGCGGGATCTCTACGTTCCGTGGCCCGAGCATCCGGATGCGATTCTCAACTGGAGCCCGATCGACGTCTCGTCGCCGGACGTCGATCGCTTCCCACGCTACGCTCGCCTCACGCCATACCGTCATGTGCTCGAGCCCGGCGAGATGCTGTATCTGCCGGCGGGATGGTGGCATGGAGTGCGGTACCGAGGGGTTGCCATATCGGTCAACATGTTCTGGAGGGATGCGTCGGTGCCCTGGTTGTGCCGCCGTTTTTTCGCGGTGCGTTTCCGCAGGCGGTTGCTGCGGATGATCGGCCTGGCCGCATCGCTCCCGAAAGTCGAGTCGATGTCCATCGCCGAAAAGCGAGCGTGACCGATGATTTCCTTACCCAGTCATCTTTCGAGTCTCGTGACGATCGTCGTCCCGGCAGGAAGGGGTGGGGATTCGCTCACGCCCCTCATCGACAGCCTGCGGAGTGCCGCGGCCTACGGCCGCTATTCGCCCCCGCCCCCGCTCGTCGTCGGCGTCGCCAGGAACGCCGATCCCGCGGCGTCCCCGGCCGCACGCTGGAGTGATGCCGGCGGAGCCGTCTCGATCGTCGCTGCCGCAGCCGGCCACGCCACGGCGGTGCGAAACGCAGCCATCACGGCCGTCACGACGCCGTGGATCGCTTTCCTCGATGACGACGTCGTCGTCGAGGAAAGTTACCTGCTTCGATTGGAGGCGATTTGCAGGACCTCCGCCGACGACGTCGTCCAGGGTGTGCCCTACCTCTGTAGCAATGCCAACATGCTGCTCGCGCGGCTCGAGGCGCGAAACTACGAGCAGGGCTTCGCAACGTATTACGACCGAGTTTCCAACACGGTGCGGATTGTCGATGCCAGGAATCTGGTCATGAAGACGAGCACGGCCCGGACCTTTCCTTTCGACGAGAGCCTCATGTTCGCCGGTGAGGGGCAGGAACTCGCCAGCCGCCTGCGCGACGCCGGCGTTCGGCTGTCCTACTGCGACGCGTTGCGCGTGCAGCACCGCAATCGCAGCACCATCGCGGGGCTGGCCTTGCAAAAGTTCCTCCACGGGCGTGGCCGCGCCCAACGGGTACGTCGCGCGGAGGGCATTTGGAATCACGCACGACGGTCGTTCGGCCGTCATTTTTTCACCCCCGTCGGAGATGCACTCATGGGCCGGGTATCCATGGCGGATGCGGGATACCGCCTGATGACAAACGCGATGTTTTGGTGCGGCATCGCATACGAGGCGATTCAAGGCGGTGCCCCGCCCCGGCGCAGAGAAGGAACCTTGTCATGACCGATTCCATCCAACTCGGCGTTCTGGGCACGTCCAGGCCGGCGCCAGACGCAAGCGTGATCGACATGGCCCGCCGCCTCGGTGCCATGCTTCCGCCCGACCAGATGGTCGTGCTCACGGGAGCGTGCGGCGGCTATCCGGACGCCCTGGCGGCCGGGTTTCGTTCGCGTGGCGGCCACGTCGTCGGCTTCAGCCCCGGCAGCGACCTCGATGATCATATCGCCGGAGGATCACCGGTGAACAACTGCGACGAGATGCTGTTCGGTTTTGGCGGCTTGATCGAGCGGCAGGTCGCGCTCGTCCGCCGCGCATCGGTCGTTCTCGCACTCGGCGGCAACGTGGGAACGCTTTCCGAGCTCTGCATCGCCGTCAAGATGCGGAAGCCGATGGTGATCGTCGAGGGGTTTCCCGGCATCGGTCCCCGCTTCCTGGGGCTCCTCGATCAGCTGGACTGCTATCCCCCGCCCCGCATCCGGAGTGTGGCCGCCGAGGACGCGGCTTCAGCGGTAGCCGTCTTCGCGGCGGCCGCCGCTGAGGAGGCAGGATGACCGACCGGGCCTGGACATGGCGTGCGGGCGCCTACAGCCCATTCGAAATCGATGGCCCGCCGGTGCCGGAGCCGGGCCATGCCATCATCCGCGTCCTTCGGGTCGGCATCTGCGGCTCCGACCTGCTGCACATCGCAGAGGGCGTCGAGGACGGACAGTGTTTTGGTCATGAGTGGTTCGGCGTCGTCGAGCGAGTCGGGGCAGATGCCGCGGTCGATCCGGGACAGTGGGTCACCGGATCGCCGTTCATCGGCTGCGGCGTCTGCGCGGCCTGTGGGACAGGTTTCACCAATCACTGCCGGTCGGTGACCGTCCTGGGCTATGGGCCGATGGGCGGCCTGCGAAGCTGGCTCAGCCTTCCTTCCGACCAGTTGGCGGTGGTGCCTGCGGACCTCCATGCGATAGGCGTGCTGCTCGAGCCCGCCTCCGTTGCCGTCGAGGCCGGTCGGCTGCTCGAAGCCGGCGGACCGGTGACCGGCAGCATCGCGGTGATCGGCGCGGGGCCGATCGGGATCCTGGTGGGCTGCTGGCTGCTCGACCACGGCTATGAACCGGTGATGTTCGAATCGATCCCGCATCGGCTCGCAGTGGCGCGGGGCCTCAGCCTGGCTACGGTGGATGCCAAGGATTCCCTCGCGATGGCCGAGCACCAAGCACGCCATCAGGCCATCATCGACTGCTCGAGCTTCGTCGGTCAGGGCAATGGCTGGGAAACGGTTTTCGCCCTGGCGGCTCGCGCGGCAAGAGTTGTATGTGTCGCGAAGTACCCGGGCGAAAGCGCGATCAGGGTCGACAGGCTCGCGCGCAACGCACTGACGGCCGTCTGGATGCGCGGGGCTCCCCACGACGCGCTCCGGCAGGCGATCGGTTGGGGGCCGCAGTTGCTCGCACGGCATGATCGTTTGGGCTGCGAGTTTCTTCCTGCGGAACGGCTCCACGAGGGCCTCGATCGGGCCAGCCGGGGCGAGTCGACCGGAAAGATCGTTCTGCTGATGGGAGGCCGTGCATGATTCGAAAGTGGTGGATCGGAAACCACCCGGACCAACGCAGCATCGACAGGAGCAGTGGCATCACTCGCGCGAGCACGCTCGACCGGTTTCTTCCGGCTCGTGTTCGCCTGGCCGCGTGCGGTCGCTGAACAGCCGCTCGAGCAGTCCACCGACGACGTCCGGCCGGTACGCCGACCTCCCGAGCCCCACCTCGAGGCAGGGAACGTCATTCGCCAGTCGGACCGCGTTCGCCAGCAGTGACTCGAGATCGGGGTAGGGATTGGGTTCGGCGACGTCGAACATCGCCGACGGTCCTCCAGCCGCGGCGATCCCGAACACCACCTCGGTGAGACGCTCCGCCGCCTCCTGCGTAGACAGCGGTCGAACCGCGAGTGTGGCTTCTTCGGAACGGACGCGGGGAAACACGATGGCTGCGAGGCCGGCTTCCGCGACGGGTCGCGCGTCAACGACGTGACAAAACTGGGGAGGACTGAGTGCGTAGCGACCATCCGCGAACGTGACGGGGGTCGTCGTGTCGAGCGAGCGGGACGTGTGACCGCACGCCGAGGCCAGCAGCCGTGGTTCGACGCCGGGAAGATACTCGAGACTTCCCGGCCGCACCGAGACGATGCTCGGCATCCCACGGACTGTAAGGTCGGAGCCATCCCCGACGACCATTACGCGATCGTGTGCCAGGCAGCCTGTGTCCGCATGAGCTCCGAGGGCGGCGATCAGGAGGCTGGTCTTTCCGGCCTTCTTCGGACCCGCGAAGAGCACGGCCCTGCCGCTCCGGGCGACCGCGGCCGCATGCAGGAAGATCCGGCCGCGGCGGAGGCTGTGATGCATGGCCCATTCCCGAACGGCCCGCATCAGCGGCATACGGGCCTGCCGCGGCCGCGAACCAGTTGCCGCGTCTCCGCGATAGTCGTCGATGATGTCCACGGCTCGAGGCCCCGGGCCCGGCGACCACCGGAAGAACACGTCGAAAAAGTCGTCATGAGCGACGAGGGCGTCGCCCTCGGAGAAGGTCGCCAGCTCCACCGGGCCCGTGTCGAGCAGAAACGCCCGGCTGGGGCAGGTCGCCGCGGATCGGAGTCGCTGTTTCCAGCCGTGAAAAACGGGCGGATCGCCCATCACCCGCACCCGGCACGCGGCTGCCTGGCCAGCGGCAGCATCGCGTCTCGAGAAGAAAGGACAGAGAAACTCCGCCAACCACTCCGTGTCCTCGGCATCGTCCGACTGGACATCGATCATCAGGGTGTCGTAGTCAAGTAACATCGCGATCAGATCCCGGCGATCCGCCCTCACTCCCTCGCACCCGTCCGCCAAAACC
>JBILWX010000134.1:0-8620 GCA_044369655.1 Pirellulales bacterium
GGAAGCTCTTCGGCACCTCCACGATCGGGTCGCATCCAGTCCGATCAGCTCCGACGGTTGCTCCTCATGATCCGCCCCGCTCGGCCGACGCTTGCCGAAGTGCCATTGGCCGACCTATCCTTCGCCGCCGCCACGCAGCAGTCGGCCGCAGCCACGCCGCCGGCATCATCTTTTACTTCGCCGATTTCGTCGTCTTCCACGCCGGTACAGCCGGTGAGCGTATCGCCCCTGCAGCCGCCGGCCAACCGCTCTGCCGGTCCGTATCTCTGGCGTGTGGTGGGCGTGCACGATGGAGACACGGTGACCTGTCTCGACGATTCGAACCAGCAGCAGAAGGTCAGGCTTGCAGAGATCGACGCGCCGGAGATCGGCCAGGACTACGGGAAGGTGTCCCGAGAGGCACTCGCGGAGATGGTGTTCGGCAAGACCGTCGAGGTGACGGAAGATGGCAAAGACCGCTACGGCCGTTGGATCGGCCACCTCTCGTCGAACGGCGTCGACGTCAACCGGCAGATGGTCGCCACCGGCAATGCCTGGCACTACGTAGACTACTCACGTGACACGTCGCTGGCGGCGCTTCAGTCGCAGGCCCAGTCGCAGCGGCTCGGGCTGAGGGCCCAGCCCTCCCCGGTCGCTCCCTGGGACTATCGCAAGAGCGGCCAGAAGTAGTCGGCTAGGGGGATCGTCGCAGCAACCTTTCGGATGCGGTGGTTTCGAGACACGGGCGGCCTCTTCAGGCTGTATCCTCCGCATCGGGCGAATCGACTGCGGCGGCCGCCTGCGGCTTTCGCCGGCGGTGAGGGATCGAAGGGACGACTCGATATGCAGGATGGCGACACGCAGACGGCGAAGCGTGATGGTCTCAACCACATCATCCTCTGCGCGATTGGCAGTTCGGGAGACGTTCATCCCTTCGTCGGCCTGGGCAGGGCCCTGCGGCTGCGGGGCTATCGGGTGACCGTCGTCACCGCCGGATACTTTCGCAATCTCGTCGAACAGGCGGGCCTCGAGTTCGTCGATCCGCTGCCGGCGATCGCCTTTCGGGAGATGATCCGCGATCCGCGAATCTGGCATCCGCTGCGTGGCACGAGGACGATCATCGACCTGGCCGTCCGGCCCCTGCTCGAACCGGTGTATCGCAGCATCATCGACCATCAGACGCCGGGGCATACGCTCGTCTGCGGGTCGAGCCTGGCCTTCGGGGCGAGGGTCGCCCAGGAAGCGCAGGGCATCCCGCTGGTGAGCATCCACCTCGCACCGATGCTCTTTCGCAGCGATTTCGAGGGACCACCGCTGCCGGTTCTGCGGGTCCACCGGGGACCGGCCTGGCTGCGGCGACTCCAGTGGTGGCTCGTCGACAACGTCTCAGACCGGGCGATCTGCCCGTGGCTCAACGAGTTTCGCGGTCGCTTCGGGCTGCCGCCGGTCCGCCATGTGTTTCGTGAGTGGATGCATTCGCCGCTTCGATTGATTGCCATGTTTCCGGAGTGGTTTGCGCCGCGGCAGCCGGACTGGCCCCCCCAGACCCGGCTGATAGGATTTCCGCTCTACAGTGAGGAGGGCGTGGTCGAGCCTTCTCCAGAAGTGGTCCGGTTCATCGACGCGGGCCAGCCGCCCCTCGTATTCACGCCCGGCTCGGCCTACCTGTTTGGTCACGACTTTTTCGCTGCCGCCGCCGATGCGTGCGGCCGGCTCGGTCAGCGTGGCCTGCTGTTGACGCGGTTCCCCGAACAGGTGCCGGCCAACCTGCCCGCCGACGTGCGGCACGTCGACTTCGCCGTGGCCGACCGTTGCCGCTCTCTGGCCGCCCGGCTGGCGGATGCCGAAGGGCTCGACCGCGGCTGCGATGCCATCGAGGAAGCGTGGGCGGCCCGTCGAGGCTGAATGACAACCGCCGAGACACAGGGAAAGTGGGCCATTATGCCCGCGGAAAAACCGACAAAACCCAAGACTCGCCGGGCCGGGGCGATTAGCTAAAATCTGGTTACGTTCTCCGGCGACGGCCGGGGAGAAAATGTCCCGGCGGCGGCCTCGCAGTGGCTGTGGCGGCTGGGGTTCTTCTCGCGAAGGGAGGTGGTCTAGTGACGCAAGCTGACTGTACATGGGGGCTGCGCCGATAACGGCCAGTCGACGGGCTCGCCGTTGATGCAGCCCACCAAAGGTTCCTACGGCTGCCGCCCCTTCGGGGGCGGCAGCTTTTTTGTTGCGCGTGTCGGCCATCAGCGGCCTTGGGCCATGGTGCTACACTTCCCGAAGCCATGTCCAAGAAACGCCCAAAGCGTCGCCGCAAAAGACCGGTCGCCGATCCCGAGGCGACATACATCTGTGATTCGTGCGGCGAGGAGATCGTCGTCCCCGTCGATCTTTCGGCAGGGTCGCATCAGGATTATGTCGAGGACTGCCCTGTCTGCTGCCATCCCATGACGCTGCATGTGGATATCGATCCCGACGGCGAGGCTCACGTCGAAGGCGTACATGAGTAGGCGGTTGGCAGTCACCTTGCGTGTGGCCCCGCCTCCGACATGTTCGGCAGACTCCTCCCAACAGGGATTTGGGCGCCGGCGTCAAAACTGCGTTGCTCACCACACTCCACGAACGCGCCAGTTTCGACCGGCGTTCACACGCGTCGAGCCAGCAGGCTCTGGAACCAGTCGAGCCACCCCTGGGCCGTCGAGCGGGGCACCTTGAAGAACCGCGTCAGGGCCGCGTCGTAGGCCGACTCACTCTTCCATTTCGAGCGGGAACGCATTTTCCCTACCCGCGACGACCTCGGCTTTCAGCGGCGTGGTTTCGAGACCCCGGTATTTCTCGGGAATGTCCGGCCGCGGCAGCACTGGCGGGGGCTTTCGCCCAGTTTGCGCGTCATCGGCCAGTTCAATCCACGCTTCCATCCAAGGGATCACCACGATTCGGTGCGACCCGCCGTACGCGCCGTCTCCCTTGCGGAAGGTTGTCAAGGTATACCGGCCCGCGGCATCGGTCCGCCCCACGGCTGTCGGGCGACTCCGGGCCGTGAACTTCACCACGGCATCGGGAACCGGCTTTCCCTCGTAGGTGAGGATGCCGGAGACGCGGCCCATCTCGCGGTTGCCACAGCCGATCGCCGACGCGACGACCACGCTCGACAGCGCGAACGTCCAGGCGCTGGAGCAGGCCGCACGGCTCGCGCCCGACGGGCGGCTTCGGCGGCTCGATCGTTCGTTCGCGGTCGTCACGGCGTCACTTTCAGCGTGGTGCTCCTGCTCGAGTCGCGGATCGCCAGAAGCCGGTACATCGCATTGTCGATCGATTGATCCAGCCACTTTACGGCGCCATCCGCGAACACAAACTGGGCGCCCATTCCATGCGACGATCGAAATGCGGTGCGACTGTCCTGGTTGGAGTGTCCCTTAGCGTTCGTCTTCTCGCATTCCAAGGTGCCGATGTGTCGCGACTGGGTGATTTTCGCGATGTTGCAGACCCGCCCATCACCCGGGCCGCCGTATCCGCCCGCCGCCCAGCCGAACGTGCCTCCCGCGCGGCATTCATTCCGATTGCCGCTCGCGTCGATTCCCCAACTCGACTGCTCTCCCACCATCAACACCTTCGAGAGACCGTCGGTGAAAGTCTTGATCTGCCAGCCTTGGTTATGAACCTGACCGGATCGGGCGTTGTAGTTCCACGACAGGCCGCCATTCAGGCAGGCGACCGCATCGGTATTCGCGTTGGCATAGGAGCGGTCCGGGCAGCGGTTGCTCGAGTGCGTCTCAGAGGTGACCCGGGGGTCGAAACCGAAGTCGCTCGCCCCCGCCACCCCCGCGTAGCTGGGTGTCATGTGAGGGTGTTGGCTCCCGCCTATCGTCGGGAAGGGCATGGGGTTTGAGGGGCAGTTGAGCGTCGCGGCCCGGAAGTTGCGGATGGCGTTTTGGTTAGCGGTGCTGCCGCCGTTGTCCGTCCCGAGGTGCGTGGTCGTCGTCCAAATCGCACTCCAGTCGAGTTTGACGTACGTGTCCGACGCCTCGAGGTCAGGCAGAATTCCGGCGATCCAATTGTAAAGGAAGGCGGTTCCGCCCATGTAGCCGCCCGGTGGAAAGTTTCTGTTGCGAGTTTCGAAGTTATGGAGTGCCAGCCCGATCTGCTTGAGATTGTTGCCGCACGTCGAGCGGCGCGACGCCTCACGAGCTGCCTGCACGGCCGGCAACAGGAGCCCGACGAGCATGCCGATGATGGCTATCACGACCAGCAGTTCGACAAGCGTAAAACCGTGACGAATGTTCCGCACTCCGTACCCGGAGCCCATCTGCGTTGGATTCATGCCACACCTCTGGAGAAACCAGGAAAGAGCGAGGATCATTGAAAATTCGTCGTCCCCGCGGTCCCACAACTCGAATCGCGGAAGTGTATCCGTTCGAGACACCCCGCATCAAAATTTTATCCGCACCCGCCGCTGTTCGCAACCCCCCCAAAAGTTCAGGATAGTGGAAGTGATAGTCTCCGTCAGCCGGACGAGGCGACCACCAGAAATCCCTGCTGACCGCCGACACGATCACCGCGGCGGTGGTACGGGGACGGTCTGCGGTTCAACCGGAGATTGCGGAGCATCTGGAGCTACAAGGCTGTGAGCTGGCGTCCATGGGTTTGACGGAGGTCGCTGGCCCCGTTGGACCTATGTGTTGGACCAACCTCAGGGAAGAGGGGGGCTTTGGAGAGCTCTGCAGGGCACCGCAGTCCATCGGGCAAAAAATCCGCCCGCGCGAAGAAGGCCAAGATCTCCCGTGATTCACAGGTGATTCCGGCACTGCTCGCCCGGATGGCGAGTCTTTGCCCGCAGCCCGCCGTGGCCTTGGGGCTGCCGGGCTGTCGCGCGGTGATCGACGATCTCGCAGCGCGCAAATGCGCGGCGTCACTCGGCATCCCGGTCATCGGCACGCTGGGTATCGTGCTTCGTGCTCGAAGGCAGGGGATCATTCCTGCGGCGCGGCCGGTTGTGGAGGATCTCCTCCGCGGCGGCATGTTCCTGTCGCGGTCGCTGCTCGACCGTGCTTTGGCCCTCGTCGGCGAATAGGTCCGCATCGCGACATTCAGCTTGGGAAGGAGAGGCGCTGTTCAGCGGTTCGATAGCCGACTCGGGAACCGTCACCGTCATACGGCAGCCAAGATCCCACTGACACCTAAAAAAAGCCGCAAACACCGGCATATTGATTGAGCGCAAAAATCGCCAGGAGGCCGCCGCGCTCCCGCTCTCGGCCGCCCCTTTCTGGTGCCGGCGTCCCATTCCCCCTTCCCCTATTGAGCTCCCTTCCCCATGACCACCACGCTGATTCTCTCTCTGGAAGCGGTGCTGTTTAAGGGGGGCAGGTCAATGGCGACCACGACCAACAGTTCGACAAGCGTAAAACCATGGAGGGGGCGCGGGCATGCTTTTGCATACCCCTCCAGCAATGGCCCGCCGGTGGACTCGTTCCGCTCCGGCTGTGAAAGGGCCTGCGCTCCACCGGCCCACCGGCTCCCGAAGAGGTATGCCATGATCGAGTCAAACAACCCGGCTTGACAAACCCCTGCGTAGCTCAATTCCACGGGCGACCTGCGATCGGCCTGCCGCCGTCGCAAGAGCGAGCCAATGAATACGGGTTCGAAGAATACGGGCTTGTCCATGACCACTACCCCCCCGTAGCCGAATAAATGAAGTGGGAACACTCGATGGGCATGTCGAATTAGCCGGTCGCCGTCCATTCCCGCAAAACCGGAGAAAAGCCCTTGTTTTTCTGGCGTTTGCGGGATCGTCCCCGGCCGCGCTAATACTTGACGGGTTCCCCGCCGCCCGGTCTGCCCGCCGCCCTCTCATGCCCGCTTCCGACGACTTCGTCGCCCACCTCACCAAATCGCAGCGGCAGCTGCACGCCTACATTTTTTCGCTCGTCTGGAACCCGTCTGACGCCGACGACATCCTCCAGGAGACGAATCTCGTGCTCTTGCAGAAAGCCGGTGAGTTCGACGTGAGCCGGGATTTTCTGCCGTGGGCGTTGGGGTTCGCCCGGTTTCAGTCGCTCGCGGCCTTGAAACGGCGGCAGCGGCTGCGGCTCGTGTTCGACGACGTGCTCGCCCGCACGCTGGCCGACGAAGCCACCGGCACCCAGCCCGTGCTCGATGCCCGGCGGATGGCCCTGGCCACCTGTCTCGCAAAACTGCCCCGCCCCCACCGCGAAATGCTCGTGAAACGCTACGAGCCGAAGGCGTCGGTGGCCGACATGGCCGCGGCGATCCGGCTCACGCCCAAGGCGCTCTCCGACCGCCTGCGCCGGATCCGGCAGGTGCTGCTCGACTGCATCACCAAGACGCTCGCCGAGGAGGCCTTTCCATGAACGCACGGCATCCGGCAGGACCAGCCCCTGCGGCCGATCCGCCCACCGACCTCGCGGCGCTGCTCAACACACTCGCGGACGGCACCCTGAGCGATGCCGAGGAACTGCGGCTGCGCGAGATTCTCGAAGGGAGCCCGGCCGCGCGGCAGGCATTTCGTGAGTTCGCCACGTTGCATGCCCGGCTCTACTGGGATTATGCGACGCTGCTCACGCCGGGCTTGCCACCTCTGAGTGAGACCTGGCCGGACGAGACCAGGCCGGAAGCCGCGGGGCATGGACACGCGCTGCGTCGCACGGCAGCGATGCTCGTGGCCACCGCGATGGCCGTCGCATCGGCGGTGTCGGTGTGGCTCTTCCTGATGCCGCCAGCTCGTCCGCCGGCTGATCGGGGCCTTGCCACCGTGACGCAGGCTCGGTTTCTGCTGCCGAGCGATCCGAAGCGGTCGCTGGCGGTCGGGCAGTCGCTCGCAGCCGGCCGAGTGGCGTTCCTCGGCGGCGCCATCGAACTGACGCTCACGAACGGCGTGGTGATCACGCTCGAGGGCCCGGGCGACATCGACCTGCAGGGCGAGCTGCAGGCCTTTCTGCACAGTGGCAACGCCACCGTGCGGATGCCCAAGGGCATGCACGGCTTCCGAATGTCCACGCCGTCCACCGACGTACTCGATCTCGGTACCGAATTCGCGGTGATGGCGGGCGGTGGCCGCGTGACGGACGTGCAGGTCTACGACGGCGAAGTGATCGCCACGGGCAAGTCAGCGGCTGGAGCCACACTCTTCCCCAAGCGGCTCGTGGCGGGGGATGCAATACGGTTTTCGCCCGAGTCGGACGGCGACGCCGTTGTAATTGAATGGAAGCCGGACCGGTTCGTCCGCAGGCTGCCGGTGGAGGCGGGGATACCTATCCGCGGTGCAGCCGCCTCGCCCGATGCCCGGTGGCTCGAGAGCGCCTACCAGGCTTTCGGCCGGCCGGGTCAGCGGGAATCGCTGTCTGTCGTCCGCGCGACCGGGGCGGTGAAGATCGACGGCCAACTCGACGACTGGCGGGCGGCCGCGGGCTTCATCACCGCCCGCGACGATTCACCAACAGTCGCGGAATGGGTGGACGGCCGGATGATGTTTGACGAGAGCCATCTCTATATCGCCGCCCACGTGGGCGATCCGATGCCGATGCGAAATGCGTGCGATCCGCAAATCGATCCCTTCTTCGGCTGGCGGGGCGGCGGCCTCCAGGTGCGGCTGTCAACCGACCGGGCCCTCGGCTGGCCGGCGGCGGGCAACTCGCCGTTCTACTACGAGCATCGCAAGACGGCCCCGACTGCGGCCGAAATCGAGGCGGCGGCAAACCCGCGGCTCAACCACCTGACGATGTGGTACCACGCCGCGAGCGGCACCCCCTGCCTAGCGATCAGCCACGGCATGGACCTCGACGCGGCCGCGGTCAATCCCGAGGGCTTCCGCGCCGCCTATCGGATGGATGACGACGGCCGCGGGTATGTCGCCGAATATGCGATCCCCTGGAAGCTCCTCAACTGCGCCGACGATCCGCCGCAGTCGGGCGACGTGCTGGCCGTCACCTGGCAGACGATGTGGGGCGACGCCGAGGGGCGGCTCGAGCGGTATCGGCTCTACGACGGCCGCAATCCCGCGGAACCATGGCGGATCTTCGTCTGGGAACGCGCCGCCACCTGGGGCCGGGCGGAATACCGGTGACTGGGTTGCCGTGCCGGCGTTTTTCAGGCTGATATGACTCTCACCTCACCGCCGTTAGTGCCTGTGCTTCGCACGATGCCGCTAGTCGTTGTAGCGGCGACCGTGATGTGGCTATTTGCGGTTGGCGACACGGCCGCCCCCGTGCCATGGACGGCGTCACACCCCCAGATTCTCTCTCTGCAAGCGGTGCCGTTCCAGGGGGGAAGGTCTGTTTGCGGCCTCGCCAACACGCATTGTTCACGGCAGTTCAGCGCCGTGGGGTCAGACTGCTCCCGGCGCCGTTCGGCGCGGTAGTCACGTCGTCGTCCGGCATCCGCCCCGACGTGATTTGCATCTGCACCGCCGGCGCCCGGTTGCCGGCCTCATCGGTCAGGGCAGCCGGTGGCGCGTCGCCCGCTCCGTAGACCAGCGCGGCCGGCAGTTTCACCGGCTCGGCGAAGGTCAGCCCGATCCGCGTGTCGCCCAGCGGCTCGGCCGTGACGGCCACGGCCTCGATCGTGGCGGCCGGTCCGTCGGCGCCGACGACGCAGAAATCGGCGGCCGCCAGGCCGGCCAGCTTCTTCACCT
>JBILWX010000237.1:0-3686 GCA_044369655.1 Pirellulales bacterium
CGACTGGCGTTCGGGCGCCATCCGCTGGAGCGAGGGAGGGCTCGGTAGATCGAGCATGGCGTGGGCCGACGGCCATCTGATCGTGCTCGGCGAGTTTGGCGATCTCGTGCTCGTGAAGGCCACACCGGAACGCTACGACGAAGTGTCGCGGGTCCGGCTGGTCGCGCCCGTGGCGCAAGGGCCTGCCACAGGGGAGGGCAGGGGAGCGGAGCTGCTCGTGGCCCCGTGCTGGGCGGCACCGGTGATCGCCCATGGCTACCTCTACGTGCGGGGGCAGGGCCGGCTCGTCTGCCTCGACCTGCTCCCGGCGCGGGCCAAGTGACTGCAGTCCAACTGATCACTGTTCACCACCGGCCGCACAGCCGGTTGGCGAAGTTGTCAAGACTGAAACGCGACGCCTGCCAGCACCGGCCCGGCGACGAGAGACGTCGCGTTCTTGCGGCGGGAAATGGCAGCCGTGATCTTCTCTGGACAGTCTGCGCACGACCGCTCCATACTTTCGCCCTTCGACGTCCAGGCGGACGGAATGCAGGAGAAGATACGAGCATGTTCCATGTGGCCATCAGCCAGCTGACGACGTCCCGTTGGGAGCTTCCCGAGGAGATCACCCGCCTTGCCGACCATGGCTTCGATCGCCTGTCGCTGTGGCGGCCCAAGCTGTCGGACATCGGCCCTGCCGCCGCCGCGTCGCTGTTGACCGAGGCTGGCATGAGGGTGTCGAGCCTCCAGTGGGCGGGCGGCTTCACCGGTGGCGATGGCCGGACCTTCGCGGAGAGCATCGACGACGCGGCGGAGGCGATCGACGCCGCAGCCATGCTGGGGGCACCGGTGCTGGCGATTCACAGCGGCTGCCGCGGCGGCCATACCCGGGCGCACGCCCGCCGGCTGCTCGTGCAGGCCCTGGAACGGCTCGCTCCGCGGGCTGCCTCGGCTGGCGTGACGCTGGCCGTCAAGCCGATTCGCGCCGAGGCCGCCCCGGGCTGCAGCTTTCTGACGCGGGTCGGCGAAGCGCTGGAAATCGTCGAAGATCTCGCCAACCCGGCCATCCGCGTGGCCTTGGACCTCTGGCAATTCGGCGACGATGCTGAACTGACACGGCTGCTGCCACAACTGGCGGTGTCCACGGCGGTCGTGCAGGTGGCCGATCGGGTCGGCCCGCCGACGGTGGAACTGGAACGGCTGCCGGTGGGCCATGGCGAGTTGCCGCTGGAATCGCTGGTTCTGTCTCTCATCGATCATGGCTACGCGGGAGACTTCGAGTGTGATCCTGTCGGCGACGCCGTCGCCACGCTCGGGTATGACCGGGTGCTGGCAGAAACCCGCCGCGTAACGGATGCATGGGCGATCGCCGCTGAAGAGCGGCTCCTCTGGAACCGCGCGGTGGCGGCCGTCTGGCAGACAGCCGGTTTTCGGTCGGCGGCGAGCAGCGGCCCCGACCAGCCCGTTTGGACGCCCGTTCGGGGTGGCGTTCAGTTGCGTTCGGCGGGATCGCGCAGGTCCCAAGCCTCGAGCCAGACCGTCTCTCGCGGCTGAAGCTGAAAGTCCCGCCTGAGCTTCTGATCGAAGTCATCCATGTGGGCGGCGCCATAGAAGATGGCGATCTTCCTGCGCCCTTTGGCGATCTGCTCCTTGAGCACGTCGAGCGCGGCCGCATTGCGATCGGTGATCAGCGACGAACCCTTCTCGCCGCCGAAAGCCGCCGTGAGCACCTCCATGTCGGTGAACTGTTCCGCCATCAGCCGGCGCAGCCTGAGCTCGCGGTCGTTGCCGAAGAGAATGCCGAAGATGTCGCCGAGACCCACCTCCGCCGCCGGCTGCTTGCCCGTGCGATCGGCGCGGGCCATGCTTTCCCGCATCACCCGCGAAAACATCGTCCACCACGATTCTCCCCGTTTGGCCATCGCGGCATCGAACTCCTGTGGCGACAGGTCGGCGTGCACGAAGTTCTTCGCCGCGTAGTCGATCTGGTCGAGCTGGAATTCCAGGCCGAGCATCTTCGTGAGCCCATGTTGCGCCGAGCCGATGGCTCCCGAAGGCTTGCGGCCCGGCTTGGGAACGCGGGCGTTGTCGGGCGCCACCAGCTCGTAGAGCACGACGTCGTACGCGGTGAAGAGTCGGTCGAGCGTGTCGTAATACTGTCTGCTTCCCAGGTGGACCGCCCCGACCAGATCGACTTCAAGCTGGTCCTGCCCGCCGGCGGCCGCGTCTGCCGGGGGGACGGCTGAGTAGGTCACGATCGAGGTTTCGAGCGCGAGCGGCCTCCGGGCGGCGTCGCGGGTGACCCGGAGAAAGCCATGTTCCTGCTCCGGCTGTCGGGCGGCCGCCGGAGCGGCGGCCCGACCGCCCCGAGGCTCCGCCGCCCGAGCGGGCGACGCCCAGGCAGTCCAGGCAAGGAGCGGGGCGGCGGCAAGCACTACGGCGGGGAGGTGGAGCGACCCGGCAAAAAAACGCCTGACCGCGCTTCGACTCGGAGTGCTCGGCATCGGCTGGTCTCCAGCGAGGGAATCCCGGACAGCAGGGCAGGCACCGGGGGGTTCCTGCAACATACCCGAGTCTGCCCCGCCTGCCACTCTTTTCCCCACCACGACGGAAATTCCGCTCATCCGGCAGAGTCTGCCAACTTTCGTCAACTCTGCTCACCGGCGCGACCGATACCGAAGGAGCAATCCGCATCTGCGGAAAACCGGCTCCTGCTCCCCAGGACACACAAGCGATGGTCACGAACGAGCGGTTCAAGCGTCTGACGGCCATGATCCTCGTGCTGGCGCACTGTTTTGCGGTCGGCTCCGCCGCCCAGGCCGGCGACTGGATGCCCATGCTGCCCAGCCAGGACTTCTACGACTTTCAGCTCTTCGCGCCGCCGGACCTGCAGGACTATGAAATCTATCCGGAGCCGAGCGAGGGGATCTTTTTCAACTACGACCGGCTCTACTGGGGCATCACGCCGCCGCGGGTGGCCGGGGTCGGCACGACCAACACGGGCAACTACATCATCCCCACGAATCCGATCTCACCGCAGACGATCGTGCAGCTCAACAACGCCAATCTCATCGCCTCGGGCACCGCGGCAGGTGCAGGCTCGAGCATCATCGGTGGCCTCTACACGTTCGGGAGTGATCCGCTCCAACTCGACCTCAACACCAGCTGGATGCGGACTCGGATGAGCTGGGGCAACCGCTACGAGGGCGGCTGGATTTACGACAACAACGGCGTGAATATCAGCTACTTCAACATCGGCCAGTCGCAGAGCTTCCAGACGAATAGCGAATTCGCGGCCTCGTCGCCGACGCAGGAGTTCACCCAGGACGCCACGGCTGGCGGCGGCACCGGAACCGGCGGCGGCGGCGGCGTCGGCAACGTCAACCAGGCGCTCGTGACCACCACGATCACCGCGGTCAGCCCGCCGCCCGACCACATGATCGCCCAGAAGCTCACGCAGCAGAACAGCACCGAGATCCAGAGCGCCGGCGTCGCGGCGATCATTCGTCGCGAACTCGGCAAGCGGGGCAGTGGCTCGACCGTGCGCTTCGGCATGGGACCCCGGTTCCTGCAATTCGCGGAGCGGTACCAGCTGGGCTACGAGAGCAATCAGTACGCCTTCAACATCGGCGGCGGTGCGGGCGGCACGACCGGAGGTGGCACGACCGGTGGCACGACCGGTGGTACCACCGGCGGCCTGACTGGCG
>JBILWX010000004.1:0-72295 GCA_044369655.1 Pirellulales bacterium
GGCGGCTTGGCCACCACCACCGGCGCCGGCGGTGGCGGCAACATCGGCGAGACCTTCGGCACGGGGCCCGCTGGCGACGTGCTGGGAATCACCGGCATCGATTCGCTGACGGGAATCGGCGCCGGCACGGCACTGCAGACGGCGGCCTGGGAGACCTACACGAGCAACAACATGGTCGGCCCGGAGTTCTCACTTCTGTTCGAGTCGCAGAAAGGCCGCTGGCTCTTCTCGAGCGAGCTGAAGTTCACGGCCGGGTTCAATTGGCAGAACAACCTCTATCGCGGCGCGAACTTCCCGGAAACCCTCGGGGCCGACTACCTGCGGGCCACGTTCACCCCGTCCACGACGTTCACGGCCGGCGGCACGACCGACCCGGCTGGGAACAGCCCCACCACGCTCAACGCACCGCCCCTCTTCCTGCAGCTCTACGGGGTGGGCCAGAACAACGCGACCAACTCCGCCGAGCACCGCTTCGTCTTCACGCCGATCGGCGAGTGGCGACTCGGCACGCAGTTCCGTGTCAGTGAGGCAATCCGCCTGCACGCCGGCTACACCGGCATGTGGCTGGGCAGCATCGCCCGCGCTTCCACGAACACGGGATACATCACCCGGGAAAAGCGGGCGCAGTTCGCGGCACCGGTCGATCCCACGCAGCCCGCCAGCCAGACGAACCCGTGGGTCGTGAAAACCACGGGCCCCAGCCCGGGCAACCAGCCCCTCAACACGGACGGCACCCCGAATCCCTACTTCGTGCCGAATCCACGCTTCAACAGCATCGGCCCCGTGCAGGGCGGACAGGAATACGTGTTCACCAACGGCGTCGATTTCGGCATCGAGGTGCGGTACTGAGTTCACGCCAGGCACGGCCATCCTGGCCGTCCCGGCTTGGCGGGCCTCCGCTTAGGCGACGGAGACCGGCATCGACCGCTGTGCCACGCCGCGGGCGTAGGTGGCGTCGATCTTGGCGAGCTCCTCCTGCATCGCGGCGACGGTCCGCCGGATCTGGTCAGGCGTGTGGCTCGACGTGATGAAGAACCGCAGCCGGGCCGCCCGTTCCTCGACCGCCGGATAGAGAATCGGTTGCACGCTGATGCCCCGGGCGAAGAGGGCCCGGGAGAGCCGCAGGCTGTTCATTGAGTTGCCGAGGATGATCGGCACGATGGCCGAGCCGCCCGAGGGACCCGTGTCGAGTCCCGCTTCGCGGGCGAGTTGCAGAAACAGCCTCGCATTGGCATGCAGCTTCGCCACCCGCTCCGGCTGCCGCTGCAGGACCCGCAGCGCGCCGAGCGCGGCCCCGGCTGCCGCCGGGGGCAGGCCGACCGAATAGACGAAGCCCGGCACCGTGTATTTCAGCCAGCGGACGAGGGTCTTCGAGCCGGCGATGTAGCCGCCGCAGCTGCCAAGCGCCTTCGACAGCGTGCCCATCCAGAGGTCGACGTCGGCGGCATTCACGCCGAAGTGCTCGCCGATCCCGCGGCCACGCGGCCCCATCACGCCGATCGAATGGGCCTCGTCCACCATCAAGAGCGCCCGGTGCCGCTTGGCGAGCGCGATGAACTTCGGCAGTTCGGAGAAATCACCGTCCATGCTGTAGATGCCCTCGATCACGATCAGCACCCGGCGGTATTGACCACGCATCTGAGCCAGGAGCTTCTCGGCGGCGTCGAAGTCATTGTGCGGAAATGGCCGCCGACGGGCACCGGAAAGCACGGCGCCCTGGAGGAGGCTGTTGTGGGCGAGGGCGTCGTGCAGGACGAGGTCACCCGGGCCGACGACGTGGCCGATCACCGTCTCGTTCGTGGCATGCCCGCCGACGAACGTCACCGCATCCTCGGCGCCGACGAACCGGGCAATCTCCCGCTCCAGTTCCTGGTGGATCGTCTTCTCACCCGAGACGAGCCGGCTGGCCGACACGCTCGTGCCGAAGCGGTCGATCGCGGCCTTGGAGGCGGCCGTCACCTCCGGATCTCCCGACATTCCGAGGTAGTTGTAGGTGGCCCAACTGATCATCTCCCGGCCGCCGATCACGGTGCGGTCGTTGGTGAGTCCCTCGTGCAGGCTGAAGTAGGGATTTTCCAGGCCCGCCTCGCGGACCATCGCGAAGTTCTGCTCGAGCGCCCGCACCTCGGGAAACTGCGCGATGTCGTAGGAATCAACCGGGATTTCGGCTGCCGGCGGTGATGCGGCCGCCGTGCCAGCCTCGGCCTGCGTGCGATACCGGTCCTGCACCGGCATGTGGTCGAGGATCGCCTCGCTCACCTCGCGGCAGGTCTCGATCTGCGGCAGCACTTGTTCCGGGAAGCGGGCGCCGAAGGCTTCCTCGAGGTTCGCGACGATCTCCATCCGCTCGAGCGAATCGAGGCCGAGTTCGACGATGTTGGTGTCGAGCGTGAGGTTCCCCGCCCGTTCCTTGGCGATGCGTCGGACATGGTCGAAGACAGCCTGCACGATCTCCGTAGGCAATTCGCGGTCCGTCCGCTGCGAACGTGAGGCCTCGCCCACGGGCCGCTGTCGGGCCAGCCGCGGCTGCTCCGGCCCCGGCGTCGGCGCGGCCGGCTGCAGCCAGCCGACGTGCTGATCGACCACCTCGAGCGTGCCGTCGAGAAACTGTCGCTTGCAGGCGTGCCGTTGGATCTTCCCGCTCGACGTCTTCGGCACGCTGTTGGGGCGCACCAGCACGATCGCCTCGACGGCCAGTTCATGCTCCGTCGCCAGCCGTTTCCGGATCGCCTCGAAGGCCGCCGCCACCTCGGCGGGGTCCCGCTTACCGCGCTCGACCTCCGCCACCACGGCCACCCGCTCGCGGCCATCGAACTCGACGGCAAAGGCGGCGATCGATCCGGCCCGCACGAGCGAGCTGGCCTCTTCGACCGCGTGCTCGATGTCCTGTGGATAGTGGTTGCGGCCGCGGATGATGATCAGGTCTTTCAGTCGGCCGGCCACGAAGAGTTCGCCATTGTCGAAAAAGCCCAGGTCGCCGGTGCGGAGATAGGGGCCCGGATTGGGCCGCCACTTCGCCACCGCCTGCCCCGACGGCGGCTGGTCGGGCTGCGCAAGCATCGCCCCGAACGTGGCGGCTGAGGCGTCGCCACGGTTCCAGTAGCCCTGTGCCACGCTCGGCCCGCTCACCCAGATCTCGCCGACACGGCCGGGCGGCAGGGCCTCGCTCGACTGCGGATCGACGATCAGCACGTCCTGGCCGTCGAGTTCACGGCCGCTGCCCACCAGCCGGCGGACGGCTGGCGCATTCGCAGGCCGCACCACGGCGGAGCCCGATTCGATCGAGGCGGCGTCGAACGACCGGATCACCGGCGGCTCGAACTTCATGCCGCCGGTCACCATCAGCGTGCTCTCGGCGAGGCCATAACAGGGGAAAAATGCCTCGCGGCGGAAGCCGCACGGTGCGAAGGCCTCGCAGAAGGCGTCGATCGTCTCGGCACGCACCGGCTCGGCGCCGTTGAAGGCCAGTGACCAACTGGAGAGGTCGAGGGTGGCCCGCTGCTCGGGCGTGGTCTTCCGCACGCAGAGTTCGTAGGCGAAGTTGGGGCCGCCGCTGATCGTGGCCCGGTATTTCGAGATCGCCTGCAGCCACCGCAGCGGCTTCTGGAGGAAGGCGACGGGTGACATCAGCACGTTGAACTTCCCGCCATAGAGCGGCACGAGAATGCCGCCGATCAGGCCCATGTCGTGGAAGCTCGGCAGCCAGAACACGCCCGACTGGCTCCGCGTGATCTCGAAGGCCTGCATGATCCGCAGCGAGTTGTGGAGCAGGTTCTCGTGCGAGAGCATCACGCCCTTGGGCGTGCCGGTCGAACCGCTCGTGTATTGCAGGAAGGCGAGGGTATCGCCGTCGATGTCGGGGCGTTCCCAGCGGTCGGCCCAGGCAACGTCGAGTTCGCTGTCGACCTTCCAGATCAGGTGCTCCAGGCTCGGGGCCGTGGCCCGCAGGGCGTCGAAACGGTCGAGCACGTCGCGGGTGGTCAGGGCGACGGAGGCGTCGGCGTCGGAAGCGATGGCCTCGATCCGTTCGACCGACCTGTTTTTCCGGGGCGGATAGGCGGGCACGGCGATCGCTCCGCCGTAGAGGCAGCCCATGAAG
The DNA here is from genome assembly GCA_044369655.1 of Pirellulales bacterium. Taxonomy (GTDB): domain Bacteria; phylum Planctomycetota; class Planctomycetia; order Pirellulales; family UBA1268; genus CAMCQY01. The sequence continues at coordinate 4,100 of JBILWX010000004.1, forward strand.
GCCGCGATGAAATCGAGCCCGGACGGGTAGAGCAGGAGCACCCGCTTGCCCGCCATGCCCTCGCTCGCCAGCCATGCGCCGACCGCCCGGGCCTTCCGGTCGAGTTCGGCGTAGGTGATGTTCAGTTCCTCGTTTTCTCCGTCGACGAGAAACGTGAAGGCCCGGTCATGGGGGCGGTAAGCCGCCCGCTGCCGCAGCAGGTCCACGATCGTGGGGGCAATCGAAGCCTCGGGATTCGGGTTGGGGTTCACTGTCTGTGGAGCCTCCCACCAGTACGTGCCGGAAATGACTCTCCGCCCTTCGAAGAACCACAGGGGTTTCGGCAGGATCCTTGCCGGCCCGCCACAGTCTATCTGTCCGGCCCAGACAACCGGAAGTTTCGGCTTTTCCGGGGGATGTGACTCTGCGTTTTGCGGCCGTCGCAGCGGGTTTCCGCCCTGGAGAAACCCTCACGGCCGTGCGGATCGGAAAGGCTGTGCGGCGAGAAGACGGGGACGCACATCGCTGGAAACAAACGAGCCCTCCGCGCTCCCGAGAAGCCCCGGACGGAAGTCCGGGGCCACCGGGTCCATGCGGCAAACCCGATGGCCGTGCCCTACGCCCAGGTGCGGCCGCTGGCGTTTTCGGTGCGGTGCTCGAAGTTGCCGAGCAATCCGCCGATGACATCCCAACGGTCGTGCCGACGGACCTCGATGTCGCCCTGTTGGTTCACCCGCACGAGGCAGGTGTCGGTGAGCCCGACCCGCTGCAACGCGGCGGGCGACACCTCGTCGGGTTCCAGCATGCTCATCAGTGCCCGGCCGTTCATCTCGATGAACTTCATCCCGCCCTCCGGTCGAAAAACGCCTGCTCCAACTGGACGAATGCTGCGGGCGAAATCTCCTCCGCCCGAACCGACTCGTCGAATCCCATCGTCTCGTAGACGCGGGCCACGGTATCTCGTGACCCGACATTCTGCTTGCCGCCGGCCATCCGCACAAGCACGCCCCGCAGCAGCTTGCGCCGATGGCAGAAGACATCGCGCACGAAATCGTGAAAGCGGGCGAGGTCTGCGATCGTCGCCCGCCGCGCCGGATCCAGTTCGAGGTGAACGATCGCGGAATCGACCTTGGGCCGCGGCCAAAACACGCTGGGTGGCAGGACTCGCACGATCTCGCCGCGGCACTGGGCGCCGACCCAGACCGACAGGGCGTTGTAGGAGTGCGAACCGGCGGACGCCGTCATGCGTTCCCCCATCTCCCGCTGCACGGTGACGGTGGCGGTGGCGAACGGGCGAGAAGACGCCAGCAGGTTGGAGATTACCGGTGTGGCGACGCAGTAGGGGAGGTTGGCCACCAGCCGGAAGCACCCGGCCGGCTCGAGCACCTTCGCCGCGTCGATGGCGGCGAGCACGGCCGGGGCGAAGCGATGCTTCGACTCGAGGACATCCCCCTCGACGAGCTCGACACGACCGACGAGGTCGCCGCCGGTATCGTCGACCTGCAGCAGCCGTTCACGAGCCAGCTGTGCCAGCCGGGGATCGATCTCGCAGGTGACGACCCGCCCCGCGGCGCGGGCGAGTCGTTCGGTGAGGGCGCCGGTACCCGTGCCCACCTCCAGCACGACATCCGCCGGGGTGATGCCCGCGGACCGCTCCAGAAGATCGAGCAGGTTGAGATCGACGAGAAAGTTCTGGCCGCGACGGGCGTCGATCGTGAAGCCGACCTGAGCGAACAGCTGCTTGAGGTATCCCGTGGTCTGCCGGGCCGGCTCGGGCTGACCACGCTGCACGCCGGAATCTGCGCCGGTCATCGTGTTCCCTCCTGCCAGCGGGCGACATATTTGAAGAGCAGGTCGGTCTCGAGGTTGACCGGATCACCCTCCGAGAGACCGCCGAGGGTGGTGCAGGCGAGCGTGTGCGGGATGAGGGCGACGCTGAACCAGTCCGCGGTCACGTCCACCAGCGTCAGGCTCACGCCGTCGATCGCCACCGAGCCCTTCGATGCCATCTGTCCAAGCAGGGCAGGGGGGGCCGAAAACCGGCAGGTGACCCAATCCCCCTCCTGCACCCGGGACTCGAGGCGGCCCTGCCCGTCGACATGGCCCGTGACCAGATGGCCCCCGAGCCGATCGGAGAGGCGGAGCGACCGTTCCAGATTGACGTGCTTTCCCGCCGCCAGCCGGCCCAGCGATGTCCGCGCGAGGGTCTCGGGGCCGAGTTGAAACTCGAGCCTCGGTCCGTCGATCCTGACGACCGACAGGCAGCAGCCGCTCGTGCAGATGCTCTCGCCGAGGTGCGCCTCCCGGGCGATCTCGGCCGCCTCCACGACCAGCCGCACCCCTGGCGGCTCCGACACCACGGCGGCCACGCGGCCCAGGGCTTCGACCAATCCGGTGAACATGCACGACTTTCGACACAAAAGGGCAACGGCCGCGAAAGGCGGCGCGCCCGCCGGCCGAGCGGGCGCCGCTCTCAAGATAGCGGGCGCAGGCCGCTCCAGCCATGACGAGAGGCTTTCGCCCTTGCGTGTCGGCCCGCCGCTGGCACAATTGCCGCGGATCGGCACCCGGTCTCGGATCATCCCCCGTCTCACCCCCCAGAAGGCACCCCTCCATGTCCACGATCGTCGACATCCACGCCCGCCAAATCCTCGACAGCCGCGGCAACCCCACGATCGAAGTCGACGTCAGCCTCGCCGACGGCGCCTTCGGCCGCGCGGCCGTGCCCTCGGGTGCGAGCACGGGTGCCCACGAGGCCTGGGAGAAGCGAGACGGCGACAAGGGCGTCTACCTGGGCAAGGGCGTGCTCGAGGCGGTGGAGAACGTCAACACGCGGATCGCGGAGGAACTGGAGGGCTGCGACGCCCTCGACCAGACCACCGTCGATGAACTGATGCTGGAACTCGACGGCACCCCCAACAAGAAAAATCTCGGCGCCAACGCCATCCTCGGCGTTTCGATGGCGGTGGCACACGCGGCGGCGGAGCACTGCGGCGTGCCGCTCTACCGCTATCTCGGCGGCACGACCGCCCGCCTCCTGCCCGCCCCGATGATGAACATCATCAACGGCGGCGCCCATGCCGACAACCCGCTCGACGTGCAGGAGTTCATGGTTATGCCGTTGGGCTTCGACACCTTCGACGATGCCCTCCGCGCGGGTGTCGAGACCTTCCATGCCTTGAAAAAGGTGCTCAAGGACAAGAAGCTCGCCACGGCCGTCGGCGACGAGGGGGGCTTCGCGCCGCACATCGGCACCTGTGCCGAGGCCCTCGAGGTGATCCTCGCCGCGATTTCGAACGCCGGCTACAAACCGGGCAAGGAGATGTTCATCGCGCTCGACGTGGCCGCCACGGAACTCTACGACGCGAAGACCGGCACCTACACGATCGAGGGCAAGTCGCTCGACTCGGCGGGCATGGTCGACTTCTTCGCCAGCCTCGCCGGCCGCTATCCGATCGTGTCGATCGAGGACGGCTGCTCCGAGGACGACTGGAAGGGCTGGAAGCTGATCAGCGAAAAGCTCGGAAGCAAGGTGCAACTCGTCGGCGACGACCTGTTCGTCACCAACTCCGAGCGGCTTTCCCGCGGCATCGCGGAAAGGGTGGCCAACAGCATCCTCGTCAAGGTGAACCAGATCGGCACCCTCACCGAGACGATCGCGGCCGTGTCGCTTGCCCACCGCTCGGGCTATACATCGATCGCGAGCCATCGGAGCGGCGAAACGGAAGACGCCACGATCGCCGATCTTGCCGTCGGCCTCTCGACCGGCCAGATCAAGACCGGCTCCGCCTCCCGCAGCGACCGCATCGCGAAATATAATCAGTTGCTGCGGATTCAGGAGTCGCTCGGCGACGGGGCGGTCTACGCCGGCCGCGACGTGCAGGCCCGCTGGCCGGGCATCGCCTGAGCCGAAAGGCCCAGCCATCATGACCGACAGTCCCGGCCAGCCCATCCCGCTGGCGAGAAAAATGGCCGCCGAGTTCTTCGGCACGTTCTGTCTCGTGCTGGTCGGCACCGGGGCGATCGTCGTCAATGACGTGTCCGGAGGCGGCGTGACGCCCGTGGGCGTGGCGCTCTGCTTCGGACTCGCGGTGCTGGCGATGATCCTGTCCGTCGGCGACGTCTCCGGATCACACATCAATCCGGCGGTGACCTGCGGCTTGTGCGCGGCGGGATGGTTTCCCGCCGCGCACGTGATCCCCTACGTCGTCAGCCAATGCGTCGGGGCGATCGCGGCGAGCGGCCTGCTCCGGCTGCTCTTTCCACAGCACGCCACACTTGGCGCTACGCTGCCGTCGGGGTCGGAGCCGCAGGCGTTTTGTGTCGAGGTCCTGCTGACGGCGATCCTGATGTTCACGATCCTCAACGTGTCGGCCCGGCCGCTGGTGCGCCTGCTCACGGTCGCCAGCGCCGTGGGCGCGGTGATCGCCATGGCGGCCCTCTGGGCCGGACCGGTCTGCGGCGCCTCGCTGAATCCGGCCCGCTCCCTCGCTCCCGCCCTGCTGACGGGCACCTATACTTCCTTGTGGATCTATCTCGTCGCGCCGCTGTGCGGCGCCGTGGTGGGTGTCGTCGCCTGGCGGGCCGTGCGGGGCTGAGCCGGCTGAAGGAGGCGTTTCATGGAGAGCGGCCAACCGCCGTTTCGCGTCGTGGACAGCCCGTGGTTCTGGGGGCTGGCGTTCTCCCTCATGGCGTTGGTCGGCATGGGGCTGATCGCGCGGAAGTTCGACGTGCGTCAGCGGCAGATCGAGGGGCGGTTCCTGGGGCGGCAGCAGGCGGCGACCGAGCGGTCGCGGCGGGCCGCCGGCCTGCCGCCGGTCGATCTGGCGGAGGAGGCACGCGACCGGGAGCTCGCGCAGCCCGGCCGGATCGTGCCGCTCTGGACGCTCGCCACCGCGGCCGGACTGGCCGCGATCGGCTCAGGCATCATGCTCTCCCGCGAATGGCGGGCTACCCGATGATGCTGCGGCGGCGGGAGACGTAGTCCCAGACCACGAAGCGGTCGAGTTCCTTGCCGGCCGTGAAAAACACCCGGCCCTTGGCCGTCTCGGCGAGCCGGTAGGCAAACTGGATGTCTTCCCGCGACTGCGACCAGCCCGACAGCAGGAACACGTTGAGGGTGATTCCCTCGCGCCGGCAGGCCTGGGCCTCGCGGATCGTCGCCTCCTCCGTCCGCCGATGCGGCGGATAGAGCAGAAAGAGCTGGCTCCCCTCGAAGTGGGCCGTCGGCAGGCCGTCGGTGATGATGATCACCTGCCGGTTGGGCGTGTCCTGTCGCGCCAGGTGCTGCCGCGAGAGCTGGAGGGCATGCTGGATATTGGTGAAGTGGGGAGGGATGTCGGTCTCCGCGATCTGCGGGTCGCTCATGTCGGCCCGCAGCCGGACCACCGAGTCGAAGATCGTGACCGGCTTCGGCATGAGCTTCACGATCTCGCCCGCGGGCCGCGGCTTGGCGAAGGAATACATCTCGATGAACTGCAGGAAGTCGCCCGGATACTCCCGCTGCACGAGCCCCTGCAGGGCCAGCGCCATCCGCTTCACGTTCACGTGCAGGCCGCCGTAGCGCATCGAACCGCTCATGTCGAGCACGACGGTGGTGGCGCACTTGGGGGAATTGCGGGTGCGGTGCACCTCGATGTCGCGGGGGGAGAGCGACAGTCGCCCGGCGGGAGCGGCAGGGGATTCACCGGCCTGCCGGAGCATGGCGTTGACCAGCGACCCGGGGATGTCCATGTGGGCCACGGAGTCGCCGAACTCGTAGGGCCGCGTCGGCACCAGTTCCACCGCGCCGTCGCCCACGATCGCCCCCTGATGCCGGCCGGTCCGCGAGGGGTCGAGTGCGGAGAAGATCTGCTCGAGCAGCTTGCCCTGGAAGGTCCGCAGCGCCTTGGGCGTCAGTTCGTAGCCCCGCTTCGTCCGTTCGAGTCCCTGCTGGGCCGCCGCCTGCTCCACCAGTTCCTGAACCTGACGGCGCAGCATGTCGAGTTCGTCGAGTCGACCCTGCTCGAGGAATTGCCCCAGTGCCTCCATGTCGATCAGGCCAACGCGGGCGTTTTTCTTCGCCTCCTCGAGCTGCCGCAGCAGTTCGTCGATCGTTTCCAACTGCTCCTTCACCTCGAGCGCCTCGGGCACCGACAGCTTTTCCCGTCCGGTGAATGTCCACTTCGCCGCCAGTTCGGCGACCTGATACGCCTCGCCGAGCCGGTCGATGAGGCCGACGAGCTGCATGCCGAACCGGCTCTGGTCGTCGTCCTGTGCATACCAGAGCCGTTCGATCTGCCGAATCTGCTCGTCACGGACGGCCCGCTGGAACGCGTCGCGATGCTTCGCCGGCGGCTGTACCTGCTGCGCGGCCGCATGGAAAGCCTTCCGCGCCTTTTTGTGTACCGTGTCAGCCTCGTACCGTTCGAGGATTTGACGCTTGCGGGCCTCCAGTTCCTCGATCATCCGGGTGAGCGACGGCCCCAACCCCGTGATCTGCTCCGGGTCGAGCATCACGGCCTCGGCCAGCTGTTCTTCGGTGAGCTCGTCGATGTCGCCGAATTCGAGCATGTGCTCCATGGCGGGCGTGACCAGGTCGACCTGGGGCGGCCGCGGCGGCGGAATCCGTGCGGGGTCGTACCGCTGGTAGCTGTGGACGATTCCGCCGAGCGTGTCACGGTTGGGCATGGGACGAGTGCTTTCGGGCGGGGACTTGAGGAAACAGCCTCTCATTTGGGCGACGGTTCGGGGCTGGCCACGCCCCGTCGCCGGACGTTCGCTCCGGGCATCCTGCCCTTCGCTCACTCGATGCTGACTGCGCTCCGGCATCCTGCCTGCGCTGGTCAGCAACGCCGGCTCTCAGGGCGTGGCCAGCCCCGCACGGAATCCGCGGGGGGCATCCGAACGCCGAACGGTTCAAGAGCGGGCGATGTGCAAATGCTGAAGGAAAAACCTTACCGAAACCCTCCCGTGTCGTAGATCGTGCGGCCGTGGGACTGGAGCCGTGAGATGCGTTCCGTGGCGTAGAGGCCGGCGAGGACGAACTCGATGCAGCTGGCCCGCACGGCCGGGTCGGCCGAGGCGTTGACCTCGAAGGCCTTCTCCCAGACCGCCGGCACCTCGCCCACGATCTGCTCGTAGGTCGCCGACGGCACCATGTCGCCCACCTCGATCTTCACACCCTGAGCGAAGACCTTCGCGATCTCGTCGAGACCGTGCTTCTCCACGTATTCCTCGAAGACCGTCGCGATCGCCTCGGCGACCACGCTGTCGAGCACCTGACGTTCGGTCATCTGATGGCTCCCCATCAGGTCGAGCTCCAGCTTGCCGAGGCTCGACGCATAGAGGTGCCCCAGGTCGCTGATCCTGGGCACGGCCGGCCGCTCGCCCAGCCGCACGGCCCGCTGCCGGGCGCTGGCGATCACCGTCTCGTAGTTGGCGATCGAGAAGCGGGCGCTCACGCCCGATTGCTGGTCGATGAACTTGCTCTTCCGCGCGGCGATCGTGATCTGCTCGAGGATCTCCTTGAGAAAATAGGGCACGGCGACTGGCCACTCGCCCGCCAGATCGACGCCGGCCTCCTGCTCCGCCACGCGGATGCCGAGATCGCGGTCCCGCGGGTAGTGCGTGTGGATCACGGTACCGATGCGGTCCTTGAGCTGCGGAATGACCTTCCCGGAGCGATTGTAGGTGGACGGATTCGCCGAGAAGAGCAGCAGGCAATCGATGTCGAACTTCACGGGATAGCCACGAATCTGCACGTCGCGCTCCTCGAGGATGTTGAACATCCCCACCTGCACCAGTTCGTCGAGTTCGGGGAGTTCGTTCATGGCAAAGATGCCGCGGTGCATCCGCGGGATGAGTCCGAGGTGCAACGCCTCCTCGCTGGCCATGCTCGTTCCGCCGGCGAGTTTGGCCGGATCGATCTCGCCGATGATGTCGGCGAACTTCGTCCCCGGTGCCAGCCGCTCGGCGTAGCGATCGTTGCGATGCCACCAGGCGATCGGCACGTCCCTCGGCTCACGTTCGGCCACCAGCCTCCGGCCGGCGGACGTAATCGGCGCATAGGGATCGTCGTGGAGCGGAATCGATGGATCGTCGAGATAGGGGAGATGCTCGTCCAAAAACCGTGCCAGCAGCCGCATCAGCCGGCTCTTCGCCTGCCCCTTCTCGCCGAGGAAGAGCATGTCGTGGCCGGCGAGCAGGGCGATGTTGATCTCGGGGATCACGGTGTCGTCGTAGCCGACGATGCCGGGAAAGAGTTCCTCGCCGTCGCGAAGACACCGCGTGAAGTTGGCCCGCAGTTCATCCTTCACGGAACGGCTCTTCCAGCCGCTCACGCGGAGTTCTGCGAGATTTTTGGGAAGATGTGGCTGCGTCATCGGGCGGGTGTCCTCGTGAGGTTCGCCCTGATTGTAGGCGCGTCGACGCGAGTGACGCATGCAATGGGTGGCATTGGTTGCGAAAGCGTAGCTCCACGGACAGCGGAAAGGTACATGCCGCCGGTGGGCGGCAGAAGTACTCGTCGCGTGGGCAGGATAGCCCAAAGCTCCTCGAGCTTCCGCCGACCCACCGGCTCCCCGAGCGTGCCGCCGGGGCCGCCCACGCCCCGTCGCCGGACGTTCGCGAAGGACATCCTGTCCTTCGCTCACTCGGATGCTGACGGCGCTTCGCCCTCCAGGCTTCGCTTGTCATCATACGCCGGCTCTCGGGGCGTGGGCGGCCCCTCACGGATTCCGCAAGGCACATAGCGCTAGGCCCGGAGGGCCGGGTTAGCACCAGCCGACGGAGGTCGGCCAAGCGAAAATGGCAGGATGCCATGTTTGGCGTGAACACGGGGCGTGGGCGGCCCCGGCCCAGCCTAGGACGTCGGCTGTTTCTGCACCGGCAGGCGGATCGTGATCGCCGTGCCCTTGCCGGGTGCGCTTTCCACGCGGATCCTGCCGCGGTGGGCGTCCACGATCTCCTTGCAGGCCGACAGGCCGAGGCCCGTGCCCCCCTTGCCGGTCTCGTCCGGACCCGACTTCGTGGAAAATCGCGGCTCGAAAATCCGCCGCATCACGTCGGGCGTCATGCCGCAGCCCGTGTCCCGGACCATCAGGTCGACCAGGCCGGAGGCGTCGTCGTGCGACAGCCGCAGGATCAGCCGGCCGCCCCCGGCCATGGCCTGCCTGGCATTCACGAGCAGGTTCAGGAGCACCTGCTGGATCTGCCCCGGGTTGGCCGCCACTTTCGGCACGGGGGCAAATTCCCGCTCGACCTGCACGCGGTATTTCATCAGTTCCCGTTCGAGCAGCACGAGCACGTCCTCGATCACCAGGTGGAGATTCACCGGCTCGAACCGGGCGGAGCCCGAACGCGACATGCCGAGCACGCTGGCGGTGATCTTCGCGGCCCGGGTGCCTGCCGACAGGATGCGTTCGAGCGCCTTGTCGCGGGTCGGCTGGTCTCGATGCCGCAGCCCCAGCTTGGCGTAATTGAGGATCGTCGTGAGGGCGTTATTGAACTCGTGGGTCGTGGTGCCGAGAAGTTCGCCCAGCCCTGCCAGTTTGCGGGCCTCGAGCACCTGGCGACGCAGATCGGCCACCTCGGCGGCATGCCGCAGGCGGGCAATCTCCAACTGACGGTGCAACGCGGTGGCCTCATCGATGCGACCGGCGGCGACCACGCCCCCTCCGGCAGCACCGCCGTGCGCGGGCGGCGACGCCGTTCCTGCAGATGGCTGCACGACGCCCCCGGCTCCAGAGGATTGGTCTGTCAGGTGCACGATTCCTCCCTGTCACCGGCCCCGGCCGCCTTTGCCCTTCCGATAGCGGCTGCCCCAGCGGCAGTCCCTGCCCAACAGGCAGGGGTTTGGCAATCGGGGCTGTTTGCCCTGCCGCTCAGCCCAACCTCTTTCCAGTCAAGCACTTATGGCTCCTCGTGGCGTATCGACCTTCTGGCGGCAGCAAGGCTACAATTGCCGGACCGCACCTTTGGGATCACTCGACCGTTCAAGTTTCGGTTAGTCGATCGATCTTTCGCACCTTCCCTCCGCCAGCGTCTTCGGGCGGTTTGGAGCTCTCATGTCGAGGCGATACCAACGCTCCGTCGGCCCAAGGATCGCCCTTCTCGGTCGGCGCGGCATGACATTGGTGGAACTGCTGGTGGTGATCGCCATCATCGGCATGCTGGTGGGCCTGCTGCTGCCCGCGGTGCAGTCGGCCCGTGAGGCGGCGAGGCGGATGGCCTGCAAGTCGAATCTCAAGCAAATCGGGATCGCCTTCAACGTCTACCTCGACCGGATGAAGACCGCGAAGTTTCCGGTGGCGGCGCAGGTGCCGAGCATGGAGCCGGCACTGTATGCCCGCTCGGCCGATCCAGCCCTGGATCGCCCCATGTTTCCGAGCATAGCGACGGCATTGGGCGACTACACCGAAGGAAATCGCGAGGTGTTTCGTTGTCCCTCCGACAGCAGCTACTTTTCCCGCGATCGAACCTCGGCCTACATGCAGGACAAACTGACGAAGCTCAGCGCCATTACGGCAAGTGCGCCCCAGGACGTGCTCGAGGAGTATAAGAATCCTGCCTTTGAAGGCACGAGCTACGAGTACCCGCAGCGGCGGCTGACCATCTCCGATGCGGTCTCAGGCAAACTGCGAGGCCGAACCCGCGAGGAGGCGGGGCAGAGCCGAAACGGGCAGGCGGTTTCGACCTCGAAGCTCTGGGTGCTGTACGAATTCCAGCCGTTTCACGCGACCGGTTGGTCGGCGTTTTTCAATGGCGGTGAGACGGAGGCGAACGATACCGGCGAGAGCGGCTGGCAGCCGCCCGAAGGCGCCCGGAATTTTCTCTACTTCGACGGTCATGTCGACAACCTGTGATGCCGCCCACAGACCATTGCGGCTTTTTGCCTGAGGGACTTCCATGAGCACCGCCTCGATGCGATCGAACGCTTTTCCGTCGGACGAAGAGAGGTCGCCCGCTGGAAAGGCGATCCGCTGGCTGCTCATCCTGCTGGCCCTGGGTTTTCTCGGTTTCCTGGTCGCCTGGCTGCTCGGCTATGTGCGACTGATGACCGATCCCCGCGTCGTCGAGATCCGCAAACTTCAGACTGAAGCACAGCAGAATTTCCTGGCGAACGGCGGCCCTCAGACACTTGACGAAGCCAAGGCGGCTGTCGCAGCCATGGGCCAGATCCGAGAGAAGATCGAGTCCCTGCCCGAATCGATGCGTTCCGAGGTCGGCAGGCGCGGCGGCAACATCTTCCGCGGCACGATGCAGACCCGCATCAACGCCTACTTCTCGTTGCCGCCCGAACAGCGGCAGGCGGAACTCGACCGACAGATCAAGCAGGAGGAACTCTTTCGGAAGGCGTGGGAAGCCTCGCGTCCGGCTGGTCGCCCGGGGGGTGTCGCGGCCAACGGTGGGCCAGGTGGCGGTGGAAGGGGTGGAGCAGGCGGCGAAACCGGTGGCGGAGGCGGCCCCGGCGGAGCGGGGCCAGGCCCAGGTGGTGGCGGTGCTGGACCGGGTGGTCCAGGATCCGGTGGTCCAGGATCCGGCGGTCCAGGATCCGGCGGTCCAGGATCCGGCGGTCCACCCCGCAATGGCTCGGAGGAAGAACGCAACCGCTGGCGGAAAAATATGATCGACAACACCTCTCCCGAAGAGCGGGCGCGGTATGTCGAATACCGGCGGGCGATGGAGGCTCGGCGGACGCAACTCGGGATGGCGCCGGGCCGCGGTCGCTGACGCCCGCGTGACGCTTCACGCCCCGCCACGAGGCTGCGACTCAATCATGGACGACACACTCGGTCTGCTCGAGGAAGCGTTGCAGTTGGCTCGTGACGTCGGCCACCACGTCCGCGAGGAGCCGCTGGGTGACATGCCCGGCGGCCCTTGTGTCGTCGGCGGCAGGCGGACCATCCTGTTGAATCTGGAGCGTCCCGCCGCGGAGCGGCTCTCCGTGCTACTCGGCGTTTTGGCCCGCGATCCTGCCGTCGCGCAACAGCCCGTCAGCCGCCTGCTCGCGGCGCGGCTCACGTCGGCAGTCGGCTAGTCTGGCACCGCGGTGCCGTACAGGGCCGCGATCAGCTTTCGGGTGCGGGGCCCGGGAAGGGCGCCGGCATGCATCGCGTTGGGGATGAAGGCGAATCCCAGCCCCGATTCCGGATCGGCAAACGCGATCGCGCCGCCCGCCCCGGGGTGGCCAAAGGCCGTTCTGGAGGGTCCGTAGACGCCGTGCTCGTTGGTCATGAAGCCGGCGGCGAACGACGTCTGTTCGAGGAGGACGCGGTCGAGGCCGCTGCTCAGGGTGGTCCGCATCGCGGCGAGGGTGTTCTCACGGAAGAACGGCGAACAGCCAGCGTGCAGGATCGAGTAGAACCGGGCGAGTGCATCGGCCGTGGCGATCGCGCCGAGCGAGGGGAGCGACGCGCCGCGCAGGGCGGGCGTGTTCATGACCGCCGGGGTGAGCACCCCGCCCGGTTCGCTGAGCGCCCGGCGGGTGAGGGAGGAGGCATCGGCAAAGGCCTTCGAAAACGGGCCCGGGGACGGCGGAACCTTGGGAGCGATGACGGCGGCCGCGGTGTCGATCAGGTCACCGGGCAGCCCAAACCAGAGATCGAGGCCGAGCGGGCCGCGGAAGATATGCTCCCAGGAGGAGGCCAGCGTTTCGCCCGCCACCCGCCGAACGATCTCGTCGAGCAGGAAGCCGAAGGTGCGGGCGCCGTAGCCATGACTGCCATCGACGGGCCAGTTCGGCGGCTGCGCCGCCAGGGCGGTGGCCACCGCCTCGTGATCGGTGATTGCCAGCCCCTTGCAATCGATCGCGGCGAGGCCTGCGCGGTGCGAAAGAAGTTCCGCAAGGCTGATCCGCTCCTTGCCCGCCGCTGCGAATTCGGGCCAGAGGGCCGCCACCGGTGTCTCCAGCGAAATGTTCTGCTCGTGCAGCACGTGCAGCGTGCAGGCGGCGGCGATCCCCTTGCTGGCCGACCAGATGAGGCAGGGTGTCGATGCCGTCCATGGTCTCCCGGCCGCGGCCTCGCCGCCGTGAATGGAGAGGAGTGGTCTGCCCCGCTGCCACAGGGCGAGCGCGGCTCCCCCGCCACCAGCGGCGCGGGAGCATTCGCCGAGCATTTCTCCGCAGGCGTGCCGGAGGCGATCGACGGCTGCGGCCGGATCGAGGCGGCCGTCGCTCGCCGCGATGGTGACCGATCGCTTCGCCTGAGGCGTCGCGGCCGACGGTGTCTCCGAATCGCTCATCGAGGAACTCCTCAGGCGGGACGTGTCGCTCATGCGGAGGCGGGCAGTTTCAAGGCGTCGAGCACGCAGGCGAGTCCGACGAGCAGGCGGATCGCGCCCCCTTGGTTCACGGGATTGGCGAACCGCGTGCGGACAGCGGGCCGCGGCAGCACGCCCGCAAGAACCCGCGGATCAAGGTGCTCGTGCAGCAACGGTCGCAGGTGTTCAATCTGGCGACGGGTTGCCAGCCAGCGCGGATGATCCACGTTGAAGAGCCGCTCGTAGCGACGCGGGTCGTGGCCGCGCAGCCTCATCCAATAGAAGCGGCGGAGCCTGCTTCGGGCCGACTGCAGGAGTTTTTCGGTATACGTGCGGCTGCCGTTCGGGGGCTCGAACCTGAAGGAGTTGGTGTCGAGCGGCACCTCGCAGAGTTCAGGGCGAACCTCGCGGAGCGTCGCCATCTCGAGAACGCGATCCTCGTAACGCTCGACCGGGAGGCCGACGATCGCCTGATACAGTCTGCGATCGGTCGCGGGCATCAGCGGCCAGGCGTGGAATGTCGTGCGGTGAGCGGCCATGCCGACGTGGTTGCGGAGCCGCTGATCCCAGCGTATCCCGGAGGCCTCGAGTTCGGGTGGGGCCGGCCCGCGGAGGCACGAGGCACGTACCTCCTCGATCAGGTCATGGCAGAGAGCCGGCCCGTCGTCTCCCAGCAGCGCCGGCAGAACCGCCACCGGCACTCCCCAGCGGTTCATGTATGCGATCATGCCTTCGAGGGCCCAACGGCCGGTTTTCCGGTCGCGGCCCTCGGCGTACGACACCGGCTCGAAGATCCAGTCGAAAGCGAGACCCGACCACAGGTATCTGCCCGGGGATGCCGACAGCGCCAGCCCTTCGGCGAAATCGTCGCCGCCCGGTGCCGCCGTGAGGTGGCTATACCGAGCGGCTCGGCATGCCCGCGCCGGAAAGCCGTCGTCAACGGCCTCGGTTGATACCACCTCCATCGGCATCCCGAGTTGCCGCGCCACGGCGGCCCCCGCCAGCACCTCGAAGTCGTCTGGCCGGCCAAGGATCAGGGCTTGCGTGGCGATGCCTTCGGCCACCAGGCAGGCCGCGACCAGGCGGGAGTCGAGGCCGCCGGAGAGCAGGATCGAGGTGTCACCCTCCGGCGGACGGTGCCGGCGCAGCGTGGCCACATAGAGATCGGCGATCCGTCGCTGCGCCTGCGCCGGCGTTTCGCCCGCCGGGGGCGGTGTTCCCTCGAGACGACAGATTTCCTGTTCCGAGACGCGACCGGCGGGTAAGCACCGCAGCAGATGCCCCCGCGGCATCCGCCGCGTGTCGGCGAGCAGCGGCCGGTTGAGGAGCGGTCCGTGCACTAGCAGGATGCCGGCGAGCGCCCGGCGATCGATCCGCGGGACGACCAGCGGATGGCAGCTGAGGGCCTCGGGCGTCGTCGCGGCAATGAGCGGCAGACGGTCCCCTGTCCCGGGCGTCGTGTACTGGAAAGGGAAGAGTCCGAACGGATCGACCCCCGCCGCGAGCCCCCTCTGCGCATGCCAGGCGACGGCGACATGGTAGCCGTCGTGCATGCGGGGGGCGCTCGAGGGGGAATGCCAGCCCGTGAGGATGTCTGCCGCGGCCACGTGACGGCCGTCGTCATCGATCGCGTAGCCGACGAGCAGCGAGAACCCGTCGGCGTCGCGGTGCAGGCTCACCGGCGCCCTCGGGCCGACGACCCAGATGCAGGCGAAGTGGCCCTGCCTCGCCTCGCCGACCGAGGTGTCGGGAAACGCCGTGAACAAGCGGCGGACGTTCGCCAGAAACCGCTCGCGGCGATCCGGATCTTCGTCCACGACGAATGCAAGGTGGGCCATGCGGCGGAATGCTCCGGCTCACGCTGCGCGGCGTTCGCGCCCGAGTGCCTCTGCAGGTGAGGCGGCGAACCGGCAGCCGAGATCCGCCAGCCAAGTCTCGTGCATGGAGCGGTTTTTGTGGTAGTCGTTCGCCACGAGCGTCACCTGCCGGCCGGCGTGGAGACCGGCCACCGCGAAATGGAGCCGGTCGGTGATGATGCGGCGGAAGCGGGCGGCGAAGGCGAGGTAGGCCGCGGCTGTCCGCGCCAGCCGGACGGGATCGCGGGCGAGCAGCGGTTTGCGGCCGCCGCGCTCCTGGTCGCGGCGGAGATAAACGCCCAGTTCCTGGCGGGGGCGGGCGGGGGCGGTCCATTCGAGGCCGAGTGCCAGGTCTGGAGCGAGGATGCCGTCCGGCCGCAGTGCCAGGCTCGCGCGTTCGCGGACGTACACCCGGTGGAACGGCCGATCTTCGGGAGACGTGAAGGACTGCGGCAGGATCACGAGCGGCAGCCCCGTGGCGAGCGCCCGGCTGCGGAGGTCGTGGTTGCCGGTGTAACGCGTTCCCATGTTGCCGCCGCCCCCGAAGACGAGCACGTCATGGCCATCGAGAGATCGCGACCCCGCGTGGCACGACACCAGAGACCAGCGGATGCCGTAGCAAGCGAAGAGCTGTGCCATCGCGAGTTCGATGAGTTGGTCGCCGACGTTGCCCTCCGGCCGCACGTAGCCGACCCGCTTGCCCACGAGCGGCCTGCAGACATCCGCAAACATGTCCGGTCCCAGCAGTCGGTGCCGTGACGATCGCGTGGGATGCGGAGCAGGCTTGGGCTGGGGAACGGATCTGGCCCGCGTTGCCGGCGGCTGGCCGGCAACGGCGGGCGTCAGCATCTCGGCCTCGTCGGTGCCACTGCGGGCCAACAGCCGCCGGACGCCGGCGGCCGCGGCGCCCGTGAGGCCGCAGGCGAGCAGGTCTGCGTAGAACGGTGTCACGATCCCGTCGACCGCCGGCAGCGCGTCGATCGCGGCGATCAGGCCACGGCCGTGGTCGAAACCGGGAAATCTGCCCAGTGCACCGCAGGTGTCGAGTGACAGCATCGTGCGGACGCACTTCTCGCAGCGGCCGCAGTTGAGGCGGTCCGCGACGTTTTGCCAACAGACGCGAAGATTTCGTTGCACGAGTGGTTCCCTCGCGATGCGGCGGATTTTTTCCAGCCGCGTCACGGTCGGCGCCGTGTGCTCGATCACGACCGCCGCCGAGCCGTGCAGGTGGTCCATGCCGGCCCGCGATCCCACCTCGGGATGCTCGAAACCGAGACCGTCTCCCGAGATCAGCAGCTGTCCCACGCTTCCGGCCAGCAAATGCGCGACTGCCGCCAGCGCTCCGCCGAATGACCGTACCCATGGCGTCGCCCTCATGAGCGGATGCCGCCGCAGGTTCGTGCGAATGACGATGCCGCGAGCGGCTGTTTCCGAGGCGATCGCCCGGATCATCCGGGATACCTCGGTGGCCCGCCGCCGCTGCCGGAGCTTGACGTCATAGCCCACCACGTAGGCGAGCTGGTCGATGCGTTCATGGCTTTCGAGGTAGGTATAGAACGCGTCCACGCCGCCGGTGAAGCAGAGCGCGGTGGAGCATGACGGGCTGTCGTCCCGCCGTTCGGGGACGGCGTGGGGGCGGGGTGCGTCCGGATACCAGAGTCCGCGGACGGCGTCGGCGAGCGGCCGCAGATTGGCAGTCCACGTCGCGCAGGCCGTGCCCTCGAGATGCAGCGACCGGCCTGCATGCATGGCTGGCACGAGCAACGACGAACCATACACCTCCGGAGCGGCGTTCAGCGTCACGTCGGTCGAATCAAACCAGATCCGGCGGCCGTCGACCCACGTGGTCACGCGGCTGCGGCGGCCCCTGCGGAATGCGCGCGGCTGACCGATCGCGATGACCGCTGCATCACCGCGACAGGCTGAAGGGAAAGGCCACATCATGGTGCGGAGCAAGCAGAAGCGTTCAGGCGGCGGCGCGATGCGCGGCGGCAGGGCATACCGGGATCGTGACGATCCTTGCCGGCGGCTCGTCCGTCTTCACCAATCCGTCGCTGCAGAATGTGGGGCGGTCGCCGAGCGACCGGAAATAGTCGAAGTTCGGCGTGCCGGCGCCGTTGCGGGTGAAGCTCGGTGCGGGGGCGTGCCAGAGGTGGGCGGGGGCCGTTCGGAGAAGAATCGATCGCACCCGCAGCCCGATCCGTTCGAGACGTTGTTGGAGATCGCGGTCCTCCAGCCCCCAGCCGACGAACCGCTCGTCGAAACCGTTGATCCGCTCATAGTCGGCCCGCCACAACGCGATATTGTTTCCGGACAGCCGTGGCCTCATCGACACGCGGAGCAGTTGGTAGGCCTGGGCCCGCAGTGCCTTGATCCACATTCTGCGGACTTCGCTGCGGGGCACGAGCGCCGTCACGTCGCCGTGACCGATCAGGTCCGGGGTGATCCGTTCCGACGTGGGCTGGTCGAGCCGCAGGCAGTCGCCCCCGACGACCCACCCCGGCCGTCGCTCTTCGAGATGGATCCGGAGATGATCCCGCGGCAGAACGCAATCGCCATCGGTGAAGAGGATGTAGGGCGCGGTCGATGCGGCCACACCCTCGTTCCGGCACCGCGCGAGGCGGAAGCCTTCGTGCACGTGCGTGGTGAATGTCAATGGGAAGTCCACGCACCGCGAGAGGTCCGTGACCATCCGGAGCGTCTCGTCCCGCGAGCCGTCGTCGGTGACCACGACCTCGAACCGACCATCAACCCCCTGCTGTGCCTCCAACGAGGCCAGGCAACGCCGAAGGTGCCAAGGCCGCTCAAAAGTGGAGATCACGACCGCGATGTCCATCCCGCCCCCTTTTCGTACCCGTGCCTCGAGAGGCTGTCTGTCGCCGTGCCGGGGAAATCGACCCGCAGCCGGTGTGGAATCAAACGGCCGCCTTTTCCGGTGGCTGGGCGGGTGGGCAAAGAGGGGGGGGCGGGCGAGTACAGAGGGGACCATGTCGATTCGGTGGACTGCACCGCCGCCGTCGTGATGCCGCATGGCTTCCCGATCCGGGATCGCGTGCCTGACGGCCGGCGACAACGGGTCGTTGAATGGGGCCGACCAGGTTGCCTGGTCAGCCTGGGCAAGAGGGGGGTTGCTCTGGTGTACGGGAGCCTACGCGGCTATTTCTTCCGTCCCCTCCGCGGACCATTGCTCTCCATGACAGCAACGTCATCCCGTTCCCCCGCCGCGCGGTTTGCCTGTCGCCCAGCTGCGACCGTTTTCACGTGCGCCTGGATCGTGACGGGCTGGCTGTGGGCGACATCGATAGCATCCGGACAAATGGTCGGCAGCAGGACGGCCAGAGACGAAATGCCCGTACGGGTTTCCACGCCACCGCCCCGCTTCGGCTACTACAGCACCCAGTGGCGACGGTGGCCAGACGCGGTGGCAACGGCCGGTTCGAACTCGAAGACAGCGACGCCTGCCGCGCCGGCGCAGCTGGAGATTCCCGGTGTACAGGATGAGTCGCCGCCGGGGGCGGTGGAGGCATTGCCGCAGCCGGACCGCGCGCAACCCCGTCCTCAGTTTCCTGCCGCTGCCAAGCGGCCGCCGACCGTGCGGCCAGGTCAGGATCGCGCCGTCACCACCGGAATGAGCGGCGACGGCCTGACGCTTGCCCAGCGCTCGGAGCGTCTTGCCAGGCAGGCCGCCGCCGCGAAGGCCGGCACCCGCGAGCAACAGTCGCAGTTCACCCGGCAACTGGTCGCCGAGATCCTTGCCGCGCACGATCCCGCGTTGCGCAGCACGATCGTGGCGACAGCGGCGGAGTTCGACACGCCCGACGCCAATGCGATCTGCACGGGCGCTCTGCAAGACCCGAGTGACCGGGTGCGCATGGCAGCCTGCGCGGCGTGGGGCCGACGGGGCGGTCCCACCGCGGTGCAATTGCTTGCTACACGGTATGAGACCGATGCGGAACTTGGCGTGCGGCTCCGTGCCCTCAGCGCCTTGGCCGAACTCGACGACGGGGAAGCAGTTGCGGCCATTGCCAGGGCCCTCGACGACTCCGATCCAGTCATCCGGAACCGCGCCATGAACGCCCTCAGGCAGGCGAGCGGCCGGGATTTTGGCAATGACGTGGACGCGTGGCGAAGCTGGGCCGCCGACCCCGACGCCCCTGCGGCCCGCTGGTCGTGGATGGAATCGATTCGGAAGCTTTTCTGAGTCCGCCAACAAGAACGGGCGGTGCCACAAAGGCACCGCCCGTCGACTTGCTTGTGCGGCATGGTGCCGCCGAACCGGTGACCCACACGTGGATCACGGCCGGATCAGCTGACCATCGCCTTCAGGTTCTTGAGCGCACGCACACGAACCTTCACGCTGGCCGGCTTCGCGGGCCGGTCCTGCAATTCGCCCGTGAAGGGGTTCTTGACACCCTTCTGAGCCGGGCGGGCCGGCACCTTGCGGCGTTCGATCTTCACCAGGCCGGGGATCGAAAACACCCCAATGCCCTGACCCTTGAGGGCCTTTTGGATTTCGTCCGTCAGAGCCTCCATCACCGCCACCACGTCCTTCTTCTGCAGACCGGTCGTCTCCGAGATGCTCCGCATGATCTCGGTCTTCGTCATGGGCTTGCTTCCCGACTTCTTCGCCATCGCCAATACCTCCAAGGATTCAAAAATTGTGTGCGGTAGTTCCCCACCGCGTACCGGAGCTCGGCACCGGGTGCCGAAAGCGAGGCCGATTAGAGACTCTGGGAATGAAAATGCAACCCAAAAATATCGGTTTCAGCCCACGAAAATCGTCGTTTTGGCAGAATTCCGGGAGGAAAGTGCGGTTTTTTCGGGTTTTTTGCCCTCGGGGGTGATTTCGCCGACGAATTCTCGGCCTGTGATACGATGCCGGAAGACACCGAACCCGGCCTCTTTCTGGCGGAAAGGGCCCGCGGCCATCTGCCGGGAGTCGTGCCGGGGCGAGGTGTCGTCGGTGGATTTCTGGGGCCGCAATCATCTGGGCACCCTCATCTGGACACCATCTATGCAGCCGAAACTGTTGCGCGGGGTCTGGTCGGCGGTTGAGTGCCCGTGGGTTCATGCCGTGCTGGTCTGCACGCTCATCGGGGTGCTCTCGATCCCCGGCGGAAGCGACCTCACCGCCAAGGGGAAAGCGTGTGCAGACGAAACTGTCGATGTCGATCCAGCGACAGAAGAACCGGCGGGTGATGAAGCGGAAACCGATGACGGGGACGGGGGCATCGGATTTCCGAATGACCGGCTGCGCGAACGGCAACTCGATCGCGGGCGGCGGCTCGTCGCCGATCAGCGGTGGAGCGACGCCGCAGCATTGTTCGACGAAATCCTGGCCGCAGATCGTGATTCTTTCTTTCGCGTGAACCGGCAGCAACGGACCTGGCAGAGCATCAAGTCGGAGACGAATCGGGTGGTCGGTTCGCTCGAGAAGCCGGGCCGCGAAGCCTACGAACTTCAGTTCCGGGCCCGAGCCGAGCGGATGCTCGAGCAGGCCGTTGCGGCGAATGACGGGCCCGGCATCGTGGCGGTGGCCAGACGGTGGTTTCATACCCCGGCGGGATACAGGGCGACGCTGCTGGCCGCGATCGAGGCGCTCGAAGCGAATCAGCCGTTGGCGGCGGCGGCCTGGCTTGAACGGCTGTCGGCGGTCGATGGTGCTGCTGCCTTCGAGCCCACGCTGTCGATCATGCGGGCAGTTGCCTGGCTGCGGGCGGGCGACCGGACGGCCGCGGCCGCGATTCTGGAGCAGGCACGCGCCAGCGGCAGGAACGTGGTTCGCATCGCCGGCAAGGATGTCACGGTGTCGTTTCCCGCCGGCGGCGGTCTGGCATGGCTCACGGCTCTGGTCGGTGAGCCGAAGAGCCGGACGGGCCATCACGGCGGTGACTGGGTGATGCACCGCGGCGATGCTGCCCGCAATGGCGTCGCAACGGCGTCGCGTCCGCTCCTCGCGGCCCGGTATCGGGTGCCGCTTGCCCGCCATCCGGAGGAATCCCGGCTCCTCCACGCGCAGCGACGACTCCATGACGATCAGGAACTCGCCGTCTTGCCGGCCGGCACACCGTTGGCCGTGGACGGAACGATCCTGGTGCACACGACCATGGGGCTGCTGGCGGTGGACTTCGAAACCGGCAAGCGAGTCTGGTTGCAGCCCGGCGGCGGTGGCGCGGCGCCGCTGCATGCCGCGTTGGGCGAAGAAGACGGCGTGGGGGATGCAGATGCGACCAGTTCGTTCAACAGCGTGTTCGAGGACGCGACGAGCGGCACCCTGGCCAGCGACGGCCGGCTCGTGTTCGTGGTCGAAAGCCACCCCGATGCGGTATCGCCGCAGCAGGCCGGCGGAATGAACTTCCGCCCCGCGATGCCGGCGGCGGGCCGAGCCGGGCTGCAGGCCGGCGGTTGGAAGGGGGGCAACACGCTGTCCGCCTACGATGTCGCCGACCGCGGTGCGCTTCGCTGGCGGCTTCCTGCCCGGGCCGGACTCATCGGCGACGAGGCCGGGCAGCCGGCATCTGGCACCGCGTGGTATCTCGGCGCACCGTTGCCGGCCGGCAAACAACTCCTCGTCCTCGTGGAAGAGAAGGGGGAGGTCCGGCTCGACGTGATCGATGCCGACACCGGCCGACTCGAGTGGTCGCAGCCGTTCGCCGAGGTCGACGAACGCTGGGCGATCGACAATCGCGACAGTCACACGCGTCGGCTCGCCGGTCTCTCGCCCGCGCTTGCCGAAGGCGTGCTCGTCTGCCCGACTGGTGCCGGGGCGGTGGTGGCCATCGACCTTGCCACCCGCACCCTGCTGTGGGCGCATGAGTATCCACGGCCGCGCGAGGTCGCGGCGAACGGTTTCGCCAACGGCGGCCTCGCGCGGCCGCGGGCTGACGGGGCCCGGGAGCCACGGCCGGGCCGGTGGCTTGACTCCGCGCCGGTCCTGGCCGGCGGCCGCGTGCTGCTGGCTGCGGGAGATTCGCAGGAACTGCTCTGTCTCGACCTCCGGCGAGGCGAGGTGGTGTGGCGGCTGCCCCGCAAGGATCGGCTCTATGTCGCCGGAGTCGTCGAAGGGCGGGCGATCGTCGTGGGACGACGCGGCGTGGAAGCGATCGACCCGGCGAATGGCCGCGTGGTTTGGCAACGGCCGTTCGGTGCCGAGCAGGGCAGCACGAGTGGTCGCGGCATCCTCACCGAGCAGCGGTTTTTTCTGCCGCTCGACACGCCCGAGGTGGTGGAGATCGATCTGGCCGATGGCCGCATCGTCGGTCGTTCGGCAGCCCGCGGTGATGCGATTCCGGGCAACCTGCTGGCGTATCGTGGCGAAGTGATTTCCCAGGGGGCCGACGCGCTCGAGGTCTTCCATCAGTCGGCCGCTTTGGAACTGCGGATCGAGACGGCGCTCAAGGCCGATCCGCAGGATGCCTGGGCGATCCTCTGGCGTGGACAACTCGATCTCGACCGAGGCAATGTCGCCGGGGGCATCGCGGCCGTCCGGGCAGCCCATGCGTTGCAGCCGACACGCGTGCCGGCGAACGTCGTGGCAGGCGCCCTGCTATTCGCGTTGCAGCGTGACTTCCCCCAGGCGTCGCCTTTGTGGCGCGAAGCCGTGGCGCTGAGCGGATCGCCGTCGACCGCGATCGTCGCCCTGCGGGTCACCGTCGACGGATTTCTCCGAACGGGCGATTTTCCGCAGGCCTGGGAGGCCGCTCGGCAACTGCTGGCCTCCGACGAATCAGCGGAGGCGGAGAAGATCCTCGAGAACGGCCTCGTCTCGGCGGCCATCACCGACGCTGCGGGACTGATCGCCGACGGGGCCGATCCCCTGCTGTCCGTGACTCCGGCCCGGTGGATTCAGGGGCGATTTGCCGCGCTTTTTGCCAAGGCTCCGCCGTCGCTGCGCGGGGAGATGGATGCCTTCATGGCGAACGAGTCTGCCGCTGCAGTCGGTGCAACCGACCGCGTGGCGGGGCTCCGCCGCTTTGTCGAGCGGTTCGGACGGCACGAGCGGTCGCTCGCCGTCCGGCGACAGTTGGCCGAAGCCCTGGACGAGGCGATCGAAGCGGGCGCGTCTGGCGAGGAGCGTCGAGGGCTCGTCGTGGAGCGGGATTTCGTGCTGCTGGATATGGCTCGTGTCGGCATGCCTGCCGATCGGGCGCATGCCGAGGCGTCGCTGGCGCGGATCCGTCACGAGATCAGCGGCATCCCCGCTGCCCACGCCATCATGAACCCATCGGAGCGGCGGGCTGGGCAGACCGGCGGCCAGGCCGAGGCCTGGCCGATCGGCAGGATCGTGCCGCGGCGGGCGGGGAGGGACGGCCGAACGGGTGGCCTGCGGCGCGAAACGGACGAAGTGCGATTCATGCGGTCGCGGTTGATGAACATCCCGGTGGTGAGCGGGACCGATTCTTTTCTGCCCGGCCTCGAACTCGCGTTCGATCTGCATCAGCAGTCAGGCATCATCGCCACCGACGGGTACGGCAGGCAGATCGGCGACCCCTTCGGGCTCAAGTCCCGGTCCGACGCCGCGCGGCTCATGCCGCTGTTTCAGCCGGGCGGGATGGACGAGGCGTTCGTGGTCGGTCGCCTCGTGTTCATTCGGGCTGGTGCGAGCATCGCAGCATTCGAGATGGCCGGCGCCGGTGGAGCGGGGCAGGGGAAAGGCGGGCATCGTCCGCTGTGGATGGTTACGGACACATCGGATCCCACCGGTGAAGCGAGGGCAGCCGGATTTGTCATGAACATCGGCGGGAGGGCCGCCCGCCAGGGCAACATTCCCTTGGGGGCAAAGGTTTCCGAGCCGCGTCCCGGAGACGAGGTCGGCCGCCGGGGGAGTGCTTTGGCGGGGACCGCGCGGCGTACCGGCGTGGCCATCTTGGTCGACAGGTCGCTGAAGGTCTACGATCCCCTCTCCGGTCGGCCGCTCTGGGAGCGCCAGCGGCTTCCCCCTGCGAGTGAACTGATCGGTGACGACGACTACCTCTGCGTCTGTCCGCCTGACGGCCGGGCCGCGGTCGTGCTCGCCATGGCCGATGGTCGGATCGTGCGGACGGTCGATCTGCCCGCCAGCGAACGGCGGTTGATCACCAGCGGCCGCTCGATCTTGTCGGTTCAGCCCATGGCCGCAGAACACGACCAAGGGTCGGCGTCAGCCGCTGGTGCAACCAGTGCCGATGCAGCGGACACCGCTTGGGCGCGACGGGTGCGGCTCGACGTGTTCGATCCCGTGGATGGCCAGAGCCGTCCGCTCGGCGACTACCCGGGCGAGTCTAGGGCGTCGGCCGCCGGCGACGGTCGGCTGGCGGTGGTGGATCCATCCGGCAATCTGAGTCTGCTCGACATCGACGCCGCGCGGGTCGTGTTTCGCACCCGGTTGCCCGACATGCCGGCGGGGTTGGAACAGCTGCAGGTGCTGCCGTGGGTGGATCGCTATCTCGTGCTCGTAGGTCGCGCCGAAACGGCAGAGGAACAGCGGCAGCTCAACAGAATAGGTGCTATTGCGCCGCTCTCAGGCATGCAGGGCCGGCACATGTCTCATCTCGTCACGGGCTCCTTGTGGGCGGTCGATGGCTCCAGCGGCGACATGCTCTGGCCGGTGCCGGCGACGATCCTGAGGCACGCGGTCCAGAGCCACAACGGCTCGCAGTTGCCGGTGCTTCTGTTTGCCCGCTCGATCCAGCCCGAACGCGAACCGGACCGCCAGCAACTCAGCGTCCTCTGTCTCGACAAGCGCACCGGTCAGGCCGTCTACGTCGACGACCGCTTCAACGGCCGGGCAGCGGCCAGGCCTGATGGCGGGGCGGGTGGCTGTGCGATCAGCGGCGACCCCGCCACCCATACGATCGCGCTCTCGCAGGGGAGACGCGACACCCCCGACGTGCAGCTCGATTTTTCCGGGGCCCCGACGGCGCCCCGCCCGCCATTCCAAGCCGGCGCGGCGCGTTCCGCAGGCCCGGTCGATCCCCTTGTCGAAATCGAATACTGGATCAAGAAGGCACTGGCGATCCCGCTCCCCTTCTGATTCGTGCGGCTCATTCCCGGTATCCTGTTCTTGAGAGAACCTTGGTCCCGATGATGGTCTCACAGATGACGGTCTCACAGATGCAACGCATGATCCGCACGTGTACCGCCATCCTCTCGACGCTGGCCGTCGTGCTCCCGGTCGTGCCAGTGGCGGCGGCTCCGACGGAAGAGAAGGTCGAGCTCGTCGTCTCCAAGGGCCTCGACTGGCTGGTCCGCAGGCAGTCGAGGCGGGGCAGTTGGGTGGCGAATGAAAACCGCTACCCGACGGCGATGACGGCGCTGGCGGGCACGGCGCTTTTGATGGAGGGCTCGACCACCACGCAGGGCAAGTATGCCGAGTCGATCCGACAGGCCGTCGACTACCTCGTGAGCCGCTCCCGGCCCAACGGCTTGATCGGTGATCCGAAGAACGACGATCGCTACACCTACGGCCACGGCTTCTCGATGCTCTTCCTGTCCCAGGTGCTCGGCGAGGAGGAAGACGAGCGCCGCCGCGAGGAGCTCGTGCGCGTGCTCGACAAGGCGGTGGAGTTTTCCGGTCGCGCCCAGACGTCGGACGGCGGCTGGGGCTACGTGAGCGCAAAAGACGGCAACAATTTTGACGAAGGTTCGACCACGATCACGCAGGTGCAGGGATTGCGTGGCTGTCGCAACGCGGGCATCACGGTGCCACGGGAGATCATCGACAAGGCGATCGCCTACATTCACAAGTGCACGATGCCCGATGGCGGCGTGCAGTACAGCTCCAAGGGCGGCGGCGGCCGTCCGGCCATCTCCGCGGCGGCCATCGCCTGCCTGTTCAACGCCGGGGAATACGATGACAACCACGTGCCGCGGATGCTCGACTACGCGGAGAAGCATCTCGGCAACATCGCCAACAACGGCTTCGGCCACTGGCACTATGCCCACTTCTATTACGCGCAGGTGATGTATCGCGAGGGGGGCAAGAAGTGGTCGGCGTACAGGAAGCAGATCGAGGAACGGCTCGTGTCGGAGGCGCAAAACGACCGCGACGGGCTCTCCTGGCCGCAGGGTTATATCGGTCCTGTTTACACGACGGCCACGAACCTCACCATTCTGCAGCTTGACCGGGGCACGCTCCCGATCTACCAACGCTGACACGCTTTTCCTTTCCGACCGCAGACGTATCATCCCGCAGGCATGCCCCGCCGTTTTCGCCCGGAGATAACCATGACGCAGACGTCCCTCGACCCAACCGCCATCGACCGCCTGCACGAGGCGCACGATCGCATCCTTGCGCAGCTCTCGCGGGTGATCGTCGGGCAGAGTCAGGTGATCGAGGAACTGTTGATCTGCCTGTTCAGCCGCGGCCATTGCCTGCTGGAGGGCGTGCCGGGCCTTGCCAAGACGCTGCTGGTCAGCACGCTGGCCAAGAGTCTCGACCTCTCCTTCAGCCGGATCCAATTCACCCCCGACCTGATGCCTGCCGACATCATCGGCACCGACGTGCTCGAGGAGGACAAGGCGACGGGGTCACGGCAACTGCGGTTTCTCGAAGGGCCGCTGTTCGCCAACGTGGTGCTGGCCGACGAGATCAATCGCACGCCGCCGAAGACGCAGGCGGCGCTGCTCGAAGCGATGCAGGAGCGGCAGGTCAGCGTCGGGCGGGTGCGGCACCGGCTGGTCGATCCATTCTTCGTGCTGGCCACGCAGAATCCGATCGAACAGGAGGGCACCTATCCGTTGCCCGAGGCCCAGCAGGACCGGTTCATGTTCAAGGTGTTCGTCCGCTACCCGACGTTCCAGGAGGAATTCGAGATTGCCCGGCGGACCACGGGCCTGCCGGCGGAAGATGCGCAGCCCGTCCTGTCGGCGGCCGACATCCTCGGCCTGCAGCAGGCCGTCCGTGGTGTGCCGGTGAGCGACCATCTCGTGCGGTATGCGCTGGCGATCGTCCGGCAGACCCGGGCGGGAGAGAAGGGCACGCCCGACTTCGTGAGTGACCAGCTCTCCTGGGGTGCCGGACCGCGGGCCGTGCAGTTCCTGATCATCGGCGCCAAGGCCCGGGCAATCCTGCAGGGACGCAGCCACGTGGCGGTCGAAGACATCCAGGCGCTCGCCAGCCCCGTGTTGCGGCATCGGATCGTCGTCGGCTTCGCCGCCGAGAGCGAGGGCATCACGCCCGACGCGATCATCCAACGCATCATCGAAACGACTCCGGCCAGAGAGGACGAGCTGACCCGTGACGCCCGGTTCCAGACGATATTTGCATCCTGAGGCGATCGCCCGCATCGCCCGGCTCGAGCTGCGCGCCCGAGCCGTCGTCGAGGGGGTGCTGGCCGGTCTTCACAAGAGCCCCTACAAGGGGCAGTCGGTGGAGTTTCTCCAGCACCGCGAGTACGTCCGGGGCGACGACCTGCGCCGCGTCGACTGGAAAGTGTGGGGGCGTCAGGACCGGCTCTACGTCAAGGAATTCGAAGAAGAGACGAACCTGCGGGTGACGTTGCTGGTGGACGGATCGGCCAGCATGAACTACGCGTCGGGACCGCTCGGCAAATACGATTATGCCGCCACGCTCGCCGCCAGCCTCGCCTGGCTGGCGCTCTCGCATGGCGATGCCGTTGGCTGCTGCGTGTTCGACGACAAGGTCAGGGCGACCGTGCCGCCGCGGACGAAACGTTCGCATCTGGCGAGCGTGGTGGAGGTGCTCGAGACGCCACGGTCGGGTCGCCCCACCGCCTTCCTGCCGGTGCTCAGGGCCCTCGCCGAAACGTTGCCCCGGCGGGGCCTCGTGATCGTGATGTCGGATCTGCTCGGCGACCGCGACGGCGTGTTTCAGGGGCTGCAGTTGTTGCGGAAACGCGGACACGACTTGGTGCTGCTCCACGTGATGGACGACGACGAACTCGATTTCCCCTTCGAGGGCCCGACTCGTTTCGAGGGACTGGAATTGCCCGACTCCCTCGCGTGCAATCCACGGAGCCTCCGGGCCGGCTACCTGGCGGCCGTGGAGGCATTTCTCACCGACGTCCGCACGCGGGCCGCGGGTGCGCGGTGCGACTATTCGCTGATCCGCACCGGTGAACCGGTCGATGCGGCGCTCGTGAAGTTTCTCTCCCGCCGCGCCAGCATGGCCGTGTAGAAGGGAACCCACGCCATGCCGACGTTCGATTTCCTGCCGCTGCTCTGGTGGGGGCTGCCCTTGGCGGCGGCCCCGATCATCATCCATCTGATCAATCTCTTGCGGCATCGCCGGGTGCCGTGGGCGGCCATGGAGTTCCTGCTGGCCAGCCAGAAGAAGTATCGCACCCGGGTGCTGCTCAAGCAGTTGCTGCTGTTGCTCTTGCGGGTGGCTGCCGTGCTGGGGATCGTGCTGAGCCTGGCGCAGCCCCGCTGGAAGACCGCGCTTGGCCGGATGCTTGGCGGCGCACGGGCGGCCCATGTCGTGCTGCTCGACGACAGTTATTCGATGGGCGACCTGTCGGCGGACGGCCGCATCGGAGATGCCAGTTGCTTCGACCGCGGCCGGCTGGTTGTGGAGCGGATCTGTGCTGAACTGGCCGCCGCCGCGGGGCAGCAGGAATTGGCCATCGGCCGCTTTTCCGCGTTTGACAGGCAGCAGTCACACGAATCACCGCGTGGCCGGAACGAATCGAGCGGGGAACGGCGGCCCGCTGCAGAACCGAGTCCGTCTTCGGAGGCATTCGACATCCGCCTGCAGACCGTGACGCCACGACTGGTGCAGGAGGTTCGTGACGAACTGGCCGACCAAACTCCCTCCGCGGCGGCCGCCGGACCGCGGGCGGCGGTGGCCGCAGCGGCCGCTCTGCTCGGCGGCGGCACGGGCGCCGCCAACGTCATCTGGCTGGTCAGCGACTTTCGCGCCAAGGACTGGAAGGCTGACGACGAAACGACCGGCCTGTTGCGGCAACTCTCCGACGCCGGCTGCGAACTGCGGCTGGTCGACTGTGCCGACGACGCGGGGGATGGAAGACAGCCCGGCAATCTGACCGTGGAGCGGCTGGAGATCGCCGGAGGCGTGCCCGCCACCGGCGTGCTCGTGCCTCTCGAAGTGGCGGTCCGCAACGACTCCGACCGGCCGGTCCGTGACGTGGCCGTCGACCTGCGCGAGGACGGCCTCGGGCGGCCGGGTGTGCGGATCGCCGAGATCCCGGCCGGCGGGGTGGGCACGCAGCGGTTCGACGCCCGCTTTACCAAAGCCGGGACACACCTGCTCGAAGCGAATCTTGCCGCCGACGCGGTGGCGGCGGACAACCGGCGCGCGTTGGCGATCGACGTAGTCGACCGGGTGGACGTGCTGCTCATCGACGGCGATCCCACGGGCGGAACCCGTGCCGGCGACGCCTTCTACGTGGCCACCGCACTCGCCCCCGGGGCGGGCGCGCCCACGGGATTGCGGCCCCGCATCGAGCCGCCGCGGAGCCTGGCCACGCTCGACCTGACGCCGTTCGCCTGCATCTGGCTCCTCGACGTCGAGCGGCTCGACACGCCCGAGGTCGCGGCGCTCGAGGCCTTTGCCCGGGCCGGCGGGGGCGTCGTGTTCTTCACCGGTCCGCGGACGAAGGCCGACGTCAGCAACCGCACGCTCTACCGCGGCGGCGAGGGGCTCTTTCCGGTGCCGCTGGCCGGACCGGTCGACCTGCTGGCCGATGGCGGTGCCGCCGCCGCCCCCGACGTGGTCGTCGAGGAACACCCGGTCGTCGCCGTGCTCTCAGGCCAGCGCAATCCGTTGCTCGACGCCGTGCGGATCGAGCGTTCGATGGCGGTGGAACGCGGCTTCGAGCCCGTGGCCACCAGCGGCCTTCGCCGGCTGCTCTCGCTCCGCACCGGCGGGCCGCTCGTCGTCGAACGGCCGTACGGCGACGGCATGGTCGTGGCGGTGCTGACGACGGCCTCGCCGACCTGGAACAATTGGGCCCGCGGCAATCCCAGTTGGGTGGTCGTGATGCTGGAGTTGGAGAGCCATCTGGCCCGCAGCCGGCGCCGGGCGGAATCGCTCGAGGTGGGCGATCCCGTCGTGGTGCGGCTCGATCCCGGCGTCGACGAGATCGAGGTCGACGTGGCCGTCCCCCCCGACGGCACTCTGGTGCACCAGACGGCGGTGGCGTCGTCGTCGGGAATGCTGGAAGCCACGCTTCGTGACACGGCTGCCGCGGGCGGCTACACGGCCCGCTGGCGGCGGCTTGACGGTACCGAACGTGAACGCATCTTCGCCGTGAACGTGAAAGCCGACGAGGGCCAAATGGAGCGGATCGGGCGCGCACGGCTCGACCGTGCGCTCGCCGGCATAGCCTTCAAGTACGACCGTGCCGAATCGCTTCAGCCCGACACCACGACGCTGGCCGGCGTGCCCCTGATGAAGCCGCTCCTGCACCTGCTCGCGGCGGTGCTGATCATCGAACAACTGGTGGCGTTTTCAGCCAGCTACCATGCTGCGGTTCGGGGAAAATCCGCCGCCTGACCAGTCCTCACCCATCCCTCATGCCAGCACTCACTCCCGCACCGTTGCCGCCGCTGCCGTGGCCGCTGTTGCCTTCGGCAGCAGCCTCGCCGTGGTGCCTGCTCGCGTCGTCAGAGCGGGTGCAGCACCGCATCACCAGCGGGCTGATCGACGGGTTCTCGCAGTGGTGGCAGATGCCGGCGCTTGTGCTGGCGTTCGCGGCGATCGCTGCCTTCGTGCTCTGGATGTACCGTCGCGACGCAGCCGAATTGCCGCGTGGAGTGGGGATCGCGCTCGCGGCCCTGCGACTGGGGGCGGTGGCGGCGGTCGCGGCCGCCTACCTCGATTTCGAACGCACGGCGGAGCATGAGATCGTCTTTCCGTCGCGGGTGGCCGTGCTCGTCGATTCCAGCGCCAGCATGACATTGCGAGACGAACCCGCCGGCGATCACGAGGCCGCGTCCGCAGATGACCAGCAGGCGGGCACGCGGTCGACACGCGCGGTCGACGTGCTCCGCGAGGGCGGCCTGCTCGCGGCGCTCGCCCCGCGGCACGAGGTGTCGGTGTGGCGGTTCGATGCCGACGCCGAGCCCTTGGCGATCCTGCCGACGGCGGCTACGGCCACCCCGGACGAGCCTGCCGGCGAATCCCCGGCGGTGGCCACCACGCCGGCCTCGCCACCGCCGGCAGAGGGCTGGCCAGAATTGCTCACCGCACGCGGCTACGAGACCCGGCTGGGGGAGGCGCTCGCCCGGGTGCTCGACCAGGAACCGGCCGGCGCGCTGGCCGGCGTGATCGTACTGACCGACGGCGCCTCGAACGCCGGCATCGATCCTGCGGCGGCCGTGGCGGCGCTTGCCAAGGCCGGCGTTCCCGTGCATGCGCTGGGCATCGGGTCCGACCGGCTGCCGACCAACGTGCGCGTCGCCGACGTGCTGGTACCGGCCCGCGTGTTTCCGGGCGATCGCTTCGCCGTCACCGCCTACCTGCAGGCGCAGGGGCTGGCGGGGCAGACGGTCCGCGTCGAGCTGGCCGAACTCGCCACCGACTCGAGCGGTGGCGATCCGCAGGCCACCGCCGCGGCGGGCCGCGTGATCGACACCGCGGAGGTCATGCTCGGAGCGGGGGGCGAACTCGTCGCCGTGCGGTTCGACGTTCCGGGGCTGGAGGCGCCGGGACGCCGCGATCTGGCCGTCCGCGTGATCCCTCCCGCCGTCGACCGCACGCCCGCCGACGACCGCCAAGTGGCCGAAGTGGAGGTGGTCGATCGGGTGACGCAGGTGCTGCTCATGGCTGGCGGCCCGAGTCGCGAATACCAGTTCATGCGAAACGTTCTCGAACGCGACAAGAGCGTCGCCGTGGATGTCGTGCTGGGGACCGCCGGCAAGGGTGGATCCCAGGATGCCCGCCGGATTCTGCCGGCCTTTCCGGCGACGGCCGAGGAATTGGCGGAGTATGACGTCGTCGTCGCCTTTGACTATGACTGGCGGCTGCTTGATGCCGCGGCGCAGGCCCGCCTCGAACGCTGGGTGTCGCGAGAGTCGGGCGGCCTGGTGCTGGTGGCCGGCTCCATTTTCATGGACGCGTGGATCGCCGATTCCCAGACCGCGGTGATTCGCAACCTCCATCCCGTGGAGTTGCGGCGGGCCGGCCGCTTGACAGGCGACGATACCGCGGCACTCGAGACGCCGATGCCGCTCGTCTTCTCACGCGACGGGCTCGACGCCGAGTTTCTCTGGCTCGCCTCGAGCCGCATCGCCAGCCAGACCGTCTGGAGCGAGTTCGCGGGCGTGTTTTCCTGTTTCGACTCGACAGGTTCCAAGCCGGGTGCCACGGTCTACGCGCGGGCCGCCCGCCCCGGCGCGGCAGGATCACCGGAATCCAATCCCATCTACTTTGCCGGCCAGTTCTACGGCTCCGGCAACGTCTTCTTCATGGGAAGTGGCGAGATGTGGCGGCTGCGAGCACTTGACGACAGCCTGCACGAGCGGTTTGCCACGCAACTGGTTCGCCATGTGTCGCAGGGACGGCTGCTGCGCGGATCGCGGCGGGCCCGACTGCTCGTCGACCGGGATCGGTTTGCCGTGGGGTCCAACGTGGTGGTGAGACTGGTCGTGCCCGAAGGGGAGACGGCCGTGCCTGCGGACTGTCGGGTGGTGGGGCCCGATGGCACGGTGTTGCGGGTGCCACTCGTGGCCGAACGGGACCGGAGCGGCGTGCTGCAAGGCACGTTCGTGGCCGCCCGCGATGGTTCATGGCGGATCGACGTGGATCTGCCCGGCGGCAGCGGCGAGAAGGTGTCACGCCGCATCCAGGCGCGGCTGCCGGACCGTGAACTGGAGCGGCCGCGGCTGGATCGTGGCGTGCTCGAACAGATCGCCGCGCTCTCCGGTGGCACCGCCCGTTTTCTCGGGACGGATCCCTGGACGGGGGACGATTCACGGCGGCTCGCCGGTGGCATCCAGGATCGCTCGCGGCGCGAATACGAAACCGGCACGCCGGACGGGGCATTCAAGCGACGACTCAACGGCATCCTGCTGGCGCTTGCCACAGGACTCCTGTGCAGTGAATGGATTCTCCGACGGCTCGTCAAGCTCGCCTGAAGGGCAGTCCCGATGTGCAGTTTCCGCCATGTCATCCCGTTGTTCCGCACCACCTGAGGCCACCCCGTGACGACTGTCATCGATCCGCCGTCGCCGGCACCCGCCTTCACGGCGCGGCCCGACGCCAGTCTCGACGTGGCCGCCCTGCAGGCGCTGCTCACGCGGCTCAGACGGCAGACTCGCGGCTGGATCTGGGTGGAGTCGTTGGCCTGGGTTGGGCTTGCGGCGGCGGCATTCTTCTGGGGATCGCTCGCGATCGACTGGTGCGTGGAGCCTCCGCGGTGGGCGCGGGCCGGACTGCTGGCGGTGGCGGCCGTCGGCCTGGCAATCCTCGTGGCGCGAAAGCTCGTTGGTCGGCTGTCCGCAGATCTCGGCGATCGGCACCTGGCAGTCGTCGTGGAACGGACGCATCCGTCGTTCCGCGACAGCCTGTCGACCACGATCGAACTGGCGGCCGGTCCGGCTGCCGACGTGAACCCCGCGCTGCTGGCCCGCACGGCCGCCGAAGCCAGGGCCCACCTCGGGCAGGTGCGGATGGAGCGGATTTTCCGCCGCCGGCAACTGGCGATGCTGGCCTTCGCGGCGGTCGCCGCCCTGGCGAGCGTCGCCGTGCTCGCGCTGGCCCAGCCCGCCGTTGCCGGTCTGTGGGTGCGCCGGTTGCCGCTGCTTGGCGACGAACTCTGGCCGCGGCGGGTGCGGCTGGTGATCGAGGATTTTCCCGCGGGCGTGCGAAAGGTCGCGCGGGGTAGCGACGTCGACGTGATCGTGCGCGCGCAGGCCGAGCGGATGCCGGAACTGGTCGACCTCCGCTGGCGGGTGGCCGCGGCCGAAGGGGTGGGCCTCGCGGCAGTCAGAGAACCGCGGGGCAACTGGCACACCGACCGCATGGGGGCGCGGGGCGGTGCCACGGCCGACGGCCAGACCTTCGGGCACGTGCTGAAGGCGGTCAACGAGACTCTCGATCTGGAGATTCGGGGTGGAGATGCCCGGTTGCGACAGCTGCGGCTGCAGGTGCTCGAACCACCCGCATTGGAAACGCTCCGCATCACGGCGACACCACCCGCCTATCTGGGAAACGCGCCGCGGGAGATGCCCCCGGCGCGGATCGTGCAGATTCCTCGCGGCTCGGCGGTGGAGATCGCCTGCACCTGCACGAAGCCGCTCTCTGCCGCGACGATGGTGGCGGTCGCCGGTGGCGGTGGGGCATCGTCCACGGAGACGGTGTTGGCCACACTGCCGGCCGCCGACGCAACCGATGGCTCCGGGCAGCAGGCGGCAGCGGCCCGGACGATCACGGGCCGAATCGCCGAACTCGATGCCGATCGCTCCATCGTCGTGCGGTTCACCGACACCGACGGGCTCGCGCATCGCGAGCCCGTGACGTTCACGCTCGCCGCCCTTCCGGACGAGCCGCCCCAGGTGGCCATGCGGCTTCGTGGCATTTCGACTGCCGTCACGCCGCGGGCGCGGGTGCCACTGGTGGGCACGATCTCCGACGACCATGGTTTGGAGGGAGCGGCCGTCCGGCTGAAGCTGGCGGATGCCGCCGAGACATCCCTGCCGCTGGCCCGCGTGCGCAAGGGGGATGCGGTCGTGGAACTGCCCGCCGAGGCGGCGGAGCTTTTGTCACTCGAACCGCTCGGCCTTCCGGTCGGCCGCACGGTGGAACTGACTGTGACCGCCACCGACACCTGTACGCTCGCCGGCGGTCCCAACACCGGCACAAGCGATGTCTGGTCGCTGGCTGTGGTCACGCCGGAGGCACTCGTGGCGATGCTCGAAGCCCGCGAGATCATCCTCCGCCGGCGGTATGAAAGCTGCGTGGCCGATCTCACGCAGGCCCGCGACGGGTTTGCCGCGCCGCGACGCGTCGGCGGGGCCGAAGACGCGGAGGAGGGTGGGGCGGGTGGCGACCGTGCCGCCGAGGCCGCCGGTCTTGCCGCCGGTCTGGGTGAGGCCACCTCCCGGGCCATGGGCGAGACCAAGGAGCTTGCCGAAGCCTTCCGGGGCATCCGCCTTGAGTTTGACAACAATCAGCTGCTCACGCCGGAGCTCGAGGCCCGGCTCATCGCGCAGATCGCCGATCCTCTCGCGGCGCTGGCCGCGCAGGATCTCCCCGCACTGGCGGCGGCATGCCGGGCGGGGCAGAGCCGTGAGGAACTGCTGCGGCGAGCCGACCTGGTGCTGGCCCGGATGCGGGCGGTGCTCGATAAGATGATGGAGCTGGAGTCGTTCAACGAGGTGCTGGAGCTCCTGCGGGGCATGATCCGCACGCAGGAGCAGATCCGCGCCGAAACGCTCGAGCAACAGAAGCGACGGGCCAGGGAAGCGTTGGAGCGACCATGAGACAGATCCTTCGACCGACCGCCTTCGTGCTCGCGGCGGCGACGTGCCTCGTGTTTCAGGCTCCGCCGCGTGGCACGGCTCGCGCCGCGGAGGAACCGGCCGCCAAGCCGGTGGTGGACGCTGCGCCGTCGGGGGGCAGTTTGGCCAGCCGTGAGCAGGAGCTCGCACAGCAGTTTCGTGATCTCGAGAAGACGTTTCTCCGACTGGCCGACCTGCTGGCCCCCAGCGATCCGCGGCGGGCCGCGGTGCTGCGGAGCGTGTTCGAGCAGGCGCGAACCGGGGAGGTGAGCGGCCGCCTCGACACGATCGTGCAATTGCTGGAGAAGGGGCAGCTTCTCAAGGCGGGTACGAGCCAGGGCAACGCACTCGACAAACTCCGCGAGTTGCTCGCGCTGCTGGAATCGGGGGATACCGACAAGCGGTTGGCCAGCGAAAAGGAAGAGGTGCGGCAGTTCCTGGGGCGGGTGTCAAAGCTGATCGCCCGACAGCGCGACGTGGAGGGATCGACCGAGGCGGGGGCCAAGGAGGCTCAGCTTGCCGAACGCCAGGCGGCGCTTGCCGGGGAGGCAAACGGCCTCGCCGGCGACATCGGCAGGTTTGCCAAGCGGATGGAACCAAAGGACGACACCGGCCAGTCGCCGCAAACGGCAGAACAGGAAAACAAATCGGCCACTGAATCGGAGTCGGGCAAGGAGTCGGGCAAGGAGTCGGGCAAGGAGTCGGGCAAGGAGTCGGGCAAGGAGTCGGGCAAGGAGTCGGGCAAGGAGTCGGGCAAGGAGTCGGGCAAGGAGTCGGGAAGCGGTGCGGAGCAGGATCAGTCGGCGGAAGACGCCCTGCCACCGGAGGCACTCGATGAACCAGAGAAGGCCCGTGCGCAGGAGGGCGACGACGAGGCTTCGCGGGCCCGGCGGACCATGAAACGCCTCGCTGCCGCCGAGCAGCGGATGAGGAAGGCGCAGGAGAAGCTCGACCAAGCCAAGCGGCGCGATGCCAGGGAGGAACAGGAAAAAGCGATCGAGGAACTGGAAACGGCCCGGGCAGAACTGGAAGAAATCCTCCGTCAGATGCGGGAACAGGAGGTGGAGCGGCTCCTCGTGCAGTTGGAAACGAGGTTGCGGACCATGCTTCGCGCCCAACGGGCCGTGCTCGCCGGGGTTGAGAAACTGGCCGCCGAGGCACAGTCGCAGGCGGATCGGGAGCGGCAACTCGAGGCGGTGCGGCTGTCACGGGAGCAGAATGTCATCGGGAGCGATGCGGCCAAGGCGCTGACTCTGGTGCGGGACGATGGCTCGGCGGTGGCGATTCCCGAGGCGCTCGAACAGGTCCGCGACGATTCGGGGCAGGCGGCTGTCCGGCTTGCCCGGGGGGACGTGGGCGGCACGACCCGTGGCATCCTGCAGGATCTGGTCACCAGCCTCGAGGAAATGATCGCTGCGCTGGAGAAGGCGCAGCGGGAGCAACAGGCGCGGCAGCAGGGGAATCAGGGCGGGCGTCCGGCCGAACCCGGCGAGCAACCGCTGGTCGACAAGCTGGCCGAGCTCAAGATGATCCGCTCGTTGCAGATGCGGGTGAACTCCCGCACGAAGCGGTTTTCCAAGCTGCTGGTCGACGGTGCGGAACAGGCGGAGGAGCCGGAGCTGCTCGACGCGCTGGAGCGGCTGGCGGAACGCCAGCGAAAAATCGAGCGGGCGGCCCACGACATCGTCACCGGCCGCACGGAGTGAGGCCGGCAGCGGCTCGAACAGCAGCTCTGGCAACAGCTCTGGCAACAGCTCTGGGAGCGGCTGTCATAGCTCCTTCAGCCCTTTTTTCGCTCGGTCGGCAGCGTGCGGATATGATGGAGGGATATGATCCACGTCGTTCGTATCGCCGGCACGTCGACAGCCTTTGGAGGCCAGATTCGCATGAAGTCGAGCCTGATTCCGCTGGCAGTGGTGGCCCTGCTGGTCGCCTGCGGTCAGGGCGTGATGGCCGCGCCGCTGCGAGAGCAGACGAACGTTGCCGGAGGGGATCAGGACCGGCAGCCGTCCGATTTGGACCGGCCGCCATCCTGGTCGATTCCTTCCCGCGCCGACCTGCGCCGCCGGATGATCGACTGGCTCGATAGAGTTGCTGCGTCCGGCACGTCGGCGGAGGCCGCCATCAGCTCGGCGCGGGAAGATTGGCCCGAGCAAGAGCCGGCCGAGTCCGCGGCTGATCTGCTCGATCACGTGATGGACTCCTTCTCGCGGGTCGATCCCCGCTGCGCCGCGCTGCAGCGCGGCGTCGTCGCGGAACGGGGGGCGGCCGGAGCGGCCCCGGTCGACGTGGGCTGGCTGACGGACACCTCCCTCGCCGCGTTCCAGCGGGATGCCGTCCGGTTGTGGCTGG
This sequence comes from Pirellulales bacterium, assembly GCA_044369655.1. Lineage (GTDB taxonomy): Bacteria > Planctomycetota > Planctomycetia > Pirellulales > UBA1268 > CAMCQY01. Next base: position 41,932 of record JBILWX010000004.1, read on the forward strand.
GGCGGGAACGGGTCCGTCGTGACCGTTTCGACGAGGGGCTCGCCCTGCTGGCCGATCTCGACCCCGCCACGGCGGTCGATCCCGCCGCACTCCTTTTCCACCGCGCCGCCTGTCAGCACTGGCTGCTCGAGTCGGATCTCGCCGTCGAGACGCTCGACCGATTGCTGGAACGTTCCGGCGAGATTCCGGTGCGATACGAGCGGGTGGCGCGGCTGTTGCGCGCCGATATCGCGGCGCTCGAGGACGAATCGCTGGATCACATCGCGAGACGGATGCGCGACATCACCCGTCGCCTCGATCTCGGCCGTGCCGGCCCGAAGACGTTGGCGGTGCAGGATGGCGTGATCGAATCGCTCGACAAGATGATCAAGGCGATCGAGCAACAACAACAGCAGCAACAGAGCCAGTCGGCGAGCGGCGGCGCCGGCGGCGGCGGCCGCGGTGGCAACGGCACGCCGATGGACGACAGCCGGATCGCGGGTGGCAAGGGGCCGGGCGAGGTCACGAAGCGTGACATTGGCGAGTCTGACGGTTGGGGCAAACTGCCGCCTCACAAACGCGAGGAGGCGCTGCAGCAGATCGGCCGGGAGTTTCCGGCCCACTACCGTGAGGCGATCGAACAGTATTTCAAACGGCTGGCCTCCGGCGAGGAGAAACGGTAGTGCGGATCACGCTGTGTGTCACGCTGTCGATCGCTGCCATGCTTCCGGCTCGCGCCGGTGAAACCCAGCCGCCCGCTCCCATGCTCGTGGAAGTGGAACAGGGGGACGGCAGTCGCATGACGGGCCGGCTCGAGCAGATCGACGCGGCGGCGGTGCGCCTGGTCGACGACGCCGCTGGTGGCGGAACCCCGGTGTCGCTTGCGGGCGACCGAGTGCGGGCCGTGCAGCGGACCAATCGGGTGCAGGATGGCCCGCAGAAACTCGTGCTCACGCTCCTCGACGGGTCGTCCCTCGCGGGCGACGACTTTGCCTGGGATGGCGAACAGGCGGCGGTGCTCGTGCGGCCGGAGGGGCGGGTCGAACTGCCCATCGGCCGCGTCCGGTCGATCGCGTGGCGGCGCGAGGCCGCGACAGGCGACGCACCACCGGCTTGGCTGGGCACCCTGCCGGAGGGCACGGAGAGCGACCTGGTCGTGGTCGGAACCGACGAGAACCCCGAGTTCGTGGAGTGTGCCATCACGGGCGTGTCGGCCGAGAACGTGACGGTGGTGCTCGACGAGGAAACGATTCCTGTCAAGCGATCCAAGGTGATCGGCTTGCAGTGGCTGCGAGGTGAGCCGACCGCCGCCGAAGGCAAGACGGGGCGAACGCTCGTGGCCGTGACCGGGGGCGGGCTGCGGGCCAGCCGCGTGGACTGGTCGCCTGCCGGTCTCGTCGTCGATGGCGAGATCCGTCTGCCGGCCGGCATGTTGCTCGGCGTCGACTATGCCTCGGGCAGAACCGTGGGGCTCGCCAGTCTCAAGGCGGACACGGTGGTGGTGGAGCCGTGGTTTGGCGGGCTGGTCCGCACCGTCGGCGGCGCCGGCGGGCTGGCGACGTTTTTTGCACCGCGGTCGCTCGATCCCAAACCAGAAGCGGAGGCCCCGGCAGCGGGCGGCCGGGCGACGACCGCCGCCACGACCACGCCGGGCATCATCATGCGGCCACGGACCGTGGCTGTCTGGCGCTTGCCCGCCGACAGTCGGCGGTTTCGCACGGTCGTCGCGGCAGCGGCCGGACCGCAGGCCGCCGACCCCGTGGTGGTCGCCGTGGCGGTCGATGACCGCGAACTGTTCCGACGACAGCTCGGCGGCGCGGAGGGCTCTGCCGGCGGTCCGGAGCCGGATGGCGAGGGCATCCCGATCGATGTCGACCTGACGTCGGCACGGCGTCTGACCGTGACGGTTGATTTTGTGCCGGGCAACGGCGTGGGAGGAGCAGTACGGTTCACGAGCCCGGTTATCGAACGCTAGAGGGCAGAGGGCAGCTTTCATGAACGGCATGAACCAGCCACCGACTTCCCGACGTATCGACTCAGCGTCGCGGCCACGTCGGCTGTCCGCTGCCGCAGCCTGCTGGGTGTGCCTGATAGCAGTTGCCACCTCGACGGCCATGGCGGTCGAGGTCGCGCCGGCGGTGCTCGATGCGCAGCAGCGGCGGATCGACGTCATGCAGCGGGCCGCGGCCACGGCGGTGGCGATCTTTGCAGGAGAGGCCGGAGGCGGTTCGGGCGTGCTCATCAGTCCCGACGGGTACGCCCTCACCAATTTCCACGTCGTGCAACCGGCCGGCGTGGCCATGAAGTGCGGACTGGCCGACGGTCGGCTCTATGACGCGGTGCTCGTCGGCCTCGATCCGACCGGGGACGTCGCGCTTGTCAAGCTCTTGGGACGCGACGATTTTCCCTCCGCCGAACTGGCCGACAGCGACGAGGTCGAGGTCGGTGACTTCTGCTTCGCTGCCGGCAACCCCTTTCTGCTCGCGACCGATTTCCAGCCGTCGATCAGCGCCGGCATCGTGTCGGGCACGAGACGCTACCAGTTTCCGGCCGGCACGATCCTCGAATACGCCGACTGCCTGCAGGTCGATGCGGCGATCAACCCGGGCAACTCCGGGGGCGGTTTGTTCGATGCGCGGGGCAGGATCATTGGCGTCAACGGCAGGGCATCGTTCGAGAAACGTGGTCGCGTCAACGTCGGCGTGGGCTACGCGATTTCAGCCAACCAACTGCGGAACTTTCTCGGCCTGCTCAAGGGGGGGCGGCTCGTCGACCACGCCACGCTCGGCGCCACGGTCGCCACCAGCGCCGATGGTCGCGTGGTCGTGTCGGACATCCTCGAATCGTCGGACGCCTGGAAACGTGGGCTGCGGTATGACGACGAAATCGTGTCGCTGGCGGGACGCAGTGTTCGCACCGTCAACGCCTTCAAGAACGTCCTGGGCACGCTGCCTGCCGGCTGGCGGGTGCCGCTGGTGTATCGCCGCGGCGGCCGCCGCGAGGAGATTCTGGTCCGGCTGGCGGGGGTGCACACGGCCGCGGAACTGGCGAACATCGTCGCCGGAAAGCCGCAGAAGCCGACGGGCCAGCTGCCGGAGGAGGGGCCCGCCCCGGGCGACGGTGGCGGCCCCGACAAAGGCGATCGCCCCGCTCGGCCGCCGGAAACGCCCGCAGACGCACCACTGCCCGCTGCCGTCCGGCCGCTGTACGAGGCCAGACGAGGCTTCACGAACCACCACTTCAACATCGTGGAACGTGACCGCGTGGCCCGGTTGATCGCCGCCGACGGCCGCGCTGCGTCGTTGCAGGGCCGTTGGATCATGACGGGCCGGTTGGCGACGGGCGAAGCATTTCGCATCGAACTCTCCGACAGCGAGGGGGTGATCGATCTTCCGACCGGAACGACCCGGGTCGATGCCACGGGCGAACTGGATGCGAATCCGAACCCTCCCGGCAGTGGCGGCATGCTGGCGGCACTGTTGCTGTGGAGACGGCTGGTGCGGGAGGGACCGGAGTCTCTGGGCCGCACGACCTACTGGGGTACGGTGCCGCTCGACCCACGCTCGCTCGGTGAGGCGGGTGGGCCACGACTCGTGGACATGCTCGAAACATCGGTCGCAGGCGTCGAGGCTCGCTTTGCCGTGGAGGCCGACGGGAGCGTGGCGGGTGTCGAACTGTGGACCGCCCCCGATGCCGACCCCTGCGAGGTCCGCTTTCGCGCAGCGCCGGCGGATCGGCCCGAGACTCGGCGCCAAACTCGGCCTCAGGATCTGCCCCGGAATGCACCGCAGGGCATGCCCGCCTCGATCGAAGTGCGGCATGGCAACGACGTCTTCGGGGTGTTCAACGTGGAGGGTGTGGTGTTGGATCGGGACGGAGATGACGCAGGCGGCGACGCTGCCAAGGCGCGGGCAGTGGCTCCCGAAACGGAGGCCGGGACATTGCCAGGAGGCGCTCCATGATCCGACATGCTGTTGCCATGGTGGCGATCGGCTTCGCCGTCAGCGGCTGGTTCACCGGCGGTGCAGGGCAGGTGGAAGCCGCAACGCCGCAGGAAACGATCGCGGGAGCGGCGCGGAAGATGGTCAAGATCCACGGCGCCGGCGGGGTGCGCGGTCTCGAGGCCTACCAGACCGGCATGCTCGTGTCTCCGGCAGGCCATATCGTCACCGTGATGAGCACCGTCCTCGATGCCGACGAACTCGATTGTGTGCTCGATGACGGTCGGCGGTATCGCGCCACGATGGTCGGTGCGGATCCGCGTCGCGCATTGGCCGTGCTCTCGATCGAGGGGGAGGAGTTGCCGGCGTTCACGCTCGCCGCCGGTGAGCCCGTGCCGGTCGGAACGAGGATCTTCGCCCTCTCGAATCTGTTCGGCGTCGCGGTGGGAGATGAGCGGGTCAGCGCCCAGCATGGTGTGGTGTCCGCGATGGTGCCGCTCGAGGCCCGCAGGGGCAGCTACGAGGTGCCCTATCGCGGCGACGTCTACATCCTCGACTGCACGACCAACAATCCAGGGGCGCCCGGAGGGGCGGTCGTCGACTGGCGGGGCCGCCTCGTCGGCATGCTCGGCAAGGAACTGCGGGCGTCCGAGAGCGGCATCTGGCTCAACTACGCCATTCCCGTGGAGGCGCTGGCCGCCGGCTACGCCGAGATCATCGCGGGTAAGGCGACTGCCGACGCCAGCCCGCAGCCGCCGGGTGCGGGCTTCGATCCGGCGGCGCTCGGCATGGTGCTGGTGCCCGATCTGCTCGATCGCACACCTCCCTTCATCGAGACGGTCGCCGCCGACTCGCCGGCGGCGCGGGCCGGCCTGCGGCCCGACGATCTCGTGATTGCCGTGGGGGGGAGGTCGGTGGCCTCGCGAGCGGCCGTGCAGCAGGCGCTCTCGGCACTCGCCGCGGGGGATTTGGTGCGGCTTTCGATCGTCCGCGATGGGGCGATCATGGAATGCGAACTCGGGCCGCGGCCCGAGGCGGGGAGGAAGCGATGACGCACCGGTTTATGATGGCGGCCGTGTGCCTCGCGATCGTGCATGCCGTCGCACGCTTCGCGGCCGCCACCGATGACGTGCCGTTCGAGGAGGAGGCTGCGATCCGCGCGGCAGTGGAGCGGGTGGCGCCGTCTGTGGTGCGCATCGAAGCGGCTGGTGTCTCGGCGGCGGCGCTCGCCGCGTCTGCGGAGGCCAGTCCTGCCAGCGGTCCCTCGACCGGCCTCGTCGTGGAGAAGGGGGGGTGGGTGCTCGCCACTTCGTTTGCCGTGCCACTGGATGCCGATGAGGCAATCGTCGTGCTGCCGTCTCCGGGCGTGGCCGACAAGGCAGTCGATTCCGCTCCCGATGATCCCGCCCTGAACGCTGCCGCAGGGCCGGATCGGGGGGCCGAAACCGGGCGGGCGCCAGGTGGCCGGCGGCGGGTGGCACGCGTGGTGGGCCGCGATCTGGCCAGGTCGCTCGTGCTGTTGCGGATCGACGAGCCCGGCCTGCCGGCGGTGGCCGAATGGGCTCCGCGGGCGGAACTGGCGGTCGGCCAGTGGACGATTGCCGTGGGCCGTGCCTGGCACCCCGACATTCCCAGCGTTGCCGTCGGCATCCTCTCGGCCACGAACCGTTCATGGGGCCGTTCCGTGCAGACCGATGCCTCGATTTCGCCGGCGAACTACGGCGGACCGCTCATCGACATCAAGGGCCGTGTGATCGGCATCCTGGCGCCGTTGCCGGCGGACACAGCCGGGATGAACCTGGGCACGGAACTCTACGACTCGGGCATCGGCTTTGCGGTGCCCCTGGAAGACATGCTCAGCGTGCTGCCGCGGCTCAAGAACGGAGAGACGCTGGCTCCCGGCGTGCTCGGCATCGGGTACCGGTCGCGTGATCCGTTCACGGGGGAGGCGCGGATAGCGACCTGCCGGCCAGGCTCCCCGGCGGCAAATGCCGGGCTGCGGCCGGGCGACCTGATCGTCGCCGCCGATGGCCGGCCGGTGACGCGGATCGCGGAACTCCGACATGTTCTCGCTCCGCACTATGCCGGCGACACCGTGAGCCTGACCATCGAACGCGGGGCCGGCTCGGCCGAACAGACTGCCGACGCGCCGGCCATCGAGGACCAACGGGAACGGCCGGCCCCCCCGGCCCGCATCGAGGTGCGCGTCGAACTCGCCAGGTCGCTGCCACCATGGCGCAAGCCGATGCTGGGCATCGTGCCGGCACGTTCGGCTGGCCGGGATGCGCAACCGGCCGCCGTGCAGGTGGCATGGGTCTGGGCCGGGAGTCCGGCCGCGAAGGCCGGCATCGTGGCCGGTGACACGATCACTGCGGTTGTGCCGCCGGTGCCTGCCGGAGAGACGACCAACGAGGCCGACGCCGTGCCCGTCGAATCAGCCGCCGCACTCGCCGGCATCGTCGCCGGCACGGAGGTGGGCGGGCGGTTGGGACTCGTCGTTTCCCGCGCCGGCGCGAGGCAGACCATTTCGGTCGAGGCTGCCCCGATGCCGGTCGAACTGCCGGCGAATCTGGCGGACCAGCTCCCCGTCATCACCGGGAAGCAAGCCGCGCCCATGCCCGCGGGCGACGCCGCGACGGTCGAACGCCTGGAAGCCGCGGAAGTGGCCAAGCCGCCGCTGGCCGTGCTTCCGGTCTTGCCGCCCCGGGAACCGCTGGCAGTGATCATCTACCTCGACGTGCCGCGGGGCACGGTCGAAGAGGGGCAGGCCGCAGTCTGGAAGGCCGCTGCGGCCCGACATGGCGTGGCGGTGATCCTGCCCGGCTCGTCCGATCCGCAGCGGTGGGGACGCGAGGATATTGCCGGCATCAAGCGGGCGGTGGCCACACTCGCCGCCAAGCGAACCATCGATCCAACGCGAATCGCCGTTGCCGGCCGCGGGGCAGGGGGGGCATTTGCGTGGTTGGTGGCCGAAGCGCTCGGTCCCGCCGTGCGGGGCGTGGCCCTCATCGACGCCACGCTCCCCCGGCAGGCTGCGATCGAGCCCGCCGAGCCCGGCCGATCGCGCTGGGTGTTGCTCGGGAGTGGGGCTGACGCCGCCGGAGTGGTGCAGTTGTCGCCCCGCGTGGAGGCCGACCGCCGCCGACTGGAGGAGGCCGGCTACCCGACGGCCACGCTGGCGGTAGAGCAGGGGGGCGGCGTGCCGGCAGCCCTGCTGGCCGCGTGGGTCGAGGCGTTGGGGCTGCTGTGACACCGCCGCCATGGAGTCCAGGCGATCCGGCAGATCCCTGGCCAGTGGCGCATGGGGCGGATGACGAGTCTGCGGGAGCGCCGGCGGGCGACGGTCGCATCCGCATCGTGTACGCCGATGCCGATCTGGTCGTGGTGGACAAGCCTGCGGGAATGCCGAGCGTGCCGGCGCGAACGCCACTCGATCCACCCTGTGTCGCGGCGCACCTGCGTGCTGCATTCGGAGCCATCGAGGCGGTGCATCGGCTCGACCGCGACACGTCGGGCCTGCTCGTGCTCGCGCGGACGAGCCCGGCCCGGGCCGCGTTGGGCCGGGCGTTCGAGGCCCGGGCGGTGCGGAAACGATACCAGGCGATCGTGCACGGCGGTCCGGACCGTGATGAGGGAATCGTGCACCTGCCGCTGGCGTCGGACCCGCTGCGGCCGCCTCGATCTCGCGTCGATCCGATCCTGGGGCGGCCCGCCACGACACGCTGGCGGCTGCTCCGTGCCTCTTCCGGCGACGATGGAGGGTGGTCGCTGTTGGAACTGGAGCCGGTGACGGGCCGATCCCATCAACTCCGCGTGCATCTGGCCTGGCTCGGCATGCCGATCATGGGCGACCGGCTCTACGGGCCGGTGCACGCCGGGCAGGGGCCGCCGCCCGTTCGGCTCGGGCTCCATGCCACGTGGCTTGCGTTTCCTCATCCCGTCGACGGTCGATCGATCGAGGTGCGATCCCAGCCGCCCCGATGGTTCGCAGAGCAGGAACGCTGACTCCTCTCAGGCCGCAGGAGTCGGCTTCATCGCCGAGGGGCCTGCCTGCTGCCAATACCGGGAGAATCTGCCGAGATCCCTCACTCCCGAGCGATCGCAGAACCGCGGCCATGGCAGGAACGTTACCGGCAGCGGTGGTGCCGTGCCGGTATCAGTCGCCTGCACGGCGATGGCGGCGCGGCGTATGCGTGGGCAGGGCGTCTCGGCGAGCACGAGCCCATCGCAGCCGTGGGCCCGGGCCCGGGCCGGCAGGATTTCGAGAGGGTCGCCCAGCAGCACCTCGATCCCCGGCACGTCGGCCAGACAGTCGACGAGAAAGAGCAGCCGGTTCAGTGCGGGCCGTTCGTCTGCAATCCACTCCGGGTCGATGACAAAGAGCCTCGGCGCCTGGGGATAGGCCAGCACCGCCGGGCTCGTGGCGGCGGCCGAGTCGAGCGTGAGCCACACGAGTGGCCGGCTGAGCGCAGCGGCACGACCAGCACCGACGGCGGTGGGCTGCGGCCTGATCCGCAACGGCTCCCGTGGCGGCGGTTCGTCCGCGGCAAAACAGCGGGCCGCGAGTGCTTCATAGGAATCATCGAGAGGGCAGTTGCCACGCAGCCCACACGGCAGGCAGTGCAAGCCGTTGGTGAACGTTTCCAGATTTTCGCGGTTGAAGAGATACGGCTTGGCCGAGAAGGTGCCGGCCACCCACTGCCACGAGAGGTGGTTGCTGGCTGGATCTCCATCGAGCAGGTGGGAGAGAAACCAGTCGGCCCCCGCCTGCCACCGCACGCCGCGGACGTGCACCAGCCAGGACGCGAGCCACATCCGCTCGTGGTTGTGCAGCCAGCCGGTGCGGTGGAGTTTCTGCACGAACGCATCGATGCACGCCAGGCCGGTCTGTGCCGCGAGCACGTCCCGCGGCACGTGTTCGAGCCGAGGGGCACGGGGCGCTCGAGCGGGAGGTTCGAGCGGCTCGCGAATCCGGCTGCCCACGGCGGCGTATACCTGCTGCCAGTAGTCGCGCCAGCCGAGTTCCGAAATCAGTTTGGCGGCATCCTCGGGCCGTTCCACCCGTGCCAGGGCGGCGTCTCGGACCTCCGCCAGCGACAGCACGCCGTGCCGAAGCCAGGGGGAGAGCTGCGTGACGGCTCCGTCCACATGGTTTCTCGTGCGTGCATAGGCTGCCGGATCGATCGCCGCCAGCCGCTCGAGGGCCGCGGCGCGACCGCCTGCCGCCCAGAGCGTCGCGGAGGCGTCGGTGCCGGTGCCGACCGTGACGCCACAGTCCGGAACGTCGCGGGCCAGGGCCGCCGCACGGTGTGACCGCGGCAGGCCAAGAATGCCGGTGAGATCGAGCATGGATCGACTCCTTTGGGGCGGGGGGAAAATCGTTCCCGCCGGCATCCATTCTCCCGGACCGGCGGGAAAGCAAAAACTACACGCCGACCAGAACGCATCACCGCCTGGCCACGCTCTGGTTGTCGCAGCGATTTGCCGCTGCGCGTTTCGTGTGCAGGCAGCTGCGCGAAAACGGTGCGGCCAGCGCCGATTTCCCGGCTGCGGGTCTGCGGAGGAAAAAAATCTGATCGTAGAAAGTGTCCGTGTGACGTCAAAAAAGCATTGAAAAAACAGTCTTTTCGTGTTTCGCCGGGGCGTGGTGTCGGCTGTGCAGGAATGAGCAGCCGGTCTTTGGCACGCCAGTTGCAACGCTAGCAGATCGTCATTGAAACGGTGCTCAGGGTGTGGCCTGGCGCCCGGCGAGGTGCGCGCTGCGGAGGCGCCCCTCGGCGGATTTCGTTCCTTCTGGAGTCGCATGATGCGGTCTGTTCTTTCCTCCCAGTTCAGGGAGTTCGTGGCTGGTTGTCGTTGGCTGGCCGGCGGGTGGGGGCTTCAGTGCTCCGGTGTGCCGGTTCGATCACGGTCGGCAGGGCGGAGTTTCGTAACGGCGATGGCAGGGCTTGCCATCGTGATGTCGCTGGTGGCTCTGATGCCCCAGGTAGCATTGACCGCTGAGGAAGCGGTCGCCGAACCGGCTGTCGCCGCGGCAGCCGATGCAGCGGCACCGGCCATGTCGACGGCCGACATGGTCAAGAACCTGTGGCTCGCCGCCGACACCGTCTGGGTGCTGGTGTGCGGCATGCTCGTGTTCTTCATGAATCTTGGATTCGGATGCGTCGAGTCCGGGTTCGCCAGAGCGAAGAACTGCGTCAACATCCTGTCCAAAAACTTCGTGGTGTTCGCGGCCACTGCGATCGGTTTCTGGCTGATCGGCTGGGATCTGATGTTTGGCAACGATGCCGGGGGGTGGATCGGTAACTCCGGCGCATTCATGGTCGGCGCGGCCGACAACAGTCCGGCCATCGGCGACCAGTATCAGGGCAGCTACGGTCCGATCAGTTGGACCAGCGTTCCGCTCTGGGCAAAGTTCTTCTTTCAGCTCGTCTTCGCCGGGACGGCCGCGACGATCGTATCGGGAGCGGTCGCCGAGCGGATCAAGTACCACTCTTTCATCATCTTCAGCTTTCTGATGGCGCTGGTGATCTACCCGGTCACCGGCCACTGGGTCTGGGGCGGCGGATTCCTCGGCCAGAAGGGATTCTGGGACTTCGCGGGCTGCACTGCCGTTCATTCGGTCGGCGGGTGGGCTGCCCTCACCGGCGCGCTCATTCTCGGCCCTCGGATCGGCAAGTATGCATCCGATGGCCGCGTCCAGGCGATCCCCGGCCACAACATGACAGCCGCCTTTATCGGCTGTCTCGTGCTGTGGTTTGGCTGGTTCGGCTTCAACCCGGGCAGCACGATGGGCGTGGCCGGCGACGGTGGTGCCTTGGCCGCTCAGGTGGCCGTGAACACCAACTCCGCCGCGGCGGCCGCGACCCTGACCGCCACGCTCGTCGCTTGGCTGCTGCTCGGCAAGCCTGATATCGGCATGACGCTCAACGGCTGCCTCGCGGGCCTCGTGGGCATCACGGCGAGTGCGGCGTACGTGACCGTGCCGGCCTCGCTCCTCATCGGAGCGATTGCGGGCGTGCTCGTGGTGTTCTCGGTCTTGTTCTTCGACAAGATTCGCGTCGACGATCCGGTCGGGGCGACCAGTGTGCACCTCGTCTGCGGCATCTTCGGCACGCTCTGCGTGGGCCTCTTCACGGCGACGGACCTCTCCGCCTCGAAGGCGATCGGGCCCTTCGGCGTCGCGGCGGTCGGCGGTCCGAAGGCCGGTCTGTTCTACGGCGGTGGCTTCGAGCAGCTGTGGATCCAGCTGCTCGGTGTGCTCGCCGTCGGTGCCTACGTGGTACCCGTGTCGGCGATCGCATGGCTCATCATCAAGGCGGTGGTCGGCCTCCGGGTCTCGCCGCAGGAGGAGATCGAGGGCCTCGACATCGGCGAGCATGGCAACGAGGCCTACCACGGCTTCGTGATGGTTCGCAGCGAGTAACGTCCAGAAGGATGCCCCAACGGCTTGGGTGGGCACTCCGCCTAGCTCACCCAGGCCGGGGCATTCTGGCTTCACGCCCGCCGTGCCATCCATGGCCCGGCGGGCTTGGGCCGTCGAGGCAAAGGCGAAGGGTGCCTCGACGGCGGGCGGCCGGCATCCAGTCGGCCGATGGGGAGGCGATCGCGTCTGGTATCGCGACTGTCGGACTCGAGCCTGTTCGATGTCCGCTCTTCGGATACCATGACGGTTCCCCAAGGCGGAGCGCATTTCATGAAACTCATCATCGCGATCATCCAGCCGAATAAGCTGGAGAGCGTGAAGCAGGCACTGTCGGAGGTCGAGGTGTTTCGCCTGACCGTCCTCGACGTGCAAGGCTTCGGTCGGCAACGGGGCCATGCCGAAACCTACCGGGGCCATGAAATCGCGGTGAACTTGCTCCGCAAGGTCCAGTTGCAGATCGCCGTGAACGACACCTTCGTGGAGCCCACCATCGCCGCGATCGTGAAGGGAGGCCGCTCGGGTGAACGCGGCGAAATCGGTGACGGCAAGATCTTCGTGTTGCCGATGGACGAGTGCGTCCGGATCCGCACCGGAGAACGCGGCGGCGAGGCGATCTGACCGCCCTCCGGGGCGACGCGGCGTTGGGCGCGATCAGGCTCGTTGCGGGTGGATGCGGGGCTGGGAGCCGATTGCCACGCGATTGATCGCGGCCAGAAAGGCCTTTGCCGAGGCTTCCAGGGAGTCGGTCGACACCCCGCGGCCACGGTGCACCTGCCTGCTGCTGTCGCTGCCGGGTGCTTCCAGTTCCACCGTCACCTCCGCCTGCGCGTCCTTGCCCACCGTCACTGCCTGCACGCGGAAGTCCCGGCAGACCGTATGAATGCCGGTGAGCTTCTCGATCGCCAGGAAAATCCCGTCGATCGGGCCGTCGCCGGCCGTCACCGACACCGATCGCGGCTCGCCGTTTTGCAGCACGCGCAACTCGACCGTGGGAGCCGATCCACTGACCGAAGTGAGCGAATACCCCTCGAAGGTGAACTGTTCCGGCAGCGCCGAGAACTGCTGCTCGCAGAGCGCGGCGATGTCGCCGTCATAGATCTCCTTCTTGCGGTCCGCCAGTATCTTGAACCGCTCGAACACCGTCTGCAGTTGCTCCGGCGTGAGCTGGTAGCCGAGGGCCAACGCGCGGTCGGCCAGGGCCGCGCGGCCGCTGTGCTTGCCGAGCACGAGGTCGGTCCGCTCGAGGCCCACGTCCTCGGGCCGCATGATCTCGTAGGTCCGCCGCTCCTTGAGCATGCCGTCCTGGTGGATTCCCGCCTCGTGGGCAAAGGCATTGCGGCCGACGATCGCCTTGTTGCGCGGCACCTGGATGCCGGTGATGTTCGCCACCAACCGGCTCGTCGGCACGAGCCGCTGCGTGACGACGCCGGTGTCGACGGCGTAGTGATCGCGACGCGTCTTGAGCGCCATCACGACCTCCTCCAGCGAGCAATTGCCCGCCCGTTCGCCGATGCCGTTGATCGTGCACTCGACCTGGCCGGCGCCCGCCTCCACCGCGGCCAGGCTGTTGGCCACCGCGAGGCCGAGGTCGTCGTGGCAGTGCACGCTGATCACCGCGCGGTCGATGTTGGGGACGCGTTCCCGCAGGCTCTTGATCACGTGATGCATTTGCGAGGGCGTGGCATAGCCGACCGTGTCGGGGATGTTGACGGTGGTCGCGCCGGCGTCGATCACGGCCTCCACGACGCGACAGAGAAAGTCGATCTCCGTCCGCGCGGCGTCCTCGGGGGAGAATTCGACGTCGTCGCAGCAGTTTCGCGCCCGGCGCACGCCGGCCACGGCCCGCGCGAGCACCTCGTCCTCGTTCATCCGCAGCTTGAACTCCCGGTGGATCGAACTGGTCGCCAGGAAGACATGGATCCGCGGCCGGGCGGCATGCCTGAGCGCCTCCCACGCCCGGTCGATGTCGGCGTCGTTGCACCGCGCCAGCCCGCAGACCGTGGCCGCCGACACCGCCCGGGCAATGTCGCTGACACTGGCAAAGTCACCCGGCGAGGCGATCGGGAAACCGGCCTCGATGATGTCGACTCCCAACTGCACGAGCGCCTGGGCGATTTCCAGTTTCTCGGTGAGGTTCATGCTCGCACCGGGCGACTGTTCGCCGTCGCGAAGCGTGGTGTCGAAGATGCGGATCGTGCGTGCTGCAGTCATGGGGATGGTCTGAATGCGGGACAAAACGGAACGAAACCGGCCCAGCGGCCGCGGTCCTCGCGGCCTGGCAAGATCCCATCCTAACCGTTCTGCAAGCGATGCGCTCGGCAGGCGGGGAGGAGAGAGTGTAGAATTCGCGGTGTTGGGCACAGCCCCTCGCCCTCCGTCTCCGGTGCCCGTCATGTCGTCGATCGCCTCTTCCGAATCCCGGTTGCCCACCGACCCCCAGCCCCCCGTCGGGCGGAAACAGGGATCCAAACTGGGCCATGAATCAACCGGGGGAAGTCGCTCGGCCGGAGGGCTGCTCCGCCGGTTTTCCGGGCTGGTTTTTCTGGCCCTCGGTGCCGCGGCCTGGTGGTGGCTCGCCACCCATCATTTCGGCGGTGTCGCCGATCACGGCGGCGATCCCGCCGCTCCCACGGCCGGCGGTACGACGAGGGCCGTGGCCGTGGTGCCAACGCTGGTCACCCTGCCGGCATCGGCCCAGAAAGCTGCGGAGATCGATCTCTGCACCGTGGAAATGCGGCCGCTCCGCGAACACCTCACCGTGCCCGGACGCATCGACTACGACGCCCGACACCGGCTCGATTACGCCTCGCCCGTCGACGGGATCGTGTCGCGGGTGTTCGTGCAGGTGCGGCAGCGGGTAACGAAGGGGGATGCGCTGGCGGAACTCTCGAGCCCGGACGTCGGGGCCGCCCGCGACGAGGTCCGCCGGCGGGAAGACAACCGGCAGATCGAGAAAAAAGCCGCTGACTGGGCGACGGCCATCGGCGACAATGTCGACGCCCTCCTCGACGCCCTCGCCAGCCGTCCGCCGTTGGCCGACATCGAAAGGCAATTCCAGGACCGGGTGCTCGGATCCTATCGGGAGAAGATCCTCGGCAGCTATTCGCGGCTGATCTACGTGGAAAAGGTCAGCGCCGGCACCAAGTCGCTGGGCGAAGGGGGCGTGCTCTCGGGTCGGATCATCGAGGAGCGGGCCAGCAATCTCGAGGTGGCCAAGGCGAATTTTGCCGCCGCCTGCGAGGAGGCCCGGTTTCTCACGCGGCAGGACCGCGATCGGGCCCGCGCGGCGCTCGAACAGGCTGATCGGCTGGTGCAGATTTCACGGGAGAATCTCCGCACGCTCGTGGGCAGCCGGCTGGAGGCCGATCCAGCGGGTGAGGATGCGGGCGAAAGCCCCGGCGAGACCGGCTCGCTCAGCGCCCTGGTGCTGCGGACGCCGTTCGACGGCCTGGTGGAGGATGTCTTCATCGCGCGGGGCGAGCGGGCCCGCGTCGGCGACCGGTTGTTCGTCGTGGCCGACACGAGCATGCTCTGGGTGCGGGCCCAGATTCACGAACGGCAGTGGACGGCGGTGGAGGTGTCGGAAGGGCAGAAGGTGCGGGTCGTCGTGCCCGGCGCCGACGTGCACGAAGCGACCGCCGTCGTCAACCACGTGGGGGCGACGGTCGAGGCCGAATCGCGAAGCGTGCCGATGGTGGCGGAACTGCCCAACAACGATGCCCACTACAAGCCCGGCATGTTCGTCTGGGTCGACCTGCCGCAGGGAGAGATGCGCGAGGCGGTGGCGGTGCCGACGTCGGCGGTGATGCGGCACGAAGGGAAATCCTTCGTGTTCGTGCCGGACGGGCCGGAGCGGTTCCGACGCGTGACCGTGAAAATCGGTATCGAAAGCGGCAACTTCGTCGAGATCACCGGCGGCCTGGAGGTTGGCCAACAGGTGGTGTCGCGCGGGGCGTTCGTGCTCAAGAGCGAACTGCTGCTCGAAAAGGAAGCGGAATGACGGGCCTGGCGGCCGTCTTCGCCCGAGGGGGGGCTGATGCTGTCGGGGCTCATTGAGTGGTCGCTCGCCAACCGGGCGCTGGTGATCGCGATGTTCGTGCTGATGAGCCTGGGCGGACTCTACGCCGCCACCCATATTCCCGTGGATGCGGTTCCCGATCTCGTCAACATCCAGGTGCAGGTGGTGACGGAGGCCGGCACGCTGCCGCCCCTCGAGGTGGAACGATCGATCACGTATCCCGTGGAATTGGCCGTGAGCGGACTGCCCAATGTCGAGGAAATCCGCAGCATTTCCCGGCTCGGGATCTCGCTGGTAACGATCGTCTTTCGGGAGGGTACCGACATCTTTCTGGCCCGGCAGCTCGTGGCGGAGCGGTTGCCGGAGGCGAAGGGCCGGATCACGCTGCCCGACGCCGACCCGAAGCTGGGCACGCTGAGCACGGCGCTCGGTGAGATTCTCCAATTCGAGCTGAAGGGCCAGGGGCACAACCTGATGGACCTCCGCAGCCTGCTCGAATGGGAGATCGCGCCGGCGATGCGCGAGGTGGCGGGGGTGACCGACATCAACAGCCACGGCGGCTACGCGAAGAGCTACGAGGTCCGCGTCGACCCCGACCGAATGGCATCGCAGGGGATCACGCTCGGAGAGGTCCTCTCGGCGCTCGAGCGGAACAACGTCAGCACGGGCGGCGGTTACATCGTCAAGAACGGTGAGCAGCGGTTCATCCGCGGCCAGGCGCTGCTGGCGGATGCCGACGCGATCGAGCAGGTGGTGGTGCGGAGTCCGCCGGGGGGGGTGCCGGTGCTCGTCCGCAACATCGGCGACGTCACGATCGCGCCACTGGTCCGGCAGGGGGCCGCCACGCGGGACGGCCGCGGCGAGGTGGTCACCGGCATGGTGATGATGGTCCGCGGCGAAAACAGCCGGCGGGTGGTGACGGCGGCGACGGAGCGGCTGAACGCGATCCGTGCAGCCCTTCCCGCCGGGGTCGAAATCGACGTCATTTATGACCGGTCTGACCTGATCGCCCGGACGCTCGACACCGTGCTCCACAATCTGGCCGAGGGCGGTCTGCTCGTGATCGGCGTGCTGCTCATGCTGCTCGGGAATGTCCGGGCCGGGCTGATCGTGTCGCTGGCGATTCCGCTGTCGATGCTGTTCGCCGCGAACCTGATGTGGGCCACCGGCATCTCGGCGAGCCTGATGAGCCTGGGAGCGATCGATTTTGGTCTCGTCGTCGACAGTTCGGTGATCATGGTGGAGAACTGCGTGCGGCGTCTCGGCCTGGCTGCGCCGACGGAATCCAAGCTGGCGATCGTGCGCGACGCGGCGATCGAGGTCCGCGGGCCGACGATGTTCGGTGAGCTGATCATCGCGATCGTCTACCTGCCGATCCTCTTCCTGGAAGGAACGGAGGGAAAGCTGTTTCGGCCGATGGCCCTCACGGTGCTTTTCGCCCTCGCGGGCTCGCTGGTCATCTCGCTCACGCTCATGCCCGTGCTGGCGGCCACGGTGCTCTCCCGCGAGGAGGAGCACGAACCGTTGCTGATGCGGCTGTTCCACCGGGTCTACCACCCGCTGGCCAAGCTGGCGGTCTACCATCCCGTGGCGGTGTCGCTGGTGGCCGCGGGCCTCGTGGCGGCCAGCGTGCCGGTGGCGGCGAATCTCGGCGCCGAGTTCATGCCCCGGCTCGACGAGGGAGATCTGCTCATCGAGGTCACCCGCCTGCCGAGCGCCACGCTCGAGGATTCCGTGCCGATCACGACGCGGATCGAGAAGACGCTCGGCGACTATCCGGAAGTGCGGACGGTGTTCTGCAAGACCGGTCGGCCCGAGATCGCCAACGACATCATGGGCGTGCAGCAGACCGACGTCTGGGTGATGCTCGAGCCGCGTGCCGCATGGCCGGCGGGCATGACACGGGATCAACTGGTCGACCGGATGTCGGCGTCGCTGGCCGCCGCGGTGCCAGGCGCCACCTTCGGCTTCAGCCAGCCGATCGAGATGCGAGTCGACGAACTGGTGGCCGGCGTGAAGGCGGACGTGGCGGTGCTGATCTATGGCGACGATCTCGACACGCTGGGGAACCTCGGCAAGCAGATCGAGGGCGTGCTGCGGGGAATCCGCGGGGCGGCCGACGTGCGGGCCGACTGGCAGGCCAACGTGCCGACGATGCAGATCGACGCCCGGCCCGATCAGCTGGCCCGGCACGCCATCGACGGCATCGAGGTGATGCGGACCGTGTCGGCCATGGGCGGCATCCAAACCGGCGTCATCTACGAGGGACGGCCACGCTATCCGTTGGTGGTGAAGTTTCCGCCCGAGTGGCGGGAGGATCCCGAGCGGCTGCCGCAGATCCCGGTCGGCGCGACGGGCGGACGGCCCGTGCCGCTGGGAGAGCTGGCCGACATCCGCACGGCCGAGAGCCCGCCGTCGGTCGAGCACGAGAACTCGCGACGCCGCACGTTCGTGTCGGCGAATGTCCGCGGCAGCGACGTGGCCACTTTCGTGCAGGAGGCGCAGCGGGCGATCGCAGCGCAGGTCCAGCTGCCCGCCGGCTACACGCTGCGGTGGGGGGGTGACTTCGAGAACCTGCTGTCGGCCAGCCGGCGGCTGATGCTGATCACGCCGGTCGTGCTGGGGCTGATCGCTCTTCTGCTCTACACGAGCTTCAAGTCGCTTCGGCTGGCGTCACTGATCTTCTTCGCGGTGCCGGTGGCTGCGTCTGGAGGCATCGCGGCGCTGGCGATGCGCGGCATGCCGTTCTCGATTGCCGCCGGAGTGGGCTTCGTGGCGCTGTTTGGCGTGGCGGTGCTCAACGGGCTGGTGTGGGTGGCTGGCGCCGAACATGCCCGGCAGGGAGGACTCTCGCCTCGCGAGGCGGCCATCGCCACCGCCGAGGTCCGTATCCGGCCGGTGCTGATGACGGCCCTGGTGGCCAGCCTCGGCTTCCTGCCCATGGCGCTGGCCACGAGTGCCGGTGCGGAAATTCAGCGCCCCCTGGCCACCGTCGTGATCGGTGGCATCGTCACCTCGACGCTGCTGACTGCCTTCGTGGTGCCGGCGATCTATCCCTGGTTTGTGCCGCGGTCGCGGGTTTGGCACACTTCGGAGGCCTGATCGCCTCCGCTTCACCTGATCGCCTCCGCTTCACCTGATCGCCTCCGCTTCACCCCGAGCTTCCGCCCCATGACGCTTCGAGACTTTCAGCAACTGATTCGCGGCATGTATCATGACAAGGACGCCGCGCGGGGCGTGGAGGGAACCTTCATGTGGCTCACCGAGGAAATCGGAGAATTGGCGACAGCGCTCCGCAGCGGCACCCACGACGAACAGTCGCTGGAATTTGCCGACGTGCTGGCTTGGCTGGCCACGATTGCCAACGTGGTCGGCGTCGATCTGGAGGCGGCCGTGGCACGGAAGTATGGAACGGGCTGCCCCGGTTGCGGCCACTTGGCATGCACCTGCCCGGACGCGGAGAAGCCATGATCGGGTTCATCGTCGCACTCGCGTGCCTGCTCACGGCGACTGCCGGCGCGGCGGAGGTGCCGGAGTTGCGGGTGGGTTTCGACGGCGTCTATCGAACCGGGGCATGGACGCCGCTGACCATCGAGTTTCCGGCGGTGCGGCCGGCGGCGGGCGGTTTGGCCCAGCCCGTTCCGCGGGCGGTGCATGCGTGGGTGGAGGATCCCGACGGGCAGTATGTACGGTCGCCGGCGGCGCCGGTGGAGATCGACGCCGATGGCAGGGGGGTGGCCAGACTGACGGTCCGCTTCGGCCGCCCCTCCGCCCGCGTGCGCGTGGAACCGGCGGTGGACGCCGGAGCCAACGCGGCATCCTCGCCGTTGGGCGGAGGTCCAGAAGGCCTCGATCGGCCGGCCGGCACACGGTACTCACTGCCGGCGCCGATCCCGGCGACCGAGACAGTCATGCTCGTGCTGGGCGATCTGCCGGCCGCTGAACGAGCCTCGCGGCTGCTGGCTCGCGACGACGGCACGCGGCCGCGGGTCGTACCGATCAAAAGCCCGGTGTCTGGCGCCGGGGCAGGGGGGGATGCCGGGTTGGGCCGGACGGCCCGAGACTTCGACGGGGCCGATTCGATCATCGTCTGCGGCCGCGCCGTCGCGGGATTCGATGCCGCCGTGCTCCGCGGCATCGACGCCTGGGTGCGTGAGGGGGGGCAGCTGCTATTCGCCGCAGGAACGACCGCGGCCGACATCGACCGCTCGGGTGGTCCGGCCGCCGCGTGGCTGCCGGGGCCGGTTGCGAAGCTGGTGCCGCTGCGCCGCGGTAACGCGATTGAAACGTATGCACGAGCCAGCCGCCCGCTCGACAAGGGGGCGTTCACGGGACTGGAGGTGCCGCTCTTCAAGAATCCGCAGGCGATCGAGGGCAGTGTCGAAGCCTTCGAGGGGCGTGGCCCGGCCGATCTCCCGCTGGTCGTGCGACGTGCGCACGGCCTGGGCACGGTCGTGTGGGCCGGCGTCGACATCGACCAGCCCCCGTTTCGCGACTGGTCGGGGAGCGATTCCATGCTCGTGGAAATGTTGAGGGGCCGCCGCGCGACACAGGATGCGGGCCGTGCCGGGGAGGCCCTCCGTGGCTCACTTGACCTGGCGGGCCAGCTCCGGCAGGCGATCGACCGGTTTCCAGGCGTTGCACCGATCCCGTTCGAGGTGATTGCCGGGCTGGGCATGCTCTACGTGGCCTGTCTTTATCCACTCGACTGGTGGCTGGTCTCGGCCCGCCGCCGCACCGGTGCTGGTGGACCCGCGCGGTCGCCGTGGTTGGCCTGGCTATCGCTTCCGCTGGTGGTCGCTGCGGCGAGCGGGTTGGCATGGTCGGCGGGCCAGCGTTGGAAAGGCACGAGTTGGCAGAACTCCGGCGCTGAGTTGGTCGACCTCGATGTCGGGAGCGGACTGGTGCGAGCCGCGTCGTTCGCGGGCATCTGGTCTCCCGTGAATGCCGGGATCGACCTGACGGTCGGCCCCCGCTCGAGCTTCCTGCCGATCGACTCGGACGACGTCGCGCGGCAGTCAAGGAGCGACGTGAGCTGGTTTGCGACCTGCGGCAGGGGAATCGGCGGCACCGATGCCGCCTCGCCGCATCCGTCGTTGGCGGCGGCCGACTATCGGTATGGCGGCTCGACCGCCGCCCTCGACGGCATTCCAATCGCAGCCTCGTCCAGCCGGCTGTTCGAGGCTTTCACCACGGTCTACGCGGCGGCGCTGCCGGTGGAGTCGACGCTCGCGAGGGAAGGGCAGGGCACCCTGCGGGGCGATGTCACCAGCCGGCTGCCGTTTGCCCTCGAAGAGTGCGTGCTCGCGCACGCGGGCTGGCTCTACGAGGTCGGCACGCTGCAGCCCGGTCAAACCTTCGCGGCCGGGCTGAGCCGAGGCCCGCGGTCGCTGGCGGGTGCCTTGACCCATCGCACCGTGAACAAGGATCGTGACGTCGCCGTGCGGTGGAATGTCGCCGAAGCCGATCCGCTCCGGATCCTGGAGATCGCTGGATTTCATGCGGCCGCCGGAGGCAGCGGCTACACGTCGTTGGAAGCAGGGCGGCTCGCCCGCTTCGACCTCTCGCCGCTCCTGCCTCTCGACCGGGCCGTGCTGGTGGGCCGAGGGCCCGCCTTCGTCGCCTGGCAGTGCCGACAGCAGGCGTCCGCCGAAGCCGACGCCTCCGGCGACGTTCCCCCGTTCCCAGGGCAGGCCACCCTGTGGCGGATCGTGATTCCGCTCGTGCGGACGGCCTCCGCAGCGTCCGCCGCCGATTCCCCCTCGAACTGAAACGCTCCATGATTGAAACGATCGACCTGACTAAGAAATACGGCGACTTCTACGCCCTCGAGTCGCTCGACCTCAAGCTCGAAAAGGGGGACCTCTTCGGGTTCATCGGGCCGAACGGCGCCGGCAAGACGACCACCATCCGCATCCTCTCCACCCTCCTGGCGCCGACCTGGGGCGAGGCCTATGTCTGCGGCTATTCGATCTACACCCATCCGCGGGAGATCCGCCGCGCGATCGGCTACATGCCCGACATCTTCGGCGTCTATGACGACATGCGGGTGATCGAATATCTCGAGTTTTTCGCGGCCGCCTATCGGATCGACGGATCCGAGCGGCGGCGGGTGGCCGAACGGTCGCTGGAACTGGTCGACCTCGCCTTCAAGCGAGACGAACTCGTCACCAGCCTTTCCCGAGGCATGACGCAGCGGCTGGGGCTGGCCCGCGTGCTCCTCCACGACCCGCAGGTGCTGCTGCTCGACGAACCGGCAAGCGGCCTCGATCCGCGGGCACGGATCGAGATGCGCGGGCTCCTGAAACGCCTGCAGGGGCTCGGCAAGACGATCCTCGTCTCCAGCCACATCCTTCCGGAGTTGGCTGACATCTGCAATCGCGTCGGCATCATCGAATATGGCCGCCTGTTGGCCTGCGGCAACGTGCAGGACCTCCTGATGCAGGTCCGCGGGCGGCCGGTGATCCGCTTCCGTCTGGCCGGTGCTCCCGAGAAGGCTGCCCGGCTGCTCGAGTCATCCCCCGAGGCGGCGGGCGTGGCGGTTCGCGACGGTGAAATTCTGGTGACCCTTGCCGACGGCGTGGACGACCCTTCGCCGCTGGCGGCGAAGCTCGTTGCCGACGGGTATCGCCTGGTTTCGATGCGCGAGCAGGAGGTCAATCTGGAGACCGCGTTCCTCGAACTCACGAAGGGGGCGCTCGGCCGCCCCGGCCGACAGGCGGCCACGGAATCCTGACAAGGCGGTTGGGCAGCAGCAAAGGAGTGCAGCATGAAGCGGCGATTCGGAAACGTCTGCGTGTGGTTTGGCGGTCTGCTCATGGCCGCCGGTGTCGGGGGGCGGCCGCTGGCGGCGCAACAACCGCCGAGTGAACTGCCAGCCGCGAGTCCTGCTGCGGGCAGGACGGCTGCGGAGGGCCTCGGCACGCCCGCCGCGACCCTGGGGTATGCGCTCGGCCTGCGGATTGGGAGCAGAATCGCCGCCGACTTCAAGGGGCAGGAACCGGCCGTCGATGCCGCGGCGCTCGCCCGCGGCCTGTCGGATGCGCTGCTCGAGGAACGTCCACGGCTCAGCGAGCAGCAGATCCGGCAGACGCTCGAGGCTTTCGACGCCCGCATGCAGGAACGGGAGAAAGAGTTTGGCAGGCGGATGCTCGAGGCCGCCAAGGTCAACCTGGCCAAGGCCACCGAGTTTGCCCAGGCCAATGGTCGGAAGCAGGGGGTCGTCACCCGGCCGAGCGGACTGCAGTATGAGGTGATTCGCGCCGGCGCGGGCCAAAGCCCCACGCTCGACGACGCCGTGTCCGCACACTACCGGGGCACGCACATCGACGGCCGCGAGTTCGACGGCACCGATCCCAAGGGCGAGCCGGCCGTGTTCCCGCTCCGCGGAGTCGTGGCTGGCTGGCAGGAGGCGCTTCCGCTCATGAAGACAGGCGCGAAATGGCGGATCTACGTGCCGCCCCAGTTGGCGTATGGCGAGGAAGGATCGCCGCCGGTTATCGAGCCGAACGAACTGCTGGTCTTCGAGATCGAGTTGGTGAACATCCTGCCTTCCAAGTGAGACAGCGGCCATGGGGAACGCCGGCAAGGCGATCGTGCACGGAGGCGTGTTGTTGGCGGCCGGTGGGCTGGCGTCGCTGGCGTTCATGGCGGCGGCCATCGCCGTGCCGCCGGCGGTCGACCGGTTTGCCGAGGCCCGCGAACAGATGGTCCGTGACGACATCGCCGGCGGCGGGGTGACCGATCCTCGCGTGCTCGAAAGCATGCGGCTCGTCCCCCGGCACGAATTCGTGGGGGGGCCGCAGCGACCCTACGCCTACTACGACATGGCCCTTCCGATCGGCGCGTCGCAGACCATTTCGGGCCCCTTCGTCGTGGCGTACATGACGGAAAAGCTGGAGCCGAAGCCCACCGATCGCGTGCTCGAGATCGGGACGGGCAGCGGGTATCAGGCGGCCGTGCTTTCGCCGCTGGTGGGCATGGTCTATTCCATCGAGATCAGCCGCATGCTCGGCGAGAAGGCCGCGCGGACGCTGACGCGGCTGGGCTACCGTAATGTCGTCACGAAGATCGGAGACGGCTTTCAGGGCTGGCCGGAACACGCGCCGTTCGACAAGATCATCGTCACGTGCTCCCCGGAAAATATTCCGCAGCCGCTCGTCGAGCAGCTCGCCGAAGGCGGACGCATGATCATCCCGGTCGGCGAACGGTATGAACAGACGCTCGTGCTGTTGTCGAAGCGGAATGGGGTGATGGAGCAGGAGTCGCTCGTGCCGAGCCTGTTCGTTCCGATGACTGGCGTCGCGGAGCAGGGCAGGAGAGTGCAGCCCGACGGCACCAAGCCGGCCCTCAGCAATGGCGGATTCGAGGAGGTGCTAGCCGATTCTGATGTGCCTGCCGCCTGGTACTACGGCCGGCAGATCGCGCTCGTCGCGGGCGAGGACGCGCCGGAAGGCCGCCAGTATCTTCGACTGGAAAATGCCCAGCCGGGCAGGCCTGCCCAACTCTTTCAGGGCTTTCCGGTCGACGGCCGGACCGTAGGCCGGGTGACCTTTTCGCTGTCGGTTCGGGGGGACGGTATCGGAATGGGGCCGGGGCCGGACGATTTTCCGGGCCTCGTCGTGCGGTTTTTTAACGAGGAACGCAGCCGCTCGCTGAACGGCCAGGTGGGGCCATGGAAGGGCAGTGGTCCATGGCGGCAGATTGAAGGCACGGTCACCGTTCCCGGCTGGGCCAGGGAGGCGATCGTGCAAATTGGTCTGCAGGGGGCCACCGGGCGGCTTGACGTCGATGACGTGCGGGTGGTGGGATCGCCCCGCTGACTGTGCCGAATTATCCGGTTTTTCCGGCCGATCCGCTGGCCGTCCAGCCGTGAGCCAACCCGCCAGGGCGGCGAAAGCCTCCGCCTGAAGGCTCCCAAAAGGATAACGAATGGATGGCCATATATATTCCCCAGCCTCCTTGATTTACCAAATCGGCAAACTATTCTTGCCCCATGCCGGCAGTTTTTAGCGTCCGAGCTGCGTGCGGCTGAAATCGGGCGATCCACACTTTCCAAGGGAGCGAGTTCAGATGTTGGTCCATCGTCGGTGGTTGCGGGTGGCTGGAGTTGTCACTTTTGTCGCGGTCGCAGCGACGGCCTGCGACGCTGATGCTGGCTGGCATCATCGTTATCGCGGCTACGGTTCCTCGGGTGGCAGTTCGGGCGGTAGTTCTGGCGGCTCGTCCGGCGGCAGTTCGGGTGGCTCGTCCG
The DNA here is from genome assembly GCA_044369655.1 of Pirellulales bacterium. Classification (GTDB taxonomy): domain Bacteria; phylum Planctomycetota; class Planctomycetia; order Pirellulales; family UBA1268; genus CAMCQY01. The sequence continues at coordinate 66,549 of JBILWX010000004.1, forward strand.
GTGGCAGTTCGGGTGGCTCGTCCGGTGGCAGTTCGGGTGGCTCGTCCGGTGGCTCGAGCTCGTACGGCTCGTCGGGCGGTAGCTATGGATCGCACGGTTCGTATGGATCGCACGGGAGCTGGGGCTCGCATCACGCCGCGAAGATGGCGCGACGAGCCTACCGGCATTCGATGCACGGTTCGTCCGGTGGCAGTTCGGGCGGCAGCTCGGGCGGCAGCTCGGGCGGCTCGTATTCCTCATATTCCTATGGCGGCTCCTCCGGTGGTTCGTCGGGTGGCGGCTCGTCCGGTTCGTACGGCGGCGGCTCCTACGGCGGCTACTCCGTGCCGGCGACCACCTACTCGAGCGGCTACGGCGAATCGGTCGAGTCGTATCGCGTGATCAGCGAGACGCCGTCGGTCAGCGGCGGCGAGATCATCGAAACGCCGCGGTCGGTCAATCCGATCTCGAATGACTCCACGACGAGCCTGGTGCCTGCCGATGCGGCGCTCCTGTCCGTCGAGGTTCCTGCCGGCGCGAAGATCTTCGTCAACGGCGCCAAGACGGCCGCCACGGGCACCGTTCGGCAGTTCGTGTCGCGTGGTCTTGCCCAGGGCAAGCGGTATGAGTTCACGGTGCGGATGACCGTCGATCGCGACGGTCAGAGCAGCGAAGAGACCAAGGTCGTGTCGCTGTCCGCTGGCGGCCGCGCGAACCTGTCCTTCACGGAGGCCTCGGCCCCGAAGACGAGCCTGACGCTGCACGTGCCGGCCGACGCAAAGGTCTGGCTGGCCGGCAACGTCACTTCGTCTGCCGGTGCCACTCGGCAGTTCCAGACCACGACGTTGGCTCCGGGCCAGTCGTGGAAGAACTACGAGATCCGGGTCGCGACCGTCGTCGACGGACGCGAGCAGGTCGTGTCGAAGGTGATCGACCTGGCCGCGGGCCAGACGGTCGAACTGTCGCTCGATCCCGCCCAACGGACGGCCGCGGCCGACACGACCGCGTCGATTCGCTAGTTCACCACGAAAAAAGCCGTTCCCGGCCTTTTTCAGGCAGTCCTTCACTCCCGCGCGGCCGCGTGCCGCGCGGGAGTTTTTTTGCGCCCCGACTGGATCGCGCCGCCAGGACGGCAGAAGTCTCGTCGCGAGGGCGAGGATACGCCCTATGCTCCTCGAACTTCCGCCGATCCCGGCTTTCCTGCTTTCCGATCTTGCCCAGGCTGACGTCTTGCGGCCGGGTCGTGGAAGGCGGTTGGATCGCGTCGAAGACAGCTTTATGACGCTGGCCATCCGCCGCACCAACCGACGCTTTTCCTGGCCGCCCGCCGTTCGCACCGCGGTTTCCGCGGGAATTGTGGCCTATTTTGCAGCCGTGATCGTGCCGCCCCTGGCCGGGCCGCCACCGGCAAGCGAACTTGCCGTGGCCGCGCTGCAGCCCTTGCGGCCGCTCGTCGGCGGCCTGTTTCTGGGGCATGGCTATCGGTTTTTCGCCCCCAATCCTGGTCCTGGCCACTCGATCCAGTGGACGATGCGGATGCCCGATGGATCGACCCGTCAGGGCTCGATCCCCGACCGTGATGCCGATTGGCCGCGCCTTCTCTATCACCGCCGCTTCATGATCAGCGAAAAGATCGCGGCGTTCGTGCCGCCGCCCGACGCCCCCGCGGACGTGCGGCAGCAGAGCAGGGGGGAGTGGCAGCCGCTCGTGAAGGACGTCGCCGGCCAACTCCTGCATCGGCATGGCGGCAGCCAGGTGACGCTGCAGATGACGGAGCACTATCTGCCGACGCCGGACGAGGTGATCCGGTCGGAGCAGGGGGGGGATGTGGTCACGCCGCTGGGCACCTATGCGCTGGCTGGAGCTTCCAGGGGGATGGTGAACCGATGAATGTCGCCATGCCGACCGATGAACCACCGCACCGTGGCACCTGGCTGGGAGACTGGCTCGATGCCTGGAATAGGTTCTGGTTCGCGCCGGCCGATCCGCTGCCGTTGGCAGTGGTGCGGATCGCCGTCGGGGCACTGCTGGCATGGGCGAGCTTCGTCTGGCTGCTCGACGCGGAGGCCTTCTTTGGCGATGCCGGCTGGCAGCGGCCCGAGCACGTCTGGCGGATGAACGATCAGCCGTGGCAGTGGAGTTGGTACTTCGTCGCGGGGGAAGCGGGCATGCCCCGGATGCTCACGCTCGTCACGCTCGCGGCGGCCGTGATGCTCACGCTCGGCATCGCCACGCCCCTGTCGGCGATCGTGTCGTTGACAGGTTTCATCAGCGCCGTCAACCGGGCGCCACTGAATGTCTTCGGGTTCGACGACACGCTCGGGATGCTCCTGATCGCGGTGGCAGTCGGACCCGCGGGAGCGGTGCTCTCCGTCGACCGATGGCTGGCGCCGGATCATGCTGCGGGGCGGCCGTCCGTGCGGGCGAATCTCGCGCTGCGGCTGATCCAAGTGCACCTCTGCGTGGTCTATCTCTTCTCCGGCTGTGGGAAGCTGTTGGGAGCCAGTTGGTGGGAGGGAACGGCCCTCTGGGGGGCCGCCGCCAACGTTCAGTACCGCACGCTCGACCTCACCTGGCTGGCCAGCCATCCGTGGCTCGTCAACGCCCTGACGCTTGCCACGCTCTGGTGGGAAATTTCCTACGCCGCCCTGGTCTGGCCCCGGCTCACCCGCCGGCTGGTGCTCGCGATGGCGGTGCCGGTGCACTTGGGGATCGGCCTTGCGATGGGCATGATGGAGTTCGGGCTGGCCATGCTGACCGCGAACGTGGCGTTCGTGCCGGCGGCTGTCCTGCGACTGGCCCTCCGGCCCTTCCTGCATCCCTCCTCCGGCCCCGTGTCGCATCGCGCATGACAGAGATCGCCGGCATCATCGGCTCGCCACGCACGATCCGCCTGACGCTGGCCTACGAGGGCACACGGTATTCGGGCTGGCAGGCGCAGCCCGGCCGGACGACGGTGCAGGGGACTTTGGCAGAAGCGATCCGGGGCGTCACGGGGGAGGTGATCGTGCCGCGGGGCGCCAGTCGCACCGACGCCGGCGTGCACGCGCTGGGGCAGGTGGTGGCCTTTACGACCACCAGCAGCCTCGAGCCGGGCGTGTGGGTCCGGGCACTCAATGCGAAACTCCCTTCCGACATCACCGTGCTGGCGGGATTTTCGGCTCCGGACGGCTTTGATCCGGTGTCTGCCGCCGTGCGGAAGCGTTACCGGTATCGGATCCACGATGCGCCATGGCGTCCGGTGCTCCAACGACACCTGGTCTGGCGGTGGAAATCCCGCCTCGATGTGCTCGCCATGCAGGCTGCCGCGAACGAACTCGTCGGTGAGCACGATTTCACCAGCTTCGAAACCACCCCCTCCACAAGGCGTTCAAAAGTTCGCACAATCCTCACCGCCGACGTATTTCGCCATTCGGGGTACGACGACGCGGCCGATGCCGAGGTCTGGATCGAGGTCGTCGGCAACGGGTTCCTTTACAACATGGTGCGGATCATCACCGGTTCGCTCGTGATGGTCGGCTCCGGCAAGCGGAAGCCGGAGTGGGTTCGCGAGGTGATCGCAGCCCGCAGCCGGCCGGCCGCAGGCCCGACGGCGCCGCCGCAGGGCCTCGTGCTCGTGTCGATAGAACTCGGCCCCGGACCGTCGGGGAATGCAGGATCGTCATGGCCAGACTCCCCGAACAACTTGGACCGCTGACCCTCATCCGACAGCTCGGCCTGGGCCGTCACTGCCAGGTCTGGGAGGCTCTCGACAGGTCGTCCGGGCAGCGGGTGGCGGTGAAGGCCGTCGTGCCGGAGATGGCCAAAGATTCGGGGCAGCGGCGGCTGCTCCGGCACGAGTTCGAAGTGGCCCGTGGGCTCGACCATCCTGCCGTCATCCGCATCGACCGATTCTCCGAGGCGGGCGGCCTGCCGCATCTCGTGATGGAACTCTATCCGCACGCCAATCTCAAAAAGCAGATCGCGGCCGGCACCGAGGAGATCATGCCCCGGCTGCACCGCATCGTCACGCAGCTGGCCTGGGCGCTCGATCACATGCACGGACGGGGCTGGGTGCATCGCGACGTGAAACCTGAAAACGTGCTCGCGTCGGCCGACGGCGACGTGAAGCTGATCGACTTGGCCATCGCGGCGAGAAAATCGGGGATGCTGCGGCGATTCTTCGGTGGCAAAAGCCAGGCGCAAGGGTCGCCCAGCTACATCGCGCCGGAGCAGATCCGCGGCCTGCCTGTCGATCCTCAGGCAGACATGTACGCCCTCGGCTGCCTGCTGTTCGAACTGTTGGCGGGGATGCCGCCGTATACGGCTTCCACCACCGAAGAACTGCTGCACAAACACCTGTCGGCGACGCCGCCATCGGTGGAGGCTTTCAACCGCAACGCCACGGCAAGCGTCTCGAAGCTGATCCGGCAGATGCTCGCCAAGAAACCTGCCGACCGACCCGCTTCGATGCGGGCCGTCGTCCAGCAGATCGGGGCGATCAAGTTCCTGAACCGGGTGAGCGGCTGAGCGGCAGTCGGCCCCGAACCGGCTCGCGATCGTCGCTCCGCGGTCATCCAAGCCCGCGGATTTCGCCGATCCCGGATTTCCGATTCGGGAGTGAAGCCAGAATTGACGTGGGGTTCGGCCAGCGGCGACAATCTCGGGCTCATCCCGTTCCCGTGAGGTCACCTGATGTCGTCCGCGTTGCATCGACTGCCGCTCGAAAAACCCATCTACGAGATCGAAGATCGGATTTCGCACCTGGAGACCGCTCCGGTCGGCGGTCAGGAGCAGGAAGAGTTGCGGCGGCTGAAGCGCGAACTCGTCGAGGTGCAAAAGACCGTGTTCGGGAGCCTCGATCCCTGGCAGACGGTCGAGGTGGCCCGCCATCCGAATCGCCCGAAGACGAGCGACTATCTCTCGCTGGTGTTCGACGAGTTCGTCGAACTGCACGGTGACAAATCGTTCGGCGACGATCCGGCGATGCTGACCGGCTTTGCCAAACTCGAGCAGCACAAGGTGCTCGTCGTCGGCCACCAAAAAGGCAACACGTTGGCCGAGCGGCAGGCCTGCCACTTCGGCTGTGCGCATCCCGAGGGCTATCGTAAAGCGATGGGCAAGATGCGGCTGGCGGCAAAATACGGCCTGCCGGTGATCTGCCTGATCGACACCCCCGGAGCCTATCCGGGCATCGGAGCCGAGGAACGCGGCCAGGCCCAGGTGATCGCCGAGAGCATGTTTCTGATGGCGACGCTCCCCGTGCCGATTCTCTGTGCGGTGATTGGCGAGGGGGGCTCGGGCGGGGCGCTCGGGATCGGGGTCGGCGACCGGGTGGCGGTTCTCGAGCATGCCTACTACAGCGTGATCAGCCCCGAGGGCTGTGCCGGGATCCTCTGGAAAAGCGTCGAGTTCAAGGCCGACGCGGCCCGGGCGCTGCGGTTCCGCTCGCGGGACCTGAAAGAGTTTGGCGTGATCGACGCCGTGATCGAGGAGCCGGCCGGTGGTGCCCACAGGCATCCGCGGCAGATGGCGACCCGGCTCAAGACCTGGCTGGTGCGGTCGCTCCGCAGCCTGGTCGACCAGCCGGTCGAGACCCTCGTGGCGGAACGCTACGAAAAGTTTCGTCGGATGGGTGTGTTCCTGGAAGAAGCGGCATCGTAGGACTCGATGCTCAGCACCAGCAGCCGGAGGCTGCCAAGAAAAAACGGCACGATGCCGTGTTTTTCGTGAACTCAGTTTCGTCGGATGGGTGTGTTCCTGGAAGAAGCGGCATCGTAGGACTCGAT
>JBILWX010000135.1:0-8523 GCA_044369655.1 Pirellulales bacterium
TCGCACCCGGCTGCTCGTCACGCTCGTCGAACGGGTGCGGGCGACCTGTCCCGGGCTCCTGATCGGCGTGCGGCTCTCGCTCTTCGACACGGTGCCGTGGCACAAGGTGGGCGACACGGGCGAGCCGTGGCCCTTCCATGACGCGCTCCCCTATGACTGCGGCTTCGGCGTCGATGAACGCGACCCGACGCGGATCGATCTCGCGGAGCCGATCACGCTCCTGACGCTGCTCCGCGACCTGGGCGTCGCGGCCGTGAATCTCTCCGCCGGCAGTCCTTATACGGTGCCGCACGTCACGCGGCCGGCGGCGTTTCCACCCTCAGACGGCTACCCGCCGCCGGAAGACCCGCTCGTCGGCGTCTGGCGGCAGATCGACGCCGCTCGCCAGGCCAAGGAGGCGGTGCCGGGGCTCGTGATGGTGGGCTCCGGGTACACCTACCTGCAGGACTACGTCGCCCATGCCGCCCAGGCGAGCGTGCGGCTGGGCTGGATCGACATCGTGGGCCTCGGCCGGATGGTGCTCTCCTATCCCGACCTGCCCGCCGACGCCCTCGCCGGCAAGCCGCTCACGCGGACGGCGGTCTGCCGTACCTTCAGCGACTGCACGACCGCCCCCCGCAACGGCCTCCGCAGCGGCTGCTATCCGCTCGACGACTATTACAAGTCGATGGAGCCAGAGGCCTCGGCGGTGAAGGCGATCAAGCAACGGGTGTAAATCGGTCGCTCGTCGTACCTGTCCCATCGCCTCCACTCCGGGCTTTTATCGACCATGGCATCTCACTCGAATAAAAGCCCCCGGCGGAAGCCGGGGGATCGGATGACCGGCCGACGCCACCGCGGCGAAAGAGCGGCACTGCTGGCCGCGGCTGCCGTCGCCCTGCTCATGGCCGTGGCCACCCAAGCCGCGGAGCCGGCTCACCGCGTGCTCGAAGCGGAGCACGGCGTGGTCTGCCGCCTGCCCGACGAGCGGTTCGGCTACTTCGGCTGGCCCACCGTTGCCCGCATGGATGACGGCACGCTCTTGGTCGTGAGTTCCGGCCTCCGGGCCGAGCATATCTGCCCGTTCGGCAAGACCGTGCTCAACGTCAGCCGCGACGACGGCCGCACCTGGTCGCCGCCGCGGGTGATCCAAGACTCGCCGATCGACGACCGCGACGGCGGGATCGTGAACCTCGGCGGAACCTCACTGCTCGCCTCGTTTTTTCGCAGCGACACGCGGATCTATGCCAAGGAAGACTGGATCCCCGCCGCCGAGCGGGAGTCGTGGCCGAAGGTCTTTGCCGACTGGACCGACGAGCAGGTCGCCGGCCTCATCGGTTCGTGGACGATTGTCTCCGACGACGGCGGCGCGACCTGGAGCGAGCCCCGCCGGGCCCCCGTCTCCACGCCGCACGGCCCGATCAAGCTCGCCAACGGCGATCTGCTCTATCTTGGCAAGCCGTTCGCCAGTTGGAAGGACATGAGTGTCGCCCAGATCACCGCCGCCCGCTCGAGCGACCGCGGCCAGACGTGGCGGGTCATGGGAGGCGTGCCGATGGCCCCGCGGACGACCGCGGCCAACTACCACGAGCCACACCTTGTCGAACTCCCCTCGGGCCGGCTCATTGCGGCGATCCGCGTCGAAGAACAAAGCGGTCGCTCCGGCATGCCAGCGTTCACGATCATGCAGACTGAGTCGGCCGACGGGGGCGCGACCTGGTCGGTGCCGCGATGGGTGGGCTTCAGCGGACCGCCACCGCATCTCGTGCGGCATTCGTCGGGCGCCCTCGTGATGACCTACGGCTATCGGGCAAAACCCTTCGGCCAGCGGGTGGCGATCAGCCGGGACGACGGGAAATCGTGGCAGGGCGACTGGATCCTGCGGGGCGACGGCCCCGACCATGACCTTGGTTATCCATCCACGGTCGAACTGGCCGACGGCAGCCTGCTGACCGTCTGCTATCAGAAAGCGGCGCCCAAGGAAAAATGCTCGCTGCTCTGGTCGAAGTGGAAGCTGCCCGCCGCCGAGCCCGTGGAGCCGGTCGCGATCGGCTCCCGCCGGCAGCTCTTCGTCGACCGCTCCCTCATCGAGCGACTGAACGGCACGATGCTCAAGCTCCACGAACCTGTCTCGGGTGGCGTGGCGATCCGGATCGACAAGCCCTGGGAAGGGCCGCCGAACTTCGGCATGTCGGTGATCGAGCTCGACGGCCGGCTGCTCATGTATTACCGCGGCTGGCCCCCGAACGATCCCAAGGAAGAAAACGGCGTCGGCTGCGTGGCCGAGAGCCGCGACGGCGGGGCCACTTGGACGAAGCCGGCCCACGACCTCGTGAAGCGGGCCGACTGGCCGGCCAACAACATCATCGCCACGGCCGACGGGGAGCCGCAGTTCTCGTTTCCCTGCGCGCCCTGGGTGGACACGCGGCCGGGCGTGCCGGCGAGCGAGCGGGTGAAGATGATCGAGAGCGTGCCGGCGAGCGGCGTGAAGCATACCGCTATCACGGATCCCGGCGGGACCAAGCGGCTCGTCTTCTGGACGTCGGCCGACGGTTTTTCGTTTCGCAAGCTCGAACCGCAGCCCGACTTCGTGAGCGACCTTAGCAACTCGTTCGACGGCGGCAACACGATGTTTTGGAGCGAGGCCGAGGGGCAGTACGTCCTCTATTACCGCTGGTACGACGGCGAGTGGGGCCGAGGGGGCCGCCGCACGATGGCCCGCACCACGTCGACGGATTGTATGACGTGGACGAAGCCCGTGCCGATGACCTACGGCGACTCGCCCCGAGAGGAGTTCTACGTCAACAACACGCAGCCCTACTTCCGGGCGCCCGACCTCTATCTGGCCCCTGCCGCAAGGTTCATGCAGGGGCGGCAGGTACTCGACGATCAACGGGCCCAGTCGCTCGGCCTGTCGGTGATCGACAAGCACGTCTACTTCAAGGACTGCTCCGACGGCGTTCTGCTCACCAGCAGCGCCGGCTCGAACGTGTATGACCGCACGTTCATGGAGACGTTCATCCGACCGGGCCAGGGCGACTCGAACTGGGTGTCGCGGACCAACTACCCGCTCACCGGCATCCTGCCGGCGGGCCCGGACAGGATTCAGATGTTTGTCTCACGCAACTCCATGCAGCCCACCTGGCACATCGAGCGGCTGCTCCTGCGGACCGACGGGTTTGCGTCGGTGTCGGCGCCGTGGGCGGGGGGCGAGATGGTGACCAAGCCGCTCACGTTCGCCGGCGACTCGCTCGAAATCAACTACCGAACGAGCGCGGCGGGAAGCGTGAAGGTGGAGATTCAGGATGCCGACGGCAACCCGCTCGCCGGCTTCACGGCGGCCGACTGCCCGGAGATCGTCGGCGACGAGATCGATCGCGTGGTGACGTGGAAGGCGGCCGCCGGGAAGCCACCGGCTGATCTGGGCAGCCTCGCGGGCAAGCCCGTGCGGCTGCGGTTCATCCTCGCCGACGCCGATCTCTTCTCATTCCGGTTCAGGTGATTGGCTTCCCACCAAACGGACGCGACCACCTCACGTCGCCACACCCTCAACGAAAAGCCCCCGGCGGAAGCGGGGGGACCGGGAACCGCAGGGGACAGATCCCATCGCTTCCGCTCCGGGCTTCTAGCTCTTCACACGAAACACGACTTCGACTCGCGCATCGACGGGTTCTCCTCCACCGAGTACCTTTTCCGTATGGACTCCCTCGTGGCGACGGCGTGGCGGTGGTGGCTCGTGCTCTGGCCGCACGTGCTGGCTGCCTCGATCCTCGCCATCAACATCGGCGCCTCGATCCATGCGATCCTCGTCAAGCGTGACACCCGCTCCACGATCGGCTGGGTCGGCCTGATCTGGCTTTCGCCCGTGTTCGGCGCCATCGCCTACGCGGTGCTCGGCGTGAACCGCATCCGCTCGCGGGCCGGCCAGCTCCGGGCCGGGCAGTTGGCCGTGATCCACGAGCTGCGCACCGCGGTGCCGCAGCCGGAGCGGCTCGACGCTGCCATCGGGCCGGCCCATGCCCCATTGCGGTCGCTGGCCACGCTGGTGGGCGAGGTCACCGGCAGGCCCCTCGTCGACGGCAACCGGATCGAGCCGCTCGTCGGCGGCGACGAGGCCTATCCGCGGATGCTCGCCGCGATCGACGCCGCCACGCGAAGCATCGGCATGGCCTCCTACATCTTCGACAACGATCCCACCGGCAAGATCTTCGCCGCCGCGCTGGCCCACGCCGTCCGCCGCGGCGTGGCCGTGCGCGTGCTCGTCGACGGGATCGGCTCGCGCTACACCTGGCCGTCGATCGTGAACGTGCTGACGGAGCAGGGGGTGCGGGTGGAACGCGTCCTGCCCACGAGCGTGCCGCTCTATTTTCCCTACGCCAACCTCCGCAACCATCGCAAGATCCTCGTCGTCGACGGGACGGTCGGCTTCACCGGCGGCCTCAACATCCGCGACGGCTGCTGGCTCTCGCGCCACCCCCGACATCCCGTCCGCGACATGCACTTCGAGCTCCACGGCCCGGTCGTGACGCAACTGCTCGAGGTCTTCGCGGAAGACTGGGCCTTCGCCGCCGACGAGGTGCTGCTGGGGGACGGCGCGAACGACGCATCGAACGCCACGTGGGCCCCCAGCCTCGACACCGCCGGGGACATGCTCGCCCGCGGCGTCCGCTACGGCCCCGACGATCCCGACATCGGCCGCATCAAGCTCGTGCTCGTGGGGGCGCTGGCCGCCGCCCAGCGATCGGTGCGGATCATGACCCCGTATTTCCTGCCCGACGACGCCGTCTGCCAGGCGCTCGACGTCGCGGCGATGCGGGGCGTCACCGTCGACATCGTGCTGCCCGATCAGAACAACCTCGCGCTGGTCGGCTGGGCGTCGACGGCGCTGCTCTGGCAGGTGCTCGGCCGGGGCTGCAACGTCTGGATGTCGCCGCCCCCCTTCGACCACACGAAGCTGATGGTCGTCGACGGCGCCTGGGCCATGTTCGGCAGCGGCAACTGGGACGACCGCAGCATGCGGCTCAACTTCGAGTTCAACGTGGAGACCTACGACCGCGACCTGGCCACGTTTCTCGACCGGCACATCACCGGGGTGATCGCCCGCTCCCGCCGCAAGACGCTCGCCGAGGTCGACGGCCGCAGCCTGCCGATCCGCCTCCGCGACGGCATCGCCCGGCTCTTCAGCCCCTACCTGTGACGGTCTTTTCGCCGCTCGTTGTCAGTCCGACGCCCACACCATAAATTCAGCGTCCATGACAACTACTCTTCATGTCCCCCCCGCTCCCGCCGGTGCGGTCGAGAGCCTGCGGGCGATCGGCCGTGAATTTCACTCCCGTTCGTGGTCGCTCGGCACGAGCAGCAACTACAGCGTGGTCGCCTCCCGCGACCCGCTCACACTCCTCATCACCGCCAGCGGCAAGGACAAGTCGGCCCTCGGCCCCGACGACTTCGTCCGCGTCGACGCCACCGGCCGCGTGATCGACGGTTCGACGAAGAAGTCGTCGGCCGAGACGCTCCTCCACTGCCTGATCGCCGACCTGGTCCCGGCCCTTGGCGGCGGCCCGGTGGGCGCGGTCCTGCACACCCACTCCGTCTGGAGCACGGTTCTCTCCCGCGCCGACCTCGGCCGCGGCAGCCTCCGCATCGAGGGCTACGAGATGCTGAAGGGCCTCGAGGGGATCGGCACGCACGACACCTTCGAGGAGGTGCCGATCTTCGCGAACGCCCAGGACATGACCGAGTTGGCGGGCCGGATCCGCGATCGGTTCACCGCAGCCGACTGGAGCGACCCGAAGCGGCCGCCCTGCCACGGGTTCCTGCTCTCCGGGCACGGCCTCTATACCTGGGGGCAGAACCTCGCCGAGGCCCGCCGCCACGTCGAGATCTTCGAGTTTCTCTTCGAGGTGGTCGCCCGCAGCCGCACGCTCGCGGCCGCCGCGCCCGCCTAGCAGCGTTCACGACCGCACCTTCATCTCTCACGCGAGGCACCACCATGGCGATCGTCACCGTTCCGTCGGAATCGCAAAAGCTCACCGATCCGGCAGCGATCAAGGAATTTCTCAAGGACCACGGCATCGACTACGACGTCTGGCCCCTCGAGGACAGAGTCGATCCGGCGGCACCCGCCGCCGACATCCTCGCCGCCTACGCACCGGAAATCGACGAGCTGAAACGTCGCGGCGGCTTCGTCACCGCCGACGTCATCGACGTCTACCCCGACACGCCCAACCTCGACACGATGCTCGCGAAATTCAGCAAGGAGCACACGCACACCGAAGACGAGGTGCGGTTCATCCTGCAGGGCAGGGGAGTGTTTCACATCAACCCCGTCGACCGACCCGTCTACGCCATCGAGGTGTGGGCAGGCGACATGATCAGCGTGCCGCTGGGCACGCGGCACTGGTTCGACCTCTGCACCGATCGCCGCATCCGCGCCATCCGGCTCTTCCAGGACACGAGCGGCTGGACGCCCCACTACCTCGAGGACGGCGTCCATGCCGGCTACGAGCCGCTCTGCATGGGCCCGGCGTGGATCGCCGGCGCCGGAAGGACGGCATCGTGATCGTCTTCGGGGGCCGTGGCATCCTGCTCGACGTCGAGGGCACGACGTCGTCCATCTCGTTCGTCTACGACGTGCTCTTCGCGTTTGCCCGCAAGCACGTCGGTGAGTTTCTCGTCCGCAACCAGTCCGACCCTGCCGTGCAGGCGGCCGCCGCGGCGCTCGCCGGCGAGACGGGCACCACAGACGCGGCGATTTCCGACCCGGCAGGCGCGACGAGGATCGCACTGGCCGCGATCGATCTCATGAACCGCGACGTGAAGAGCACGCCGCTCAAGGCGCTGCAGGGAATGATCTGGCGAAACGGTTTCGAGTCGGGTGAACTGGTGTCGCACGTGTTCGACGACGTGCCGAATGCGATCGCCCAGTGGGCCGATTCGGGGCTCGACGTGCGGATCTACTCGTCGGGCTCGATCGACGCCCAGAAACTGTTCTTCGGGCATACCTCGGCGGGCGACCTCACCCCCCACCTCCGCGGCCACTACGACACCACCACCGGCCCGAAACGGTCAGCCGACAGCTACCGGGCGATCGCCGCCGACATGGAGATGGAGCCCCGCGAGATCCTGTTCATCAGCGACGTGGGGGAGGAACTCGACGCCGCCCGCCATGCCGGCATGGCGACGGCGCTGGCCATCCGGCCCGGCAACCGTCCCCCGGGCGGTCTGCTCGAGCACGAACCGCTCGAATCCTTTGCCGAGATCGTGCTCTGACGCTCCTTCCCGCCGCTCTTTATCCCATGATGGTGCCACCCTATGCCCGCTGAGCCGGCGACGCCGCCCACTGCCTCGGAGATTCGCTGCGCCGTCGCCGCCTCCACAGCCGACCAGATCGACACCGCCATCCGCGAGGCGGCGGCGTCCGCCGCGCGGCTCCTCGGCGGCATCGCGGACGTGGCGGTGGTGTTCGTGTCGAGCGGCTACGGCGCGGCGATCCGGCCCGCGATGGAGGGGCTCGCCGACCTCCTCGGCACCCCGACCATCATCGGCTCGACCGCCGAGGCGTTGCTTGCCGCCGATGCTGAATACGAGTCGGGGCCGGTGGTGACCGTCTGGCTGGCCCGGCTGCCCGGCGCCACCGTGGTTCCCTTCGCCCTTGAATACACGCAGACCCCCGACGGCGGCATGTTCGTGGGCTGGCCGACCGAACTCGACGACGGCTGGCCGACGAACGCCGCGGTGGTGCTGCTGGCCGATCCGTTTTCCTTTCCGGTCGACGCGCTCATCAAGCGGGTCGAGGAGGACCACCCCGGCGTGCCGATCATCGGGGGCATGGCGAGCGGCGGCTACCAGCCCGGCAGCAACACGCTCGTGGTCGGTTCGCGGTCGTACGACTCGGGCGCCGTCGGCTTCGTCATCGGCGGGGGCGTGCGGATCAGGCCGGTCGTGTCGCAGGGCTGTCGCCCGATCGGCCGGCCGATGGTGATCACGAAGGCGGAGGAGAACGTGATCGTCGAACTCGGTGGCAAGCCCGCGCTCGAGCGGCTGCGGGAGGTGTATGGCGAACTCGATCCGGCCGACCGTCAGCTCGTCCGCAACTCGCTCCATATCGGACGCGTGGCCGACGAATACCAGGACCACTTCCAGCGCGGCGACTTCCTGGTCCGGAACGTGGTCGGGGCCGATCCCGATACGGGCGTGATCGCGGTGGGTGATCTGGTCCGCACGGGCCAGACGATCCAGTTCCATGTCCGCGACGCGAAGAGCGCGCACGACGATCTGACCGCCCTGCTGACCCGGGAGAAGGACCGCGGAGCGGCACCGGCCGGCGCCCTCGTCTTCACCTGCAACGGCCGTGGCACGCGCCTGTTCGAGGAAGCCAGTCACGACGCCCGTTGCCTGCAGGACTCGATGGGGCCGGTCCCCGCCGCCGGATTCTTCGCGCAGGGGGAGATCGGCCCGATTGGCCGCCGCAACTGCCTCCACGGCTTCACCGCCAGTATCGCGCTCTTCGAGGCTACTGAATAGGCGGCAGCCTGCAGTCCC
>JBILWX010000136.1:0-8489 GCA_044369655.1 Pirellulales bacterium
CGGAACTGGACCGCGGCCGGCCGGCGGTCGTGCGGGGCACGGCGACCTTCCTCCGCAGCCACAGCCTCGTGCTCCAGGATGGGGACGATGCGATTTTCGTCGCCCGTCGCTCAGAGTCGGATGGCAGCGACGCGGCAACCACCGAAGCATGGCTGCAGGTTCCGCTGGGCTCGGTCGTGGAGGTGGATGGAGTGGTCGAGCCGGGCGGCTACGCCCCCACGATCATCGCCAGCGACTTCCGTGTGGTGTCACAGGGCGAACTGCCGGCGGCCGTGGTTGCCGACGTGGGCAGGCTCTATAGCGGGGCCGATGACAACCGACGCGTGGAAATCCGCGGCGTCGTGCAGGGCCTGGATCCTGAAAGGGAAGGCGGTTCCTGGCAGCTCTTTGTCGAGGCCGCCTCCCGCCGGATCGTGGTCGAACTGCCGAAGGAGTTCTTTCCCGACGATCCTGCGCACCTAGTCGATGCCGAGGTGCAGGCGACCGGCGTGGTCGCGGCGTTTCGGAACATCCGCGGCGAGTTCATCGCACCGCGGCTTTGCATCGCCCGACCGGAAGACCTCGTGGTGATCAAGGCCCCTGCCAGCCCGCCGTTCGAGGCTGCGCTCGTGCCGCTCGAGGAGATCGCCCGGTTTCGAGTGCGGCCGCTCGGCGGCCATCGCCTACGCACCTCGGGCGTCGTCTCGTTCGCCACGCCCGAGAGCCTCTATCTCCAGGAGGGGATTGGGGGCGTGCGGGTCGATCTCGCGGAGAGCCCTGCTGCCGAGGCCGAGCCGCTTCGCGAGGGGGATCGGGTGGAGGTGGCGGGATTTCTCGACATGAGCCGGCGGATCGGCGGCATCGTCGGCGCGGTGGTTCGCCGCATCGCGACGGAGCAGCCGCCGGAGCCACTGCGGATCGAGCCTCGCGAGATCGTGGCCAATCACGCCGCCGCCCGCCGCACCGGAATGATTTCACCGGTAGGCAGCTACGACGGCCGCCTGGTCCGCTGCCGGGCGGTCGTCGAGACGGTCGCTCCCATGCCCGAGGGCGTGATCGTTTCGCTGAACGACGGCGATACGCCGCTGATGGCCGAACTGCCACCCACCGCGGGAGTGACACCGTTCATGTCGCGGCTGACTCCGGGCTCCGAGGTGGAGATCACGGGGATCGTGCGGCTCGACCTCTCCGCCGAGCAGTCTGGCGGGCTGACAGTCGCGCATCCGAAGCTCGAACGGTTGAACCTGCTCGTCCGCAGTGGAAGAGACGTGACCGTGGTCCGCGCGGCCCCCTGGTGGACGCCCCGCCGGCTCGCGGTTGCGGCCGGGAGCCTCGCCGCGCTGCTCGTGGCGTTGGCGGCGGGATCGATGGGCTGGGTGACTGTGCTCAAGCGCGAGGTGGCCAGGCAGACGAACCTCGCGGTGGCGGAGGCGACGGCGCGGCGGGAGGCGGCGATTGAATACGAGGTGGGCTTGCGCGAGCGGAGCCGTCTGGCTGCGAATCTCCACGACACGATCCTGCAGACCGTGACGGGCATCGGCTTTCAGCTTAAGGCCTGCGAGGTGAGCCGACAGCGGGAGGCAGCCACAAAAGACACCGGCATGGCCGGCGATACGGTCGGCGCAGGCGGCCACTTGGCGGTGGCCCGAAAGATGGTCGACCATGCGGCCGGCCAGCTTCGCAGCACCGTCTGGTCGCTCCGCTCGCTACCCACCGACGACCGGCTGTTTTCAGTCGCGCTACGGGAACTGGCCGACCGCCACGCCGAGGGCCACGAGACACAGATCAGCCTCTCCTTCGACCCCGCAGCCGACCGTCTGCCTGCCTTCGTGGCGGGCAACCTGCTGCTCGTGATGCAGGAGGCGTTGCACAATGCATTGCACCACGCCGACCCGCGGACGATCGCGATGGGTGTGGCGGTCGACGCGGCCGCTCGCACCGTCACGGCGACGGTGCGGGACGACGGCGCGGGCTTTTTGATCGGCAGCCAGGCGGGCCCGACACAGGGGCATTTTGGCGTGGCGGGCATGCGGGAGCGGGTGGAACGGCTGGACGGCCGGCTCGAGATCACGAGCAGCCCCGCCGACGGCACGACCGTCACGGCCGTGGTGCCACTCGTGCCGGGCGGTTTGTCGGTCGACGTGCCAGACGCGGCCCGGCAGTCTGCCGATGAGCAGCTCGAGGCCAACACGCACGGCCGTCCACTGCCCGTTCGTACAATGTCGCCGGCCTCTGGCGATAGCTACACAAGGGGGTAGTGATCATGCCCGCAGGCCGAACGATGCCCGCCGCCCCCATCCGTATTCTACTCGTCGACGACCATGCCGTGCTCCGCGCGGGGCTGGCGAATCTCCTGTCGCTCGAGCCCGATCTAAAGGTGGTGGGCGAGGCCGACAACGGCGAGGAGGGCGTGCGGCTCTGGCGGCAGCAGAAGCCCGACGTGGGCATCGTCGACGTGAGCATGGCGGGGATCGACGGCGTGGAGACGGTGCGGCGGATCCGCGGCGTGGCAGCCGACGCCCGGCTCGTGATGCTCACCTCCTCCGAATCGGCTGCCGATGCGGCCCGCTCGCTGGCGGCCGGCGCCAGTGCCTACCTCACCAAGCACACGCCGCACGAGGAGATCGTGGCGGTGATCCGGCGGGTGCACGCCGGAGCGACGGCGATCCAGCAGGGAGTGCGTCGGCCGGCGGCGGCCGCCCCGGCCGGGCTCCTTTCGGACCGCGAACTGGAGGTCCTTCAGGGTCTCAGACGCGGCATGGGCAACGCCGAGATCGCCCATCAAATGGGGATCGTGGAACGGACAGTGAAGGCTCACGTGACGGCGATCCTCACGAAGCTCCACGCCACCGACCGGGCTGGTGCCGTCGCCCGCGGCTTTGACCTGGGCCTGCTGCAGGTCACGACCAGCCCTGGCTAGGCGGTTGACCCAGAAAAACCCTGCGTATTGTCCTTTCGTACAATTGCGACGGTTGGGACCCTGAGGCTACGGTTTAAGAGATGGCGGAAGGGGTTCGACGTTGGATCGTCGGTTTCGGGCAGCATCTGAGCGAAGGGGCAGCATCATGATGGAGCATTCCAACATCCAAGGCAGTGGCAGCACCGATGGGCGGCAACGCGTGGCGGGGCTGACCATCCGCAGCCAGCAACGGGCGGCGTTTACGCTCGTGGAACTCTTGGTCGTGATCGCGATCATCGGCACGCTCATTGGCCTGCTTCTGCCGGCGGTGCAGGCAGCGCGGGAGAGTGCGAGGCTGGCCAGTTGCGCCAACAACATGAGGCAGCTGTGCCTGGGGACGATCAGCTACGCGGAGGTCAAGGGGGGCGCGTTTCCCTCGCACAGCGGCAGCATGAGTTTTCTCTTGACGGCATCGCACCCGTGGTTCGCGACAGAGCCGGCGGGACTGGCTCAAAGGTTTAATGAATACAATTTCCTGCCGCTCGTCATGCCGCACTGCGAAGAACAACAGGGCTACGACTCGCTCAAGAGTTGGATGCTTACGACGCGGTACATGGATGCCGCGAACGGCATCAACCGGGTCGCCTTTCCGTTGCTGCGCTGCCCTTCTGAACAGCAGGCTTTCAACGCCAACGGGCTGAACAGCTTTCAATACAACCTCGGAGACCAGCACAGGCCCACGTATCGCACTCCGCTGGGATGCAAGTTTCGGCAAATCACCGACGGCATGACCAAGACGATGCTCTATTCGGAGCGGGTCATCAGCCGGGACGGCGTGACCGATCCCAAGGTGGCATGGTTCTACGTCGCGAATTACAACAACAACATGTCACCGCAATCATGTTACGACGCTGTCGGCGGCACGCCGGGGAGCGGCACGCACGGAGCCAACTGGATGCGTGGGGGCAGTTTGACTAATCCTCATTTGAACGGTTTTTTCGGGCATACGCCTCCCAACGGTCCGCGCTGTAGTGGCTTCAGTGATTCAAACAACGGTCCCACCTACGCCCGCGGGCCGGCGGGCAGCTACCACCCGGGCGGCGTGAATGTTGCATTTTGTGACGGCAGCGTGCGGTGGATGAGCGAAACAGTCGACTGCGGCCGGTTGGCCAATGGATCACTGCCGTCCGGCACGACGACGGGTGCCTCGCTGTTCGGCGTTTTAGGCGCTCTCGCGACGCCGACATCAGGGGAGAACGTCCAGGTTCCCTGAGAAGGCGGTGCAGTGCCGCTCACCGCGGAGGCTCAGGGAAGATCGCCTTCGGCATGGAGGCGGCGTTGAGAATTCATTCATGAAGACGTTCGCGAACCGGGGATTTTTTGTTGAGCCTGCGTTCTGGCATTCGTTGCCAACGACCGTGCTGCTCCGTTCATGTGGAATCGTGATCGGCCTCGTCTGTTCGCTCTCCGGTTGCAGCCGCGGACTGACCGTCGAATTCGTGGAGGGCACCGTCACGGTCGATGGGAAGCCGGCCAGCGCAGCCTGGGTTCAGTTTTTCCCGAGAGCCACCACGGAGAAGGCAAACCAACTCAGTGCCGGCGGTCACACGCGGGCCGACGGTGGCTACCGTCTCACTGCACGCGTCCGTGGAAAACCGCAGGCGGGCACTCCGTCCGGAGAATATGACGTGACGATCCATGCCTACAAAGACCCGCTCGCTGGCATGCCGGAGCGGCCCACCGACCCGGCGAAAGCGGAGGCCTGGGATCGTGAATCAGCCCGGCGTGGATCGCTTCCCCCGGAGTGGCTCGCGCCGAAAGAGTATGCCGACGTCGAGACCTCCGGCCTGTTCGCGACCGTCAAGCCAGGCAAAAACCGGATCGACTTCGACCTGAAGAGCGACTTCAAGGCCGTCACCGCCAAGTGACACTCCGTGACAAAAGCAGGGGAAGTCTGGGACGGGAGCGATTTTTTTCGCCCATCCAAGCCCGGAGCGTCAGCGATGGGATCTCTTGTCTGGTGGTGCGCCATCCCCCGGCTTACGCCGGGGGCTTTTATGGAAGGATGACAGAAGGGGACGCAGCTCTTTTCGAAGACTCTTTTCGGCGATGCACGGACCGCGGCGTTCAGAGGCTCTTCCTGCAGTATTGCTTTGCCACCACATAGTGGCCGACCCGTTGCGCCGTTTCGATGAGCTCGGGGGCAGCTGCCAGCGATTCACGCAGCACGCTATCGGCACTCTCGATCAGATAATCGTGGGCGATCGCGTTGCGCAGGAGTCGCAGTTCGCGCCATCGTTCAGCGGACGAAATGAGCCCGCGTTTCTCCGCCCGCTGCAGCCGATCAAGTGCCGTGCCGTCATCCGCCAACTCGATCTGATCGAGCGTGCGAAAGACGCGCTGCAACAGGAAATCATTGAGCCTGGCAAAACGCGACGTCAGCGCCTCGCATGACTCTCGCTCGCCGATGGTCAACTCACCGCCGAGCCGATCGGCGAAGGCAGCCACTCGACCTCGCGATTCGTCGAGCACCTGGACCGCGGCCCGCATCAGGGCAAGTTGGCCCGTGAGCATATCCGTCAGGTGTTCGACCACAGTTCGACTCCTGTCTCGCGGGCGATCGCAGGAAACGCGCTGTCGGCCTGACCATCGTCCAGTACAAGGTCGACGTGCTGCTCGCCGATTTCGTCTTCGAGCGCCAGCCGTAGTCGTTGGGCGAAGCGAAACGAGTCTGGCAGCGTGCCCGGCTCCAGCTCAATGAGCAGGTCGATGTCGCCTCCCCGCCGGGTCGGATCGGCGCGAGACCCGAAGACCACGATCCGCCGCCATACCGCCCCCGTCTCTTCACAGGCCGTCGCCACTGCGGACCGTATTCCTTCGCACTCACGTGGCGTCAGACGGACGGTTGTGGCGACGGTCTTCATGGGCTGCGGTGAGCTGATCGCTCTGAGGCGTGGGGCACACGCGGCCGTCCAGCCTCGTGTGAGCGAATCCCGCCACAATCATACATCGAGTGACAAAAGGGGACGCAGCTCTTTTCGGAATCCGCGAAGAAAGACCCTGGGCCGAAGCGACGGGCCGAACGTCGTCCCTTCAGCCGGCTTTGGGAAACTCGACGCCGTCGTAGATCGCCGCCAACGGCACCGACACGTCGAGCGATCCCAGGCGGATCGTCGCGGCCGGATCGGTCGCCGCGGAGAGGAGCCAGTGGTCGACGTTTCCCGCGGCATCGGCCTCTTCCGGCCGCCGCAGGTAGGCCTCCACGGAAAACCGATCCTGGGCCACGAGCACGTATTCCCGCAGCGTGGGCAGCTGCCGGTAGTGGCCGAACTTGATCCCGCGGTCGTATTTCTCCGTCGAGTCGGAGAGCACCTCCACCACGAGCAGCGGGTTGGTGAGCGTGTGGTGCACGCCGTCCTCCATCACGGGCGGCCCGCAGAACACGAGCACGTCGGGGTAGGTGTAGAGTCCCGTGGCGTCCACCTTCAGGCGTTGGTCGCTCGTGATCACCCGGCAGCCCCGGCCCTCGAGCCGGTTGCCAAGGGCACGGGCGAAGTTGTCCTTGATGAGGTTGTGCCAGAGCGATCCGCCGCTCATGGCGAACATCTCGCCATCGAAAAACTCGTGGCGGACGTCGGAGGCGGCCTCGATCGCAAGATACTCAAGCGCCGTCAGACGGCGTTTTTCGGCGATGGACATAAGGCCGATGATATACAGGGGTATACACATCGGTCAAGCCGCCGGCCGTCGGGGCTCAGGCCGACGGCAGTTGCCGCTACCGGCGGGGCTCGATGCGGAACACGCGGGTGTCGGGGGCGATCATGTCGAAGCGGATGTCGCGGGCCGATTCGGCCACCGTCTCGCCCGTGATCACGTCGGTCACGGTTGATGCCGACGGTAGATGCAACGTCTTCGGGCCGCCCACCACCGAGTGCAGCGCCACGAGGCTCGAGTCGGCCATCACCTGCTCGTCCTCATCGCACCAGATATGCGTGCCCGAATGGCGGGCACAGTTCCGCCAGAAGGCGGCCGGCAGCCCCGGCGAGGTCGTAAACACGCTCGTCCACTTCGTGCCATCGGCCGCCGGCATCTCCTTGACGGCCAGGCCCGTGAGGTTTCTGCCGAGCTTCGTCCACGCCATGCCCAGCGGCGTGCCGTCGGTGGGGAAAAGCACCGGGCCGTAGCCGAGCGGGCCACCCAAGAGCGTGGCGGGGCTCAGACCCTTCGTGAGCGGGTGGGACGTGTTCGAGAGCAGCGTCCGCCGCGGGTAGTTCACCGGCAGCATCTCGAATGAGAATCCCGTCAGCCGCGTGGCCGACTCCGCGCCGATCCGCGAGCCATCGCTGATCCCGGAGCCCGGCCCCCAGACCACCACGTTGCCGTCGCGAAACACCTTTTCCTGAAAGAGTTTCAATCGTTTGTCGTCGACACGAAACAGATTCGGAAAGTAAAAGACCTTGTGGACCGGAAAATTCCCGAGCGAGAGATCGTCGACGAGATACTTCCGCACCGGCACCCCCGCGCGGACGAGCCCCGTCTTCCATTCCCAGAGCACGGCCTCGTTCAAAAATCGGCCGTCGCCATTGGTCTCGAGCACCGCCTCGTCATCGAGGATCATCGCGATCCCCGGCACCGTCTCGTGCGGCCAGTCGACCGAAGCTTTCAGCACCTCCGCCTGCCGCCGGATGATTGGCTGCAGCGATTCCGGTGCGAACCAGTCCTGGTGCACATCCATCCAATAGGGCGTGATGCCGCGGGTGAGCGAGGTGGCGATGTTCCGCCAGGTGATCGCCGCGAATTCCTTCGCATCGCGGGCCGGGGCGATCGGGTCGGTGCCCGCCCAACTCCGCGTGTCCATCTCGCAGAGCATGAGCTTGCCGCGCAGCACCGCCGAGTCGGCCACCCCCTCCGGCTCGAACACGCCGCCGACGCCGCGGGCCTGGTAGTCGTGCGGCGTGATCAGCCCGCCGATGCCCGGGCCGTCGAAGAGGCTCGCGATGCTCATGTTGCCAGATCCCGCCATCAGCTCCGGGTAGGCATGCGGCCAAGGGGTCTTGGCGTCGAAAAAGCCGATGTTGTCCCAGCCGAGCATCACCGACTTGTGGCTGTCGTGGACGATCACCCGCTTCTTGCCGAGCCTGTCGAGCGTGGCCTGGGCCGAGGCCGCGATCTTGCGGAACCCCCCATGGAAAAGATCCCGCTGCAGGAGGAGATAGTCGCGGAGGGGCCCGTTGTCGGCCCCGGCGAGAAAATAGTCGAGGTTCGCAAGGTCGACGGCATTGCCGCGGAGCTTGTCGGTCGGCACGGCGGCAGACTCAAACGTCAGCGAATCGTCGCCGTGGGCGGCCCGGAGTTTTTCGACCGTGCCGTAGGTGTCGCGGAGATGCTTCCGCCACCGCGCGGTCATTACCTGGCTATGGTCAAAGAGCGCATAGTGGAGCATCGGCTCGTGGGTGCCCTCGAGCCTGAGAAAGTTGGCATAGCCGACGATGCGGTCGGCCCACGGCCGGCCCTCGGAATATTCGATCGCGGCCGCGACCTGCCGGGCACAGTCGTCCCAGAACAGGTCAGAGGCGAGCGAGGCATGCGGCAGTGTTTCACCGGAGTCGGT
>JBILWX010000045.1:0-26273 GCA_044369655.1 Pirellulales bacterium
GCCCAGAAGTCGGGCGGCTCGTCGGCCGGCTGCTTCGCCCCGCCCAGGCAAATAAAATAGGCATTGAGCGGCTGGGGGAGCCAATGAGTCAGCTCGGCACGGAACACGCTCCCATTCCCGAAGGCCGCGGGGCTGTAGGCGGCGAGCGTGGTCGGCGTGCCGTCGACGAAGAGCGTCGGCCGGCCGACATGCGGCCGCACCTCCGCTTCGACGGCGGGAGCGGGGGCGGCGACGCCGAGCGACGCAACGGTCACGGCGACGATCATGAGCCTGAAACTGACGACAGTGCTCGGCATGGATGGCCCTTCGGAGATGCGGCGGAGATGCGGAGAGCGACGCCGCTACTGTATCCAGTTGACCGACGGCCTCACTACCTGAAATGGGCCACGGCATGATGGTTTCGTGCCAGCGCCGGGCGCGACCGAGTCTCGCCGTAGCCCTCACTGACCGCCGACGCGATCACGGCCGCTCGTCACGGATCGCTTCGGCGGCCTCGATGCGGTTGCGCTCGACCGCGTTTGCGCCTGCGGCCGCCTCGATCGCCACGCCGATCGTCTGGCCGCGGTCGGCCTCCGGCCGCGTGTCACGGATCACGTTGTCGACGAACTCGTTGTCGGCGGTCACGCCCCGGATGCGGATGCCGGCGGCCGCCCGGTCGGGCCCGCCATTGTCTTCGATGGTGTTGCCCTCGACCCGGTTGCGATCGGCCGCCATGCCGGGAAGCTCGTCGCGAAAGAGGATGCCGTCGCTGGCGTTGCCGCGGATCGTATTCTTCCGCAGGAGGTTGTCGGTGTCTTTGTGGCCGATCGAGATCCCGTTGCGGGCATTGCCCGTGAAGATGTTCTCCTCGAACGTGCCGTGCTTCACCCGCCAGCAGACGAACATGCCGTCCTCGCCGTTGCCTTCGGCCCGGCACCGCCGCATCACGGTGCGGTGCGAGCCACTGCCGGGATGGAAGCCGTGGCCGGCGTTGTCGCGGCAGACGGTGTCGGTGATCGTCACGTCGTTCGACTGCTGAAAGCTGATGCCGTCGCCGTTGTAGTCGTGCACCGTGCAGCCGTGGATCTCGGCACCGTACCCGCGCGAAAAATAGATGCCGCCCCCGCGGCAACCGTCGAGGAACGGATTCGTGTCGCGAGCCCCGTCGATCTCGAGGTGTTCGAGCCGCGTGCCCCGCACGTCATAGCCGCTGACCACGGGAAAGACCGTGGCGGCCCAGGCGTTCCGCTTCACCATGCAGTCGCCACGCAGCGGCTGGTCGAGGGTGAACGTGCCGGGCGAGTCCGTGCGGCCGGTGATCCGGGCGACGGTGATGTGGAAGTAGCGGACGTTGTCGTCCCACACGGCCACGCCTTGGCCCACGCCGAAGCCGGCGGGATCGGCCACCGTGATCTGCTCCTCGCCGTAGTCGCCGTCGAGGGAGAGCTTGCTCGTGGCGGCCGGCGCCTTCACGAGCACGGTCCTGCCGGGTGTGCCGCGGATCGTCACGTGACTCCGCAGGTGGAGCGAATCACGCATGAGAAACGTGCCGGGGCCGACCTCGACGATCCGCGGGGCGTCGCCCGCATCGAGCGCGGCGACGGTGTCGATCGCCGCCTGGATCACGCGATTGTCGCGGCCTGTGAGGTCGTACGACCGCTCGGGGTCGGCCTCGTCGGCATGGCCGACGGTGATTCGGGCCGCGTCGGTCACCGGCTCGTGCATCCGCGTGGAAAGCTGCTCTGGGGACGGCTGGGGCCGGACCGGGTCTGGCTCTACCGTCACTGCTAGCGCTGACGAGGCATCACCGCCGCGGGCCGAGACCGAGCCGTCGACGGGCAGGACAGCGGGCTGAGTCGCCGACTGTTCGCTGACCAACAGGCCAACGACGACGGCGACGGCGGCACCGATGACAAGGACGGGCCACGATGGCGAGGAGGGCGAGGATGGTTTCATGCGGACTATTGAACCCTCGCCAAGCGAGAGACGCTACCGGAATTGAGCCAGCGGATGGTGGTTTCGGGCCACCGGCTTTCGGAGCCGGATCCCGTTGTATGCGCGAACCGGCGTGGCCGTGGTGCTACCGCTGCCGGAAAACGAACACACCGCGTTTGTTGGCCACGACCACGTCGGGCTTGCCGTCCTTGTTGACGTCGCCCGCCGTCACCTGCGTGCCCACGCCGCTGTCGGCATCGATCTCCTGCGGCTCGAACGTCGCGGCCCCCTTGCCATCCCGGGCGAGCCGAAACCAATACAGCACCGGCGGCGCGTTCGGCTCCGGATCGCCCTTGATGCCGTGGGCCCACCGCCGCTTGCCGGTGAGGATGTCGAGGAGTCCGTCGCCGTCGAAATCGGCGAGCCGCAGGGCATGCACCTGGCTGAAGGCCACGCCGTGCGGATGATCGGCCGCCGTCGCGCCCATGATCCGGTGCTCCGTGAAGCCGCCGTCGGCCCGCTGCTCGAACCAGCCCAGCCCGTAGCCGTGGCCGTTGTAGCTGGTGATCACGTCATTGCGGCCGTCGCCATTGACGTCGTAGACGTACATCTGGCCGCCGCCACCCGATCCGGGCGGACAGAACGGGCCCGGATGAAACGGCCAGAGCGGGCTGGCCGAGTCGGCGGCGGGCTGCTCGAACCAGCCCTCCTTCATGACGAGATCCACGCGGCCGTCGCCATTCACGTCGCCCGCGCCCGAGCCGTGGGTATAGCGGAAATATTTCTTGTCGTTCTCCGGCGTCTTCGGCGTGATCGGATGAAAACGCGCCTTCGCCAGCGGCTGCGACCAATCGATCTCCGCGTAGCCCAACTGGCCGCCGGCATGCACGAGCAGCTCGGGCTTGCCGTCCCCGGTCACGTCGACGAGATCGGGCGACTCGCCGTCGGCGGTGTCGAAGATGGCGTGCTTTTCCCAGTGGCTCTCCTTCCCTGCGGCCTGCGTCGCCGCGGGATTGACGTAGACATACGCCGGCTCGCCCGGCAGGCCGTAGACGAGAATGTCGGCCCATGAGTCGCCGGTGAAGTCATGGGCGAACATGAGGAAATAGTCGGAGTACCCGGCGGCCGGGTCGTAGGGCGTCTTCGTCATGCCCGAGGGATTGTTGGCCGGCGGCGTGAAGTCGACCCGCCGCGTGAACTCGGGGCCGTGCCAGATCGAGTTGCCCGCCGCGAGATCGACGTGGCCGTCGTGGTCGAAGTCGGCCAGCGCACATCCCTCCGCCACGAAACGCTCCGTGAGCGTCTGCTTGTCGAAGGTGCGGAGCTTGGCGGCAGCCTTCGGCAGCTTCTGCTCGATCGCCGCCGCAGCCGCTTTCGCCTCCGCGTCGAGGCCGGGCAGTTTCTCCGCCTCACGGGCCACCTGCAGCATCGCCGGGCTCGGGTACCGCGGCATGAATTCGAGCACCGCCTTGCGGTCGGCCGGATCCTCGGCCGTTTTCAGGACCTGCCGGCAGAGCTCGGCGCGGTCGTTGTCCGGCACGGCGAACTGCCTCGCGATCCGGATCGCGCCACGCACGGCCCGGGTCTGATACTTCCCCGGCGGGAGCGAGCCAGCGAGGTCGACGAGCACCGGCCCGGCATCGGGCGTCATCCACTTGCCGAGCAGCCGCGTGGCGGCGTCTTGGAGTTCAGGGGTGGAAGAATTTCCGGCAGCAGCCACCGCGGCGAGCGCTTTCCTGCCGCCCACCTCGCCGAGCGTGTCGTAGACCGCGATCTTCGTCGCCATCGGCAGGCCGTCGGCGAGCGACGCCGCGAGTTTCTCCGCGCAGGCTTCGCGATCGGCCATCCGCGTGCAGGCCTGCCTGAGCGACCTGGACGCGACCTCGGCCTCCGCGGGATCGCGAGGTTTGACGACCGCGTCGATGAGAAGCTGCAGATTCGGCAGATCGACCACCGCGCCGAGCGATTCGACCGCCGCCTTCCGCACGGCGGCGTCGCCGTGGGCGAGCAGCGGCGTGAGCTCTTTCACGGCCGGAATCCGTCGCCCACCCACGAGCCCCGCGACCACCGGCAACAGCCGGGCATCGGCCGCGGAGAGCTTGGCGAGGATCACGCGGTCGACCGCGTCACCCGGCAGCGCGGCGGCCGCCGCCCGCGCGGCTTCCGCCACCTGCGGATCGGCATCGGTCGCCGCCTCGAGCAGCGGGTCGATCACCGCCGCATCGCCGATCCGGCCCAGTGCCTCGAGCGCCGCGAGCCGGGCCGGCTTGTCCGATCCCGTGGCCACGGCGAGCACCTTCCTCACGAGGGCCTCGCCCGCGCCGCCGCCGGCATTGCGGTCGGCGACGGCCGTCAAAAGGAGCGCCGCCCGCTGGCCATGCAGCTTCACCGCCTCGTCCACGAGCGCGAGATCGATCGCGCTCGCCTGCGGGCCGGCTTCAAGTTCGCGGCTCACGGAGAGACCCATGTTGAAGAGCCGCTTCGACGGGCCGCGAAGCGTTTCCAGCAAGAGCGGCAGGCCCTCTCGACCCTTGGCAAGAATCACGGTCCGCGTCGCCTGCGCCCGCCGATGCTCGGAGACCTTGTCGCCAACGACACGGACCGCCTCGCAGGCGGCGATCGCGGCGGCGGTGTTGCCGGACAGGCGGAGCTGCTCTGCCGCGTCGAGACAGGCCGCCACCATGGCGTCACTGCCACTCGCCGCGGCCTTCGCCAGCGCCGTGGCCGCCTCGGGGGATCCGATTCTGGCGAGCGCCGCGGCCGCAGCCGCGGCCACCTCGGCATCAGCGTCTGCGAGCCTCGATTCGAGCAGGGCGATCGCCCCCGCATCGCGGCGGGCGCCGATCGTGTTGATCACGCCCACGAGCAGCCGGCCGGAAAGCGAGCCGGCTGCCGTGCGAAGCGCTGCATCGACCTCGGCGCCGGGAATCGCCTCGAGCGCGATGCGGGCCCACGATGCCAGATGCTCGTTCGACAATAGCGCGGCGAGGTCGGCCGCCGATGCGGCCGTGCCATGGACGGCGAGCCGCTTGCAGGCGGCAGCCTTCTCCGCCTCCGTCGCGGCCGAGCGGAGCACCGCAAGCGATTCGAGTTCCTTCGGCGAGGGCTCCGCGGCAGGGGCAGACGCGGCGAACGCCAACGCGGCCACGACCAGGGCGACGAGCATCCCCGCATGAAGCCCCGGCGACACGGGGCCGGCGGGCGAGCGGACAGATCGATTCATGGAAAGCGTTCCTTTTCTTACATCCGCCAGGGTTCACGCTGCGCTTCGGAGCGCAGGCGATTGGCCTCGTCGTCACCGACGAACGCATGGGTCTGGTTGTCGAGCCGCACCGGCCGGCCGAGGAAGATCGCCACGTTGGCGGCATGGCAGGCGATGTGGGCATTGCAGGCGGCGTCGGCGTTGCCCTTCGGCTTGCCACGGGTCTTCACGCAATCGAGGAAATCCCGCACGTGAAACGTCGCCGGGTAGTTCTCGATCTCGGCGACGGTGCGGCCCGCCAGCAGCGCGGGAGAACTGAGCGCGAGTTTGCCGCTGTCGCCCGTCTCCACCCAGCCCGTCTCCCCCTCGAATCGCACCGGGCAGGAGCCGAGCGGGATCCAGCCCTTTTCGCGGAAGACGAGTTCGACGCCATCGGCATAGCGGGCGGTGAGCTGGCCGTCTCGGGGCGGGTTGTATTCCACCGGCGGATCCGCGTCGCCCACGGCCCACTGGCAGAGATCGACGCAGTGGGAGCCCCATTCGAGCACGCCGCCGCCCACGAGCCCGCCTCCCTTTTCAAAATTGAAGCCGTCGAGAAGTTTCGCATTGAACGGCCGCCAGGCCGCGGGGCCAAGATACATGTCCCAGTCGGTCACGGCCGGATCGGGCGGCGTCTCCGCCGGCAGCCAGAGGCTGCTCACGGCCGTCATGCCAGCCGGATGGGCGAAGACCCGCTTGAGTTTCCCGAGCCGGCCGGTGCGGGCCAACTCGCAGGCGAAGGCGAAGTGGGGAAGATTGCGCCGCTGCGTGCCGGCCTGGAAGACGGTGCCGGTCCGCCGCATGGTGTCGCGGAGGACGAGACTCTCGGCGATGGTTTTGGTGCAGGGCTTCTCGCAATAGATGTCTTTGCCTGCCCGGGCCGCATGCATGGCCGCCGTGCCGTGCCAGTTGGGTCCGGTGGCGATGAGCACCGCGTCGATATCCTTGCGGTCGAGCAGTTCGCGGAAGTCACGGTGCGTCTCGCAGCGGTCATCGCCGTGGTGGGTGTCGACGATCTTCTTAACGGCCGCGCGGCGGTTTTCCTTCACGTCGCAGACGGCCGCGAACCGGACGTCGGGCTGCGGAAGGAAGCAGCTCAGGTCGTATTCGCCGCGGCGGCCGATGCCGATGCCACCCACGACGATCCGCTCGCTCGGCGGCACCGCGCCGTCGAGGCCGAGGGCGGAGGAGGGGATGATCATCGGGGCGCCGGCGATCGCTGCGCCTGCGGCGAGCCCGCGACGGAGGACGCTGCGACGGGACATGCGTGTCGAGGCTGTCATGGAAATGCTCCCTGCGAGTGTGAAGCCATAAGCCTAGCAAGCCCGGCAGGTGGCTGTCGACGCGAAGCGGATCCGCTGAACGCAGCAGCACAAGGTGACCGAAAACGCGCAGCGGCGTGATCGCTAGTTACCCGTGCCGCTGGCGAACCCGCGCTTTCGCATGAGTGCGCCGATGCCGGCGTCGCGGCCGCGGAAACCGCGGTAGCTGTCAGCGGGGTCGATCGTGTTGCCGACCGCGAAAACGTGCTCGAAGAGCCTGTCCGCGACCGCCTTGTCCCACGGGCCGCCCACCTCCGTGAAGGCCTCCCAGGCGTCGGCGGTGATCGTGTCGGCCCAGAGATAGCTGTAGTAACCGGCGGAATACCCATCCGACGCGAAGACGTGGTTGAAGTGTGGCGTGCGGTGCCGCATCACGATCTCCGGCGGCATGCCGAGCGCGGCGAGCGTCTCCCGCTCGAAGCGGTGCGGGTCGACGGGGTTGTCTCCGGCCAGGTGCAGCTTCATGTCGACGATGGCACTTGCCAGGAACTCCACCGTGCGAAATCCCTGGTTGAACGCGGCCGCCCGCTTGATCTTCGCGACGAGATCGTGCGGGATCGGTTTGCCGGTTTGTTCATGGATCGCGAAACGTTCCAGCACCTCGGGCGTGGACAGCCAGTGCTCGAGAAGCTGCGACGGGAATTCGACGTAGTCGCGGGCGACGTTGGTGCCTGAGAGCGAGGGATACTCGACGCTGGAACAAAGCCCGTGCAGCGCGTGGCCGAACTCGTGGAAGAGCGTCGTGGCGTCGTCCCAGCTGATCAGGATCGGCTCACCCGGCGCGGGCTTTGCATAGTTGCAGTTGTTGGAGACGATCGGCACGACGTCGCCGTCGAACCGCTCCTGCGAGCGGTAGCCGCTCATCCACGCGCCCGACTGCTTGTCTTTCCGGGCATAGGGATCGAAATAAAAGAGGCCCGCCAAGCGGCCGTCGCGATGCCTCACCTCCCAGGCCCGCACGTCCGGGTGATAGACCGGCACGGCCCGCGGGTCGACCGGCTTGAAGCGAAGGCCGAAGAGCTCTCCCGCCGTGTAAAACATCCCCTCCCGCAGGTTTTCCAGCTGCAGGTAGGGAGTGATTTCGCTCTCGTCGAGATCGTACTTCGCCTTGCGGACCTTCTCTGCGTAGAAGCGGTAGTCCCACGGCTCGATGCGGATGCCGGCCCCCTCGGCGTCGGCGATGGCCTGCATGTCGGCCACCTCCTCGCGGACGCGGGCTACGGCCGGCTTCCAGACCGCCTCCATCAGCTCGACGGCGCGGTCGGGCGTCTTGGCCATCGAGTCTTCCAGCCGCCAGTGGGCGTGGGTCGGAAACCCGAGCAGCTTCGCCCGCCGGGCCCGCAGCGCGAGAATCTTCGCGATCGTGGCATTGTTGTCGGTCTCGCCGCCGCCGTCGCCGCGGTCGACGAACATCCGCCAGACCTGCTCGCGGAGGTCGCGGCGTTCGGCATGCGTGAGAAACGGCTCGACACTCGACCGCGTGTTCGGCACGGCCCAGCCCGTGCGGCCCCGGTCGCGGGCGGCGACGGCGGCCGCCTCCCTCGCCGCGATGGGCAGACCCGCGAGGCCCGCCTCCTCGTCGATGAACACCGCCGCGTCGTTCTCATCCTTGAGCACGTTCTGGCTGAACGTCGTGTGGAGCGTCGCCAGTTCCTCGTTGATCGCCGCCAGCTCCCGCTTCGCCGCGGCATCGAGTCGGGCACCGGCCCGTACGAGATCGTTCCAGTGCAGCCAGGCGAGCCGCTGCTGCTCGGGAGTGAGGCCCGACCGCTCGCGAGCTTCGTAGACCGCGGCCACCCGGGCGAAGAGTTTTTCGTTCTGGACGATCCGGTCGGCAAATGCGGCGAGTCGAGGGGCCATGCGGCGCTCGACCGCCTGCATCGCGTCGTCGTTGAGCGCGGAGCCGTGGACGTCGTAGACGGTGCGGACCCGGTCGAACACCCGCCCGGCCCGCTCGAGGGCGGCGGTCGTATTGGCGAACGTGGGGGTCTCGGTCTGCGCCGTGATCCGCTCGATCGCCGCCAACTGATCGGCCATGGCCGCCTCGAGCGCCGGCTCGAAGTCGACGACCCGCACCCGGTCGAACGGCGGCACGCCACCGTAGGGGCCGGTCCACGGCTGGAGAAGCGGAATCTCTGCGGGGGCCGCGGCTCGCGTGTCGGTCATCATGATGAATGTCGTGCCTATGAGGACCGCCAGCAAGCGACCGGCGCGGGAGATCGTCACGAAACGGAGGAACTGAAGCATCGGGACGATTCTCCGGATGTCGGTCGGCAATCGCAAGCAGGCGATGGAATCGGGCAGGGCGGAGCAACTTCCTGTTTTGGGCCAGAGCATGATGGTTTCGGGCCAGATTGAATATATCGCGGGCTGCGGGTATTCCTTTCGCCCTGTCGGCCACCCGTCGCCGGTGTCGCTCCACTCCCGGGGAAGTTCCATGAATCCCAGCATCGTCATCTGGTCGATCGTGTCGGCGTTGGCCGGTTTCCTCTTCGGCTTCGACACGGTCGTCATCTCAGGGGCGGAGAAGACGATCCAGAATCTCTGGCAACTAAGCCCCGGGATGCATGGCGTTGCGATGGCGGCGGCGCTCTACGGCACGGTCATCGGCGCCATGTTCGGCGGCTGGCCCACCGATCGCTGGGGGCGCAAGCCGACGCTCTTCTGGATCGGGATCCTCTATTTCGTGTCGGCGGTCTGGAGCGGCCTGGCCACCGATGTCTGGTCATTCATCATCGCCCGGTTCATCGGCGGACTCGGCGTGGGCATCTCCACCGTCACGGCGCCGCTCTACATCTCCGAGATCTCGCCCCCGGAATCCCGGGGCCGGCTGACCGGGATGTTCCAGTTCAATATCGTGCTCGGCATCCTGGCCGCCTTCCTCTCCAACTACCTGCTCGAGGGTGTTCCCAACGACTGGCGGTGGATGCTCGGCGCCGAGGCCTTCCCGGCCTTCTTCTACACGCTCGCCTGCCTGGCGATCCCCGAAAGCCCGCGGTGGCTGTTGCTCCGCGGAGGCGACGAAAACCGTGACCGTGCGCTCGCCGTACTCGCCCGCATGGAGCCGCGGGCCACGCCCGAACAGCTCCTGACGACGGCGTCCCGGATCGGGCCGGCCACGGCCGAACGTGGCGACGGAGACGGGGGCCAGGCCAGCTCGCTGGCCACCCTGCGGCGACCACTCCTGCTGGCCTTTCTGATCGCTTTCTTCAACCAGTTCTCCGGCATCAACGCCATCCTCTATTTCGCGCCGAGGATCTTCGAGATGGCCGGTCTCGGCGAGAAGTCGGCGCTGTTGCAGTCGATCGGCATCGGCATCACGAACCTCATCTTCACCTTCGTGGGACTCTGGCTCATCGACCGACTGGGCCGCAAGACGCTGCTCGTGATCGGCTCGCTCGGCTACATCGTGTCGCTGGGCCTCTGTGCCTGGGCGTTCGCCACTGGCCAGACGGCGATCGTGCCGGCCTGCATCTTCGGCTTCATCGCCGCTCACGCGGTGGGGCAGGGGGCCGTGATCTGGGTGTTCATCGCCGAGATCTTCCCGGATCGGTTCCGGGCGACCGGACAGGCGATCGGCTGCGCCACCCACTGGATCATCGCCGCACTGCTGACGACGGTCTTTCCGTCGCTGGTCGTGCTCTTCCCGCCGAGCGCGGTGTTCGCCTTCTTCTGCGGTATGATGGTGCTGCAACTGCTGTGGGTGCTCGCGATGGTGCCCGAGACGAAGGGCGTGCCGCTCGAGGAGATCGCCCGGCGGCTGCGGGGCTGACCGCGCGGCGGCCGCCGCGGGTCGGCAGGGCCACGATCGTCCGCCGGCTGGAGCATCGCCCATGAAAGCAAGCCTCTACCGCGTGGCGCCGACCGAGCAGGCGTCGTTCCGCTGCGTTCGCGTCCACGAGAAGAAGCTCGGGGTTCCGTGGCACTTCCATCCCGAACATCAGCTCACGCTCGTCATGGCCGGCACCGGCCAACGCATCGTGGGCGACTCGATCGCCCCGGTGACGCCCGGCGACCTTACGCTCTTGGGACCGAACGTGCCCCACGCCTGGGACGTCGACCACACGATTCCCACGCGGGGGCGGGGACGCGTCGCAGGGCGGAAGGGACGCGTCGACGCGGTCGTGGTGCAGTTTCGTGCGGAGTTCCTCGGCAAGGAGTTCTGGGGGGTGCCTGAAACGGCCGGCGTCGTCAGGCTCCTCTCCGCCGCCTCCCGCGGGCTCGAGTTCTCGGCCAAGGCGAGACAACGCGTCGCACCCGCCATCCTCAGCCTGCTCAAGGTCGACGGCTTGCAGCGGCTGCTCGGCCTGGTCGCCGTGCTTGACACGCTCGCGCGGGAGGGCCGAGGCACGACGATCTGCTCGGCCGACTACGTTCCCGACCTCGATGCGGACGACCGCGATCGCCTCCTGCCCGTCGTCCGGGCGATTCACGAACAACTGGGGAAACCTCTGCGGCGGGGGCAACTCGCCGCCGTCGCCGGTGTGTCCGAGCGGACGTTCAGCCGCTATTTCCGCCAGAAGATGGGGAAGACGCTCCCGCAGTTCGTCAACGAGCTGCGTGTCGGCCGGGCGCGGCGGCTGCTGGTCGAGAGCGACCTCGCCATCACGCAGGTGGCGGCGGAGTGCGGCTTCCGGAACCTCTCGAACTTCAACAGCCAGTTCCGCGAGATCGCCGGCGTGACGCCGATGCAGTATCGGGCCGACCATGCGTTTGCCGCGTCGGTTCGAGGCCACCCGGTGTGACCAGCGACGCCCGGAGGTCGTGATATCCTTGCGGACCCTTGGTGAATGAAGGCGAAGGATGGGACGGGCATGTACGACGTTGTTGTTCTCGGCACCGGTGGCGTCGGAAGTGCCTCGCTCTATCACCTCGCGCGCCGAGGGGTCCGCGCCCTCGGGCTGGACCGGTTCCCCGGCGGACACGATCGGGGCAGCTCGCATGGCGACACCCGCGTCATCCGGCTCGCGTATTTCGAGCATCCCGACTACGTGCCGCTCCTGCGGCGCGCCTACACGCTGTGGGGCGATCTGGAACGCACCGTCGCGGAGTCGCTGTACGACGAGGTCGGCCTGCTCGAGGTCGGGCCGCCCGATGGCGAGCTGATTCCGGGCGTGCTGCGGAGCGCCGCGTTGCACGGGCTCGACATCGAGGCGCTCGATCCGGTCGACGTGGAACGGCGATTTCCCGGCTTTCGCGTGCCCACAGGCTGTCGAGCGGTGTTCGAGCGCCGGGCGGGATACCTGCGGGTCGAGCGGTGCGTGCTCGCCCATCTGCGTGCGGCAATGGCGTGCGGCGCCGAGCATCGGACGGGTGTCGACGTGCTCGGATGGCACGAGTCGTCGGACCACGTGGTCGTCGAGACCTCAGCTGGTCCGGTCGCCGCCCGCCGTCTCGTGATCGCGCCGGGGGCCTGGGCCCCGGCACTCGTGGCGGGCGGGGAGGCGACATGGCCCGTGCCGTTTCAGGTGCTTCTCAAGCACCTGCACTGGTTTCAGCCGCGGACAGCCGACTACCGGCCGACCGGCACCTGCCCCACGTTCTTCTACGAGGTGCCGTCGGGCCTGTTTTACGGCTTTCCGGAGGTGGACGAGTGGGGCGTCAAGATGGCGAACCACGCCGGCGGAACGAGAATCGACGATCCGCTTGCCGCCCCACGTGCCATCGACCCCGACGACCTGCACCTGCTGGAACAGTTCATCGGCGACTGCATGCCGGGCATGACGCGCACCCATCGTCGACACGCCACCTGCTTCTACACGATGACGCCCGACGGCCACTTCGTCATCGACCGTCATCCCTTGAGTGAGCGCGTGGTCTTCGCGGCCGGCCTGTCGGGGCATGGGTTCAAGTTCGCGTCGGTGCTCGGCGAGATCCTCGCGACGTGGTCGCTCGATGGCGGGCCGTCCCTGCCGGTCGAGTTCCTCGGGCTGGGGCGATTCGCGACCGGCTGATCCAGCCTGCCAACAAGCCGGCCAGCGACGTCCGTGGTTCTGGCTGCGGGACCATTTCCGGTAGGATATCGGCCCGTTTGCACACCGGGACTCTTCCGAGCGGATGATCCGCCATGCAGCCATCTGAATCCGAAGACCACGCGTCTCGCGACTCGAGCGCCGACTCGGGGCTGAGCTTCGCCGGGCTCACGGAATTTCACCGCGGGCCGGCCGCGGCGGGCACCGCAGACCTCGCCCCCGGCGCCAGGCTCGGCGACGTGACCATCATCCGACTCGTGGACGAGGGCGGCATGGGCAGGGTCTACGAGGGGCTGCAGGGGATGCCCTGCCGAACCGTCGCCGTGAAGGTGATCAAGCCGGGCATGCTCTCCCCGGGGGCGGCACGGCGGTTCGAATATGAGGCCCAGATCCTGGGCCGGCTCACGCATCCCGGCATCGCCCGGATCTACTCGCTGGGGATGCAGCACCTGCCGAGCGGCGAGGTGCCCTACTTCGTCATGGAGTTCATCGACGATGCCCGTTCGATCACGGCCTTCGCGAAGGAACGGGATCTCTCCACCCGCGATCGCGTGACGCTCTTCCGCGAGGTCTGCCGGGCGGTCGCCCACGGCCACCAGCGAGGTGTGATCCACCGCGACCTCAAGCCGGGCAACATCCTCGTCGACGGGAACAGCCAGCCGAAGATCATCGATTTCGGCGTAGCGCGGGGCACCGACGGCAGCGGGGTGCTTCCCACGATGCACACCGATGCCGGGCAACTCGTCGGAACGCTCGCCTACATGGCGCCCGAGCAGTTCGCCAACGCAACGGACGATCTCGACGTGCGGGCCGACGTCTACGCGCTCGGCGTCGTGCTGTACGAATTGCTCGCCGGCAGCCCGCCCTACGACCTCTCCAGGCACGCTGTCTACGATGTCGCCCGGATCGTCAAGGATGTCGAGCCGAAGTCGCTGTCCATGGTGAATCCCAAACTCCGCGGCGACATCACCACGATCGTCGCGAAGTGCCTCGACAAAGAGCGGGGACGGCGGTATTCGAGCGCCGCCGAACTGGAAGCCGAACTGGGCCGCTATCTCCGTGGCGAGGCGATCACCGCCAGCCCGCCCAGTCTGGTCGATTCGATCGTCCGCCTCGCCCGGCGGCACCGCCTCGCCGCGACGGCCGCCGCGGCCGTCGTGATGACGCTCCTATTGGCGGTCGTGGGCATCTCCATTTTCGCCATTCGGGCCGACCGCCAGCGGGAACTGGCCGACGTCGCCCGGCGGGACGCGGTGCATCAGGCCCGCCAGGCCGCCGACGAGCGGGAGACGGCCCAGCGGGAGAAAGCCCGGGCCGACGCGGAGGCCGACACGTCGCGGCATCGGCTCTATGTCGCCAACCTCCGATCGCTCCAGTCATACCTCGCCGACAAGAATCTCCGGGCGGCGCGGCAGCTCTACCAAGAAAACCTCGCGCTCGTCGGTGCGCCGCTGCCGCTTGAGATGCATTGTCTGGGGGCCCAACTCGACGACGCTCTGGTCGTGCGCGACACCGGGCAGGCATCCGTCAGCCGGCTTGCCTACACGCGCGACGGGAGCGGCTTGGTGGCCATTGCTCGCGCGGCTCCCACGTTCCCGTTTGCACAACAAGCTGTCGCATCGCGGCATTTCATGACTATTTTCTACCGCCATCCACGCTCCGCGATCAACTCCACACGCAACGACATCCTGTCGTTCGCAGCGGGCAATTACCACGAGTATGCCCCGGTGGAGCCCGACGCGGCGGCGTGGAAGACAGTGTGGCACCCCTCCATCGGCGTGCCGGAACTGGTCGCGATCGCGGAGGACGGTTTGGCCACGCCGCTGGCCGTCAGCCCGAGCGGCAGCCGTCTGGCCGTGCAGATCCCAGACGGCGGCATCCGCATCGTCGACGCCGTGACAAGGGTGGGTGAAACGGTGCTCGAGGGCCACCGCGGTCGGTTGAAAACCGTGGCATTCAGCCCTGATGGCAGCCGCCTCGCCGCCCTGGCGGCGCACGGCGCTCTCTCGCTCTGGGATGCCACCGATGGCAGGCTTCTGCTGCGAGGCGACAAAAAGCACGAAACGCTGAGACTCGAGTTCAGCCCGGACAGTTCGAGACTCGCGGTCGTGATGCGTGACACGAAACGGACCCGCGAGGTGCGGATCCACGATGCCCGGGATGGCCGTCCCCTCTCCAGCGTGCATATTCCCAAGGGCCAGGGGGAAAGCGACTGGCTGCTCGCTTTCAGCCCAGAGGGCAGTCGTCTGACAACCTCCTCGCACGAGCACGATCTCCATGTCTGGGACGTCGAGAGTGGCCATTCCCTCGCGGTCCTCCAAGGCCACACGGCGGTGATCTCCGCAGTGACATTCAGCCCGGATGGCCAACGGATCGCGAGCGGAGCCACCAACGGCAACATCCGACTCTGGAACGCCGAGACGTTCGCACTCGAGCGGGAGCTGATGGGTCACGACGACAGCGTTGGCACGCTCGGATTCCGCCCGGACGGAGAAGAGCTCGCCTCCGGCTCGATCGACCGCACGGTGCGGATCTGGTCCAGCACCGCCACGGCGCCGCTGGCGGTATTGGCCGGTCTGCGGGGCATGACGGCCGTGGCCTTTAGTCCCGACGGACGCCAGCTGGCAGTGGCACCACAGGGAGGAGGCGACGTCGAACTCTGGAACCCACGAACAGCCGAACGGCTGCGCTCGCTCGTCGGTGCGGGAGGCACCGTCGCGCAGCTCGCCTACAGCCCCGATGGCAGACTCGTCGCTGCTGCCCATGAAACGCCGCGAGACGCCGGCGACATCCGCGTCTGGAGAACCGATACCGGAGAGCAGGTCCAGGCGTTCGGCGACCACGGGCTGGGAGCGGTCACGGTGGCGTTCAGCCCTGACGGCACCCGGCTGCTGACCACCTCGGGCGACGAGATGCTGATGGCCTGGGATGTGCACACGGGCCGCCAGCTGATGGCGATTTTTGCCCGGCATCAATCGCTGCTCTTTCACAGAACCGGCGCCGTGTTCGGGCTGGCGGGGAGACGTGTGGCGTACAAGCAGCCGCATCTCTTCGACGGCGCGACGGGCGAGCTGGTGGCGACACTGCCACCGCAGGGGCAGGTGACCGCTCTCGCGGCGAGTCCCGATGGCCGGACGCTGGCGGCGGGCATGGCCATCGGCAACGTCTATCTCACCGACTTCGCCACCGGCACGCGCATCGGCGGACTCGTGGGGCACGTGAGCAGCGTACGGGCCATCGCCTTCAGCCCCGACAACACGAGGGTCGTGACAGGCTCACTGGACGGCAATGTCCGGCTGTGGGATGCCACCACTGGCAATCCAGTCAGGGAATTCGTCGGCCACGAAGGCGGCGTGGAGCAGGCCCTGTTCAGCCCCGACGGCCGCCGCGTCATCACGGCCGCCACGGACGGCACGATCCGCATCTGGCATGCAGATCAGGGCCAGGAGCTCTGCAACTTGCCAGGCCATCTGGAACTGCCACGGGCGATCGCCCTGAGTCCCGACGGCGGCCGACTGGTGACCGCGGCTTCCGACGGGAGTGTCCGGATCTGGGGGCTCTCCAATGCCGACATCATCACCGCACGGAGAGAGGCGGCAACGGCCAGCGAGCCGTCCGTCACCGTGCTGCCATGACCTCCGCGTCGTCGATCTCCGGGAGCGGCGGCGGACGCTCCCTGTGCTTCGGTTCCTCGAGTGTGCCGAGAAACGCGGCCAGGTCGGCGAGATCCTGACGGTTGAGGCCCAGCGGCTTCAGGTGTGGCGACTTCACCGGGAACAGCGGATCGTTTTTCTGGAAGCCCTGCCGCTTGAGCGTCACCATGCCGGCGTTGTACATCTTGAGCACGCCGGTGAGCTCGAACATGCCGGTGTGCATCAGCGGCGTCGTCCGCGTCACGTCCCGCAGCGACGGCGTGCGGAAGCGGCCCGTATCGCTCGGCGAGTTGGTGACGGCATGACGGCCGAGATCCTCGTTGCTCCTGCCGTAAAAGCTCAGGCCGAGGTCGTGGAACTTGCCGTCGCTGAACACCGGGCCGTGATGGCAGTTCAGGCAGCGGGCCTCCCGCCGAAACAGGTCGAGACCGAGGAGTTCACCGTCTGAGAGAGCCGCGGTATCGCCCCGCAGGAAGGCATCGAACCGCGACCGGCCGCCCACGACCGTCCGTTCGAAACAGGCCACCGCCTCCACCGCCGCCGCGAACGACACAGGCCGGCCCGGAAAGGCCTCGCCGAAGAGCTTGCGGTAGCCCGAGCTTCTCTCGAGCATGCCGACGACCTGCTCGCGACTGGCGGCCATCTCCGTCGGGTTCGTGAGCGCCTCCTCCACCTGTTGCTCGAGGCTGGCGGCCCGTCCGTCCCAGAACAGGGCCGATTGAAACACGGCGTTGCGGATCGACGGCGTGTTTCGAGCCGGCGCCACGACGTGCGGTTGGCTGACGGCCCGGCCATCGGCCCAGCCGAGCGTCGGCTCGTGGCAGGAGACGCAGGCGATCTTGCCGCTCGCCGACAGACGGGCGTCGAAGAACAGCGCTCTGCCGAGCTTTTCCTTGGCAGCGCTCAGGGGATTCGCTTCGGGATGGACGACATCTGGCAGCAGCCCGATCTCCCGCCATGCGACGCCCTCATCGACGATGGGCGCGGGCCAGGCTGCCGGGTCGCGGCGGTAGACCTCGCGGAGCCGCTCGGCCGCCGTCGCCCGCTCGGTCGCCGACCGCTCCGGCCGCGGCGGCTTTTTGGCGGCGCCGACGCCGTCCGACGCAGAGGCCGCCGCGAGTCCAAAACCCAGACCGCCGACCACCATCACCACCATCACCACCATCACCACCGACGCGACTGCCGCGACGGAGGCTCGCCTCTTCTTGAATGGCAGTCCAACCATGCGTGGGTACGTTCAGAAGGAGCCGATCAGGGTACGGTGACGGCGTCACCAGCCTTGATGGTGAGCAGAGCCGCAACGACATCCGCGGAGGTGCCTTCCGCGACGAAACGAACTGCTCCATCGGCGAAGAGAAGCTGCGCGCCTCCCGGATGGAAGGCATAGATTCCGAGGTTGTTGCTGCCGTTGATCATCATCGGCCCGGGCGACTTGTACTGGTTGGCGGGATCTGTCTGCGTTGCGTCCCGCTTGAATCCTCGTGCCGCAATCTGATTGGTATCGGCCCAGCCACAGAGAGCCGCGTACTTGGTGCTGACTGGGCTCGAGGTAAAGAGACCGGAATCTGGAACCATGCTGCCGAATGCCCAGACCTGCGGTCGCCCCGCCGACTCGAAGACAGCGATGCTCTTTGACGTGCCGTCGGTCAACTCCCGAATCCGGCGACCCTTCTCCCCTGGAGTGGTCGAGCCCTTCAGGAAGCCGTCCCAATTGGCTGGCTTGGGATAGGATACGACCGCGGGAGCATTCCAGAGCGCGCCGCTCGGTCCATCCGACCCGGCATAATCCGCGACCGCGGCGGCCCAGGTGGGACTCGACGTCTTGAACCGTGGATGCTGTCGCGGCCCGCCGGGCGTGGCTGGGCAGGTCATGAACGCGACCGGAGTCTGCACAGCCTGCATGTTTTTGGCGTCATCGAACCGGACGGTGTAGTCGTAGATTCCGGCCAACGGAGCATCGTCGAGATACGGCAGAATTTGAGCGCACCAGTGATGTCGAATCGTCCCGGCCGACACGTTGTTCGGGAAGCAGTCACGTGCCGAATGAAAATTCTGGAATCCTATTCCGATCTGCTTCAGATTGTTTTGGCAGACCATGCCCCGGGCCGACTCACGGGCCTGCTGGACCGCGGGCAGGAGCAGGCTCGCGAGGCCGCCAATCACTGCGACGACAACGAGCATCTCGACAAGCGTGGCGCCACGTGTGATGCGGTCGTGACCTGGAGCTCTCTGCGTTCCGGCGTCTTCTCGAAAACCGATGGCCGACACGGATCCATCCATGGACGTAGCATCCTTTTATCAGTGCGGCACTTACCCGACCGTGGAGGTTTATTGTCGCGCAGAAGGTATCGGGCAGGGCTCAAAACCGTCAACTACCCACGCGGAAGTTTTCGTGGGCGGCGAGTCACGTCGCCGCAGCGATGATCGCCTCTTTGTGTCTCCGGCTCAGCTTCTTCATGGCGGCCTCACATTTGAGGGCCTGCGACTTCGTCGGCTGTCGCTCCTGGTAGGCGAGCGCGACAGGCAGCCTGCTTCGCGTATAGCGTGACGCCCGTCCTGCGGCGTGGAGCTTCAGCCGCCGCGTGAGATCGTTGGTGATGCCTGTATAGAGCGAGCCGTCACGGCAGCGCAGCATGTAGACCGTCCAGCCTGATCGGCTGGACGCGGGGGCGGGGGGCATGCGTCGGCCTGTTTGAATGATCGACACCGAGGGAAACGGCGCCGGAGGCAAGTGCCTCCGCCGACCCGATGCGGGTTCTAATCGGCACGACGAAAACCTGTCAAACTGCGGCGGTCTCCCGTCACCACACCCCAGCCCTTTCCCGGATCGTCAGCCGCCCTCCATGCGTGTTCTCCTCCACGAACACTTCTGCTCGGGCGGACTCGCCGGCCAGCCCCTCGACACGGAGCTCGTGGCCGACGGGGCCGGAATGCTCGGGGCGCTCGTGGAGGACTTCCACGCCGCCGGCCTGGAGGTCACCGTCCTGCTCGACGAGCGGGTGGCTTTCGAGCTTCCCGGCCGGATCGTTCCCGTCGCGGCCGCATCCGCACACCATGCCCGCGCGGCCTTCGATCGGGCACTCGGAGACACCGACGCCGCTCTCGTCATCGCGCCGGAGTTCGACGACCTGCTCCCCTCGGTACTCGAGCGTGTGGAGCGTGCGGGGGTCGTGAATCTCGGTACGCCGAGCGGGACGGTGCGGGCACTCAGCGACAAGCATGCGCTCGGCCG
Source organism: Pirellulales bacterium (assembly GCA_044369655.1). GTDB lineage: Bacteria > Planctomycetota > Planctomycetia > Pirellulales > UBA1268 > CAMCQY01. Next base: position 19,335 of record JBILWX010000045.1, read on the forward strand.
GCGGCTTGCCGCCGCGGGCATCCGCGTGCCCACCAGCTGCCTCGGCCTCACGACTCTCGATGACATGCTCGCCCACCATGGGGAAGTGGTGGTGAAGCCCAACCACGGCGCCGGATGCATCGACACCTTCGTCTGTCGCACCGCCGCCGACATCGCCCGGCTCCCGCACCGCGATGACTGGCTCGTCCAGCCACGGGTGCACGGACTCGCCGCCAGCGTGGCCTTCATCCTGCCCGCTGCCGGACTGCCGATTCCGCTCCGCGCCGGGCTGCAGGCGGTGCAACTTGCCGATGGCCTCGCGTCGCGATCCGGCCGGCTCGACTACTCGGGTGGCCAAATGCCTCTCGAGGCCGATCTCGAACGGCGGGCGATCCGCCTCGGCCTGGACGCGCTTCCGCACCTGCCCGGTCTACGCGGCTACGTGGGAATCGACCTCGTCCTCGGCGCGACCGCGGAGACTGACACGCTCATCGAGGTCAACGCCCGACCGACCGTCGCCTACGCCGGCCTCCGTCGGCTCGCCCGCTTCAACATCGCCGACCTCATCCTCGGCAATCCCGTCCAGATTGCCTGGGAACCGGGAACCGTGCGGTACGAGGCTGACGGCACCGCCGAGATGATGTCGCGCGACCGCCGATGACGGGCACCGCGATTCAGACCGTGTTGTACGCCCGCAGCCTGCCGGCCGTCGCCTCGCGCGTGAACTTGTAGAAATGCCAGTGTGTCACGCAGCGGTTCATGAACTGCGCGAAGCCGATGATGCCACGCTGCGACACCACCCTCTGTCCGAAGAAAAACCTGGCGTAGACCGCCCCCACCTTCCAGAGCGAGCCGTCATGGGCCAGCGCCCAAAACAAGCTCCACAGGAGCGTGAGGCCGTAGGCGAGCGTCGGCAGGGCTTTTCCTTCGCCCGCCTTGCGGCAGATCGCGGCCCGCCGCTCGAGATACTCTTTCGATTCGCACACCTTGAAGTAGCGTTCCAGGTAGGCCGCCGGGCTGTAGAGTCGCGTGACGAGGTCCCAATAGCCCTGCCGCAGTTCATCGCGGGTCATCTGCTTCGGCACGAAGTTGCAACTGGGGTCTTCCTCGACGAGCCGTCCCTCCGCCTCCAACCGCTTGTAAAGGGGCGTGCTGGGAATCGCCTGCAGCATGCCGACCATGGCGAGCGTGATCCCGTTGTCCTGGATGAACCGGAACTGATCCTCGAAGATCGCCTTGTCGTCGTTGTCGAAGCCGACGATGAATCCGGCGTTGATGTCGAGCCCCGCGGCCTGGATCCTCGCCAGTTTCGCCTCGAGGGAGTCGCCCCGCACGTTCTGAAACTTCTTCGTCTCCTTCAACGAGTCCATGCGGGGCGTTTCGATGCCGATGAACACGCTGCGGAAGTTGGCGCGGTACATGAGGTCGAGCAGTTCCGGGTCGTCGGCCAGATCGATGCTGGCCTCGGTGGTGAGCCGCAGCGGATACTTGTGCTCCTCCATCCAGGGCACGATCTGCTCGAGCAGGTCCTTCGCCTTCTTCTTGTTGCCGATGAAGTTGTCGTCGACGATGAAGGCCGAATGAAAGCCGGCCCGTCGCAGGTCGTCGAGTTCGGCGACCAGCTGCTCGGGTTTCTTCACCCGCGGCTTGCGGCCGTAAATCACGATGATGTCGCAGAATTCGCACTGGAATGGGCAGCCCCGTGAATACTGCAGCGCCGCCGAGGCGTAGCGACCGACCTTGAGCTTGTCGAACCGCGGCCGCGGCACCATGGTCATGTCGGTGGGCTTCGCCTGCTCGTACCGCGTGTCCGTCGCGAGATCGTGTGAAAAATCGTGAAGAAACCGTGGCCAGGTGGTTTCCGCCTCGCCGATGAAGCTCACGTCGCAGAGCCCCTCGAAAAACTCCTCCTGCACCGACATCAGCGGACCGCCCACGACCGTAAGGACCTTCATCTCCCGCAGTCGCAGCAGGATCTGCCGCATGCGTTCCTTCTGCACGATCATCCCGGTCACGCCGACGATGTCGTAGCCGGAGAGCGACGGCCAATCGATCTCTTCGACGTTCTCATCCACGAGCGTCACGTCGTGATCACCGCACATGCCGGCCAGCGCCGAGAGCGAGCCCGAGATCATCGTGCTCCGCTTGTCGCCCGGATAGAGCGGCAGCGCGAAATCAAATCCCCAGTAGGACGGCTCGAACCTGGGATTGATCAGGCAGATCGACAGCTTTCTTCCCGGACGTTCGGGAGGCAGAGCGGCATCCGCCATCGGAACGGGCGGCGGCAGGAGCGCGACGGTCTCGACGATCACGCCGTCAGCGCAGGGATCCTCGACGATTGCGAGAGCAGGACTCATCCGTGAGTTTCCCAGGCGGGTTGACCGTGCCATCGACGTTGCGGCCGACCTCCTGTCTGCCGCAGTTCGCCAAGGATAAGCCGGCCGTGGGAAATACCCAAGGCCAACCGCCGGCCCATCTCCAGCCCACCCTTCAGCCCCCCTGGCCTGCGCCTTTTTCCCGCTCGAGATCGAGGTTTGGGTCCAGGTTGTGGTCCAGGTTTTGGCCCGGGTGGCGACCGGCAGAAAGCCCTGCGTGGCAGCAGATTCCTGCTCTCAGGAGTCGGACTGTGGCTCGAGTGGGGGCAGTTCCCAGGTATCCACTTCCACCACCGCCACGATGTGGGAGGCGTTGATGGAGCAGGTCGCCCGATCGGGACCGGAGGATTTGAGCACCGGAAAATGCCCCCATGGAAACCCGTCCTTACGGTACGGAATGACCAGTTCGACATCCAGCCACACGATGCCATTCGGGCCCTGCCGAACGGCCTTGATGGCGTCGATGATCAGCACCTGCCGGGTATCGAGCAACGCCCCGAACCTGCCGGGTTCCGACAGGATGCGATCGGTGAACCAGCAGGGAAGCAGTTCCCGGGCCGTACCGTGCCACAAGTGCTCACCGTCATCCTGCATGCGATCGCCTCCGTAGATGAAGCTCCAATCTCCCTGAACCGCCCGCTACCTGCAACGCCCGAACAGCAAACTGGCGTCTGAGGCGGCCGGAAGGTATACTTGGCAGTGTAACGAGGTGGTGAGAGCGGTCGGCTGCGGTGTTTTCCGCATCCGATTCGCTGAATCCTTCAAATTCTACTTGCCCCCTCCGCCACACCGCACGGCCTCGCGGCCGTGTCGCTTGCCCCTGAACTCCAGGCGTGCAAGACCTCGGGTGTGGTGCGTCCCTGCAATGGGAGAAGGGCTTTCTGCCATCGCCTTACCGGGCATGGCCGTACCGTGGGCTCGTCCCACGGCCCCTGCGCTTACCGCGGCTGTCGCGATCGACGGCCCGTATGCAGATCAGAACGACATTTTTTCGAAGGACAGATTGAACATGACGACGTTTGAGAGTTTGGGACTGACGGAGCCGGTGCTCAAGGCGCTGAAAGCCGAGGGCTACACCGTGCCGACGCCGATCCAGGCGAAGGCCGTGCCGCACGTGCTCGCCGGCCGCGATCTTTTCGGCTGCGCGCAGACCGGCACCGGCAAGACGGCCGCCTTCGCGTTGCCGCTGATCGAGCGGATGATGGCCACCCCGCGGGAGCGGACGGCCCGGCGCTGCCGCGTGCTCGTGCTCGCGCCCACCCGCGAGCTCGCGGGGCAGATCCACGACAGCTTCCGAGTCTATGGTCGCAACGCCCACCTGAAGTCGGCCGTGATCTACGGCGGCGTCGGCCAGCGGCCGCAGGAGACGGCGATGAGCAAGGGCGTGGATGTGCTGGTCGCCACGCCTGGGCGGCTGCTCGACCTCGTGCAGCAGAAGTTCGTCGACCTGCGGGCCGTGGAATACCTCGTGCTCGACGAGGCCGACCGCATGCTCGACATGGGCTTCATCCACGATGTCCGCCGCATCGTCGGCATGCTGCCGCGGGACCGGCAGACGCTCTTCTTCTCCGCGACGCTGCCCAGCGAGGTTCGGCAACTGGCCGACTCGATGCTCCGCGATCCGCTCGAGGTGAAGACTACGCCGCAGTCGACGCCGGCCGAGACGGTGGCACAGTCGGTGTTTTTCCTGGCCCAGCGGCAGAAGCGACACCTGCTTGTGCACCTGCTCTCGACCGAGGGCATGGCCCGCGTGATCGTCTTCACGCGGACGAAGCACGGGGCCGACAAGCTGCAGCGGGATCTCGACAAGGCCGGCATCCGGGCGGCGGCGATCCATGGCAACAAGAGCCAGAACCAGCGGGAGAAAGCGCTCGCGGCCTTCAAGTCGCAGCACCCCCCGGTGCTCATCGCGACCGACATCGCCGCCCGCGGTATCGACGTCGACAACGTCTCGCACGTGGTCAACTACGAACTGCCGCACGAGCCGGAGACCTACGTGCACCGCATCGGCCGCACGGGCCGGGCGGGCATGACGGGTAAGGCGGTGTCCCTCTGCGACCACGAGGAGCGGCCGCGGCTGCAGGCGATCGAGCGGCTGCTGCGCAAGGCGATTCCGGTCCGCAACGATCTGCCGGAGCTGCCGCACGTGGAGGCGGCAAGCGAGCCCAGGGAACGACGCGGTGGCGGTTCGCGATCCCCGCAGGGGAGCGCTGGACACGGCCGGGACGGCCAGCGCGGTTCGTCACGGGGCAGGGGAGGCCGCGACACTGGCCGCCGCTCGTCCGGCGGGCAGCAGCGGCACGGGGCACAGGGCTCGCGCCGGCCGCGCAGCGAGGCCCCGCAGGGAGAGGCACGGTCTGGGGGCACGGCCACTGCCGCCGCTCCGACGCCGCCCGCCTTCCGACCGCGAAAGAAACACCGCCGCGCGCTCTAGTGGGGGGCGGCAGACGGTTCTCGTCACGAAAGGAAACCAGCCGGCATGACTCCCTCGCCACTTCTCCAGCCGTTTCGGCTCCGCGACCTCGCGCTGCCCAACCGTGTCGTGATGGCGCCGCTCACCCGGTCACGTGCCGGCGCCGCGCGGATCCCCAATGCGCTGATGGCCGAGTACTATGCCCAGCGCAGCGGGGCCGGGCTGATCGTCTCCGAGGCCACCACCATCTCCGAGCAGGCCAACGGCTGGCTCGAGTCGCCTGGCATCTATACAGACTCCATGACGGAGGGCTGGCGGCTCACGACCGACGCCGTCCATGCCCGAGGCGGCCGGATCTTCCTGCAGCTGTGGCACATGGGGCGGGCCTCTCATTCGAGCTTCCACGGCGGCAGGCTGCCGGTATCGGCCTCCGCCATCGCGATCCAAGGCGACGGCATCCACACGCCGCAGGGAAAACAGCCCTATGAAACGCCGCGGGCCCTCGATACCGACGAGATCGCAGGTGTCGTCGCCGACTACGTCCGGGCGGCCGCCCGGGCCCGGCTGGCCGGCTTCGACGGCGTGGAGATCCACGCGGCCAACGGGTACCTCATCGACCAGTTCCTGCAGTCGAAGACCAATCACCGCACCGACCGTTACGGTGGCGGCGTCGAGAACCGCTTCCGCTTTCTGGCGGAGGTGGTCGAGGCCGTTTCGGCCGAGTGGCCAGTCGGTCGAGTGGGCGTCCGCCTCGCTCCCAACGGCGGGTTCAACGACATGGGTTCCCCCGACTTCCGCGAGCAGTTCACGTATGCCGCCAATCAGCTCGACGCCTTCGGCCTGGCCTACCTGCATGTGATGGACGGCCTGGGATTCGGGTTTCACCAGCTCGGCGAGCCGATGACGCTCGCGGAGTTCCGCCGCGTGTTTCGCGGCCCGCTGATCGGCAACTGTGGCTACACGCAGGCATCGGGCGAGGCCGCGATTGCAGCAGGGCTGGCCGATCTGATCGCCTTCGGGCGGCCCTACATCAGCAACCCCGACCTGGCAGAGCGGTTCGCCAACGGCTGGCCGCTGGCGAAGCCGGCCGACATGGCCGCGTGGTATGCCCCGACCGGAGCCGCCGGCTATACCGACTTTCCGAGCTACCGCGCGGAATAGCGAGAACATCACTTCCCCGGCTTGCCACCCGGGGGCTTGCCCTTTTTCTTGCCGCCATGCGGCTTGCCGAACCGGGGGCCATTCACGGGGGCGAACTTCCGCTTCTTCGGGCCGTAGCCCCCTGGCCCGGGGCGTCGCTCCGTCCGGTCATGGCGACGGGGTCCCTCCGGCCGCTCGTGCGACCGCCGCTGCTCGGGGCGGTGCACCGGCTCCACCTCGACGGTCTCCTCGCTCGCCGGCGCGAAGTGCTGCAGGATCGCGGCAGCGACGTCGGTCGGCGTGTGGCCCTGCTCGAGGAGCCGCTCCACGAGCGGGGCCCGGCGGGCGAAGCCGCCCGCTTCGAGGGCCGCGGTGATCTTGTCGAAGAGCGCGTCGGACCGCCGGTCCTCGACCGCCGCCAGCGAGGGCACGTGCTCGCGGCGGATCTTCGTCCGCAAAAACCGCTCGATCGACTGCAGCTTGTAGATGGCCGCCCCCGACACGAGCGTCACCGCTTTCCCCTTTTTGCCCGCGCGGCCCGTGCGGCCGATGCGGTGCACGTAGTCCTCGGCGTCGTAGGGCAGGTCGTAGTTCACCACCAGTTCCAGGTCGTTGACGTCGATGCCGCGGGCGGCCACGTCGGTGGCGATCAGAAACGCGAACGCCGCCCGTTTGAAGTTCTGCATCACGCGGGTCCGCTGGGCCTGCGCCATGCCGCCATGGAGCCGCTCGGCCGAGTAGCCCCGGCCGATGAGCGCATCGGCCAGTTCATCGACCATCCGCTGGGTGTTGCAGAAGATGACGCCGCTCTTCACGTCGTGAAAGTCGATGACGCGAACGAGCGCGTCGAGCTTCGCATGGTGCCGAACCTCGTGGTAGACCTGATCCACGAGCGGCGGGCCGCTCACCGACTTCTGCGCGATCTTGATGGTGGCGGCGTCCTTGGAATGCTCCCGGACGAGCGCCTGGATCGGCGGTGAGATCGTGGCGGAGAAGAAGATCGTCTGCCGGCCCTCCGGGGCGGCGGCGAGG
>JBILWX010000137.1:0-8392 GCA_044369655.1 Pirellulales bacterium
CTACGGTGGCGACTGGTGGATGGCCAATCAGGCCATGCAACGATCGCTCGCCTTCGCCGGATACGACGTGCGGCATGCCTGGGGCGACGGTGGCCACAACAACAACCATGCCACGGAGCTGTTCCCCGAGGCGTTTGCCTGGCTCTGGCAGAACTGGCCGCAGCCGGTGGCCAAGGGGGCGGGGAGTCCGCAGCTGCAGGAGCTTCTTGTTCCGGGGGAGGAGTGGCGGCTCGTCGGCGAGGGATACACGTTCACCGAAGGCCCCGCCGCCAACGCCAACGGCGAACTGTTCTTCAACGACGTGGGAGCTGGGAAAACCTATCGCGTCACGCCCGACTGGAAGGCGGAGGTCTGGCTCGCAGATTCACGCAAGGGAGACGGGCAGAGCTTCTCGCCCGACGGCCGGCTCGTGGCGGCCAGCGGAGGCGACATGGCGATCCTCGCCTGGGATGCGGAAAAGCGGCCGACCACGCTCGTGCAGGGCTGGCGGGGAAACGATGTCGTCGTGAACGCTGCCGGCGTGGTCTACGTCACCGAACCGGGCTGGGATGGAAAGTCGCCGAGTAGGATCCACTGCCTCAAGCCGGCCGACGGCGGCACGTTCACCGACACGATCGTCGACACCGGCCTGAAGTTCTCGAACGGGCTCTGCCTGTCGCCCGACCAGAGTCTGCTCTACGTGGCCGACAGCCGCAGCCACTGGGTCTACAGCTACCAGGTGAACGCCGACGGCACGCTCGCCAACAAGCAGCGGTTCTACCACCTCCACGTGCCCGACACGGCCGACGACAGCGGCGCCGATGGGCTCCGGGTCGACCGTGACGGCAGGCTCTGGGTGGCCACGAAAATGGGCATCCAGGTCTGCGATCAGGCGGGCCGGGTCAACTGCATCATTCCCACGCCCAACGGCAAGCTCTCGAACCTCTGCTTCGGCGGGCCGGACTTCACCACGCTCCTGGCCACCTGCGGCGACAAGGTCTTCGTCCGCACGATCAAGCCGAAGGGCGTCGTGAACTTCCTGCCGCCATCCACCCCCGCCAAGCCCAAACTGTGAAGCGGAGAAAATTCATGTCACCATGGCACGCATCGCGCCGGGGATTTCTCTCGACCGTCGCCGCCGTCGCAGCCGCACCGCTCGCAGCCGCCGACGTCCGCCGCCGCGGCATTCCGCTCGGGTTCGACAACTTCGCCGTCCGGGCCATGAAGTGGAACGCGCGACAGCTCATCGACCACGCGGAACAACTGCGCTGCGACTCGCTCTTCATCACCGATTTCGGCCCCTTCGAGGGCCGGCTCGACGACGCCTCGCTCGCCGACATCCGCCGGTATGGCGAGGATCGCGGCATCGCCATCGCGCTCGGCTCGTGGAGCATCTGCCCGTCGTCCAAGACGTTCAAGCACGACTGGGGCTGCGCCGAGGAACACCTCGCGCTCGGCATCCGCATGGCAAAGGCTCTGGGCTCGAAGGCCTTTCGCGTGATCCTCGGCAATCATGAAGACAGGCTCTCCGACGGCGGGATCCGGGCGCGGATCGCCGACACGGTCGAGGTGCTGAAAGCCCAGCGAGCCAGGGCGATCGACAGCGGCGTGAAGATCGCGGTGGAAAACCACGCCGGCGACATGCAGTCACGGGAATTGAAGATGCTCGTCGAGGCTGCCGGGCCGGACTTCGTCGGCGTGAATTTCGACTCAGGCAACGCCTGTTGGGCGCTCGAGGATCCGCTTTCGGCCCTGGCCACCCTGGCTCCCCACGTGCTGACGACGAGCCTGCGAGACACCATGGTTTGGGAATCAGCCGACGGCATCACCACGCAGTGGACGGCGATGGGCGAGGGATGCGCCGATCTCCCCGCCTTCTTCGATCTCTTCGAACAGTCATGCCCGGGGGTGACCGTGCACATCGAGACGATCTCGGGCTTTTCACGTTCCTTCCCGATCTACGACCGGAACTTCTGGCGCGGGTACCCCGACGCCCACGCGGCGGATCTGGCGGGCCTGCTCGCGATGGCGAGGAAAGGCCGTCGAATCGGCCCCTTCGTGCCGCCGGCAGGCGAGGGCCGACAGAAGGCGGAGCAGGAATACCAGCTCGCCGAGCTCGAGCGAAGCATCCGCCACTGCCGCGATGCACTCGGCCTGGGCGTACGGCAGGCGGCAGCTTGAGCGACGATGGCGGCATGCCCTATGCTCCCGGCGGTTGCGTTTCGTCCTTTTAGCCAGCCGAGTGCCATCCTGAAAGCCGCCGCCCCGAAATCACTGCTCGTCACCGGATCGACCGGTCTGCTCGGCTCCTACCTCATCCGGGATCTGCTTCTCGACGGCCGCCACGTCGCCGTCGTCGCCCGCGGCAGCCGGAAGCAGTCCGCCGCCGCCCGCGTGGAAGCGATCGTGGTCCACTGGGAGGAGACGCTCGGCAGGCGACTCGAAAGGCCGGTCGTGCTCGAGGGCGATCTCAGGCAGCCGCACTGCGGCCTCGGGGCCGACGCCCGCGATTGGGTGAAACGCCACTGCGACGAACTGCTCAACAACGCCGCCAGCCTCACGTTCCGTGGCTCCGACCGCGACGCCGAGCCCTGGCGGACGAATGTCATCGGCACGAACCACGCGTTGGCGCTGGCCCGTGAGACCGGACTGCGGCATGTTCATCACGTTTCCACGGCCTACGTCTGCGGCCTCCGCTCGGGCCTGATCAAGGAGGATGACCTCGACGTCGGCCAGGACTTCGGCAACGACTACGAACGGAGCAAGGTGGAAGCGGAGAAGATCGTCCGTGCCGCGACGGCCTCCGCCGACGGATTTCTCGACACGGCCACCATCTACCGTCCATCGATCATCGTGGGAGACTCGAGCACCGGGTGGACTTCGACCTACCACGGCCTGTTCGCCGCGTTGCGGCTTGGCCACACGCTGCTCACGCGGGTCACGAAAGGCACGACGAGCGGCCCCGCCCTGCTGGGGCTGATCGGCGTGGCGCTCAACGACACCAAGAACTTCGTGCCGGTCGACTGGGTGTCGGCCGTGATCGCCCACGCGGTGCAAACGCCATCCGCCAGGGGCGTCACCTACCACCTCACGCACCCGGAACCGCTCGCGATGGACACGGTGGGCCGGCTCATCCAGCAGGCTGTCGAGACCTACTCACAGGACGCGTCGCCGGACGATCCGGACCTGTGCGACGAGCAGTGGTTTGCCGACAATCTCGGCACGCAGCTCGACATCTACAGGAGCTATCTGCGGAACGACCCGACGTTCGACCGCTCCCGCACGGCTGCCGTCACCGGTCACCTCCCGTGCCCGCCACTCGACATGGAGCGGCTGATGAAGATGGCGAAATTCGCCATCGACCACGAATTCGGCCGCAAGAGTCCGCTCGCGACGGCGACGAAAGCGCCGCCGCTCCTGGCGGCCCGGGCGAGGTCGTGAAGCCCTCAGATCCCGCCAGACTTGGCGAGGTCGTGAAACCCTCAGATCCCGCCAGACTTGGCGAGGTCGTGAAACCCTCAGATCCCGCCAGACTTGGCGAGGTCGTGAAAATAGTGCCCGACCTTCTTCTGGTTCTTGAGCAGCCAGTCGATCGAGGGCTCGTTTCGCATCGCCTTGCCGATCGCCTTGAGCGTCGCCTCCCGGTGCGTCTGAAACAGCACGTCGTGGTCGACCTTCGTCTTGGGATCGGCGACGGAGGGATCGAGCCAGACCGCCACGATGATGCCGATGTCGTTCACCTTGCCCTTGGGGATGGCCCCCTCGCGGACGCTGTCGAGCACGGCATTGGCGATCGCCGCCTGCACGGTGCCCATGAGGATGTTCGTGTAGCGGGCATTCGGAGCGGTGTACTTGCTCACCATCAGCGTGGCGGGCCGCACCTGCACGTCGCTGTTGAGGATCGCCCAGACGCGGGTGTGGCCCTTCACCTGATCGCCGATGAGATTGGCGATCGCGTAGCCAACGGGGCCGTCCAGTTCGCCGATCACCACTTCCGGCTCGGCCGCGCTCCACGCTTCGTCGGCCTCCACGAGGGCCTCGCCGGTCCGCATGACGATCTTCTTGCCTGCCATGAAAGTGTCTCCTGGTGAACGCTGTTCCGGATGATCGACGCCACGTTATTCACGATCGAAGCCCGGCGCGTCAATCGACGGCGTCCGGGAGCCGGGCCACGACCCGCAGCGGACCGCCGCTGCCGCCGGCGATCTTCATCGGCAGGGCGGCGACGAACGCCCCCTCTTCCGGCAGGCCGGCGAGTGAGGCGAGGTTTTCGAAGATCGGCACGCTGGCACCGCAAAGAACGACGTGCGCCCCGAAGTGGGTCGACGGACCGTGGTCGATGCTGGCCGTGTCGATGCCGATCGCGCGGATCCGACGGTGGTCGACGAGCCATTTCGCCGCCTCCGGCGAGAGCCCCGGAAACCGCAGCTTTGCCACCGCCTCGGGGCCAACCTGCTCCGTGCCGAAATAGGCGGAACGGTCGTCCCACCGCGCCGCCCAGCCGGTGCGGAGCAGCACGATCACGTCCACGAGTTGTCGCCCGTGGCGTGCCTCCCAGGCCACGAAATCGTCCGGAGTCGCCTCGTAGACGGGATCAGCTGCGGCCTGCTGCGTCACGTCGACGACGACCGCCTCCCCCACGAGCCGGTCGATCGGGATCGCATCGGCCGTCTGGCCGGTGGCCGAAAAATGCCGCGGCGCGTCGAGGTGGGTGCCGCCATGCTCGGCCGTCGTGAACCGGTTCGCGGCGTAGTAGTAGCCCTTCGCGGTCGGTCCGTTCGCACCCGGTTCGAAACGGAACCCCTTTTCCGTGGGCCAATAGATCGTCTTTTCGTCGAACGGGTGGGTGAGATCGACCCAGCGGCCGCCGGCAAACCCGCTTGCCCGCTCCTCCGCCGTGGCGGCACGGCACGCCAGCAGCACGATCGCGATCACCAGAAACCTCGCCATCCCAAGCCTCCTCCCACGCTGATGCGTCCCTGCCTGCATGACCCGAGCAGGCATCGGCCACCCTCCGTCCGCCATCCGAGGCCCGCCTCTCACCGGGGCCGCAGTGCGAAAGCATACCGAGACCGTTCCGGCCGTGCCGACGGCCACCACCCGGGAGCGGGGACCGACGGCCGCGGCTGGTGCGCTCGTGCCGAATATGCCAAAACGTGCGGCACCCGGCCGCGCAGACAGGTTCGCCAGCAGTTGCATCCGATGCAACAGGAGGTGGTGTCGGCGTCGACCCACGAGGCGAATTCGCCGGGCACTCTCCCCTCATCCCCAAGGAGCCAGTCGGTCCATGCACACGCTCAGAGTCCTTTTCGTGGCAGCCGTCGCGGCCGCATCGACCGCCCCGGCGGTCGGAGAAAGCTTCGATCCGCGTGTGATCACGTTTGGCAGCGAGCGCGACCAGATCAAGAACCTGCCGATCGAAAAGCGGCCCAACCGTCCGCTGCACGTCTATGGCAACTCGGTTCGCCGACGGCACGGCCGCACGACGCAGCCGAGCGCCCGCCGGTAACGCCAGTCAGAACCGGCCCGCAGGGTCCGCCACGAGCGTCACGCGGCAGAGCGGATGCATCCGATACTCGCGGCCCGTCCGCTGCTCGATGCATCGGTAGCGGCTCCTCAGCCGCGGCCCCAGTCGAAACTGCCTGCCGTCATCGGTGCGAAAGACCGTGCCGGCAGGCAGCGACTCGACGAAGACGATCGCGGCGTCGACCGTGTCGTAGCGGGCCAGTGCCAGCATCAGGGAGCGGTCGCTGCAGGTCGCCGCGGCCGGATTCCGCATCGACCGTTCGAGCGCCGCGCCGACATCCTCGGGCAGCAGGCGGCCGGCTACCACCGGCCGGAGGATCTGCTCGAACTCGGCCTTCCATTCCAGCCCGTGCGGCCGCAGCCGCCGCCGTGGCCATGGCCGGTGCCGCTCCCAGGTGGCGGCATGGGCGATCTCGTGAAGCAGCGTCGTGAAGAATGCGTAGGGGTTGAGGCCGTCGTTCACCGAGATGCGGTGGCGACGATGCCGGGCCGACGGGGCCCGGTGATCCCCCAATTTCGTCCGGCGCGGGCGGCTCACCCGCACATCCACCGGCTGGGCCGCCAGCAGCTCCGCCACGTACCCATGCGTGCCGGGCGGCAGCCGGGCCCAGATCGCGTGGTCGTCGGGGGACGGACTCATGCAGCAGGTGTCCTTCCGTGGAAAGAGGCCGATTCTCAGGCGTCGGGCCGCTGCGGCCGGGAGCGGGCGGCAAGAAAGCCGACCAGCGGTCGCGCGGCGGCAGGCAGACTGCTCTCGTCGCAGACGATCGAGAGCGATCGCCCGTCCGCCTCGATGGTGATCTCGTACTGCCGACGATCGCGGGCGGCCGGTGAGAACCGCTCGAACGACTCGGTCAGGCCGCTCGCCGCCACCAGGTCCTCGGCCTCCCGCCGGGAGGCGGGGTCAAGTTCGGCGGTGTCGATGCGGCAGCCGCTCACGGCCCCGACGAAACCGCCCGATTGAGTGAAGCTGATCCGCATGCCGATAACTCCTCTACCGAATTTTTGCAGAATCCAGCCCGGAAGCGTACCCTCCAAGGCTGAAGGAAAGCACGGCGTGCGACGGACCTTCGTTTTTACCGACCTGCAACCGGTGTCATGACGACAGCCACCCGCAGCCGCGCCGACCGGCTTCCGCCCAGGATCGTGCTCATCGGCCGTGCTCCCGGCAACGACCTGGTGCTCCACGACGCGGGCGTGTCGGCCCGCCACGCCCGCGTGGTCGTCGAGCCCGACGGCCTCTGGCTGGAGGATCTCGGCAGCCGCAACGGCACGTTCGTCGGCACGCCCCCCCGGCGCATCGAGCGGGAGTCGATCACCCTCGAAGACCAGATCACCGTCGGGTCGACGCCGTTGCCGCCCAGCAGTCTGCGAGACCTGCTGGAACGGACGCAGCCGCTGCCGTCGGCTGGTGACGCAATCCAGTTGGAGCCGGCGTCGATGGTCACCTTCGGTCGGCGAGCCGGCGCGAATGTCGCCATCGACCATCCTGCCGTCTCGGCCCTGCATGCGTCGGTCACCCACGAGCAGGGCCGCGTCATCGTCCGGGACCTCGGCAGCATGGCGGGCACCTTCGTCGACGGCAGGCGGATCGAGCGGCCCGTGGAGATCGGCCCCGGGTCGATCGTGCAGGTCGGCGAGCGCCGCTTCCAGCTCTCCTCCGACAGGCTGTCGCTCGAACCGGTCCACGCACCGGCCGACGTGATCGAGGCGGCCGACGTGTCGGTCGAGGCCTCGGGTCGGCGGCTGCTGGAAGACGTGTCGCTCGTCGTGCAGCCGGGCGAGATGGTGGCAATCATGGGCCCCAGCGGCGCCGGCAAGAGCACGCTGCTCTCCGTGCTCAACGGGCAGGTCATGCCGGCGGCCGGCCGGATCGTCGTGGGCGGACTCGACCTGCACGACCACTTCGACCTGTTCCGCGGCCGGATCGGCTACGTGCCGCAGGACGACATTCTCCACGCCGACCTCACCGTCTGGCAGGCGCTCTGGTATGCCGCACGGCTCCGCCTGCCCCCAGACACGACCGATGCTGAGATCGAAAGCCGCATCCGGGCCGTGATCACGCAGCTCGGCCTCACGGGCACGGAGCAGACCCGGGTGGGCGACCAGCGAAAGCGGGGCGTGAGCGGTGGCCAACGCAAGCGGGTCAACCTCGCGATGGAGCTGCTCACCGACCCGCCGATTCTCGTCCTCGACGAGCCCACCTCCGGTCTCTCCAGCACCGACACCCTGTCGGTGATCGAATTGCTGCGAAAGCTGGCAGACACGGGCAAAACGATCCTCGTCACCATCCACCAGCCGAGCCTCGACACCTTCCAGAAGTTCGACGCGGTGGCCGTGATCGCCAGAGACGCCTCCACCGGGCAGATTGGCCGCCTGGCCTGGTACGGCCGGGCCTGGCCCGACGCGGTCGCATTTTTCGAGCCCCCCGTGCCGGGCGCCGCGCCGGCGACCAACGTCGACGGCCTGCTTCGTGGACTGGCCACGCGACCCGTGAACGACTGGGTAAGGCAATGGCAGCAGTCGGTGGCCAAATCGATCTGGGTCGACCGGCGCAGTGGACGGTATGCGGCGGCCGCCGCGGGCCGCACGCCGCCGCTGCCGCGGGTGACCGCGCCGCTCACGCAGTGGTGGACGCTCGTGCGGCGAACACTGGCGGTGAAGGCCGCCGACCGCTGGAACACAGCCGTGCTGATCGCGCAGGCACCGATCGTGGGGCTGTTGATCGCGGCCGTGTTCTCGAAGGCGGTGCGGCACGCCCCCACGCTCGAGCTCTGGCCCAAGGTGGGGGTCAACATGGCCACGACGATGTTCGTCACGGCCTTGGCGGCGATCTGGTTCGGATGTTCGAGCACGGCCCGCGAAATCGTCACGGAATGGCCCATCT
>JBILWX010000138.1:0-8363 GCA_044369655.1 Pirellulales bacterium
GTGGGGAGAAAACATCGCCTCAAGATCGGCGGACGTGGTCGACCAGGGCAGGTTTCCCACGTAAATCTTCCGGGACATAAAAAAGAACCTCAGAGAATCGGGAGCTCAAATCGCATGAAATTCGACTCAGCGACCATCGCCGGATGCACAAACCCAAGCTCCCGAACGGACTGGAGTGCGGACGAGGTCAGTCGTACTGTTCGGAATATCTACCATGTTGCCCAGCCGCCGACAACACCGGCCGCCAGACAGCCCAAAATCGGGGGGCGGGGGCCGCAGGGGCGCCCGGGGTTCGCGGGCTGAATGCCGAGGCTTTCCCGGGCAAGGCGGACAACCGAGCCCGGGCGGGTAGGGCGGCAGGTCCGCAGGCCTCCCCCTACGCCTGACCCGGCATCCGGCTGTCTCCAGCCGGCAGGAGATTCATCGGAAAGAACGGCTCGATGTAGAGGTGGGAGGGGATCCTGTCGGCGATCGTGGCATGGAACTCCGGCAGCTTCGACCAGTGGAGCTTCGGCTTCACGTGATGCGCCGTGTGATACCCGAGGTTTCCGGTGAGGACGTTGTACGAGCGGTGCATGATGTTGTGGGAGGCCTCGTAGGGATTCTGCGTGTCGAGGCCGGCGTGATGGCAGTAGGTGTGCCAGCAGGTGATGACGTACCCGGCCACCATCGGGATCGCAAACACGAACAGGGCGTTCAGGGGATTCCAGGCGAAGGCCGCCCCCAGGAGGAGCAGCACGACGAGCCCCATGCCGAAGAAGCCCGACTGGTAGCGCGGGTATCTGCGGGCCACGTGGAACGCCCGCAGGTAGCCGGTGAGGGCGATGACGACGGTGTATTCCAGTTCCCCCATCGTCGTGCCGTCGCGTCGCTTCCAAGCCGACTCGTCCTTCGTCTGGTCGAGATAGTGCACGTGGTGCCCGAGCACGTGGTGGAGAATCCAGGCGTTGGTCGTGATCCCCGTATGGAACGCGTAGGAGAGTTCGAGAAGGCGGTTGAGAACCGGCTGGTGGAACGTGAAGAGATGCTGGTGGTGATGGTTCCAGGAGCAGATGCAGGCCTTGGGGCCGATCACGATCACGAGCCAGGCCACGAGCAGCCAGACGCCGTGCCCAAAGCAGAAGACGAGCAGATCGAGCAGACTGAGCGACACGATGCAGAGCACGGGCAGGATGTCTTCACGGTGGCGAAACAGCTTCATGGCAGGCGACAAGGCTGGGGGAGAGTGTTCGGCGGGGCCCTCAGGCGAGTACCATACCACGACGCCGCGACCGCGCCGGCGTGCGCCGTCTTCAGGAGCCTGTTTCAAGTGAGCGATTCGCCACCTGCCACCTCAGCGGATGCCCCCCGCCAGCCTGCGGCCGCCACCGGTGCACAGCCGCACCGCGAGGGCACGATCCGGCCCTGGCCCTGGTGGGCGCCGCGGTTCTGGCACGGCATGCCGCTGGGGGTGTGGCTGTCGCTCGCCAACGAGCACCGGTGGCGGGCGAGCCCGAGCCGCTGGGGACTGGTGGCGACGATCACGGCCGCCGCCGGCTTCAACTCGGTGGCCGCCCGCGTCTGCGAGGCCGTCTACCGTCGCGAACTCCGCTCGCCGCCCGAGACACCGCCGCCGCTCTTCATCATCGGCCACTGGCGATCAGGCACGACGCTGCTCCACGAACTGTTCATGCGTGATGCGCGGTTTTGTTGTCCGAACTATTACCAGTGCTACTCGCCGAGCCACTTCCTGATCACGGAGCGACTCCTGACACCCGCGGTGTCGTGGATCATGCCCGCGAAGCGGCCGATGGACGACATGGCGGTCAGCCTGGACAAGCCGCAAGAGGATGAATTCGCGCTGACGAACCTGGGCGCCCCGTCGCCCTACCGCCGCATGGCGTTTCCGGCCACGAGCAGTCCGCACCCCGAGGCGCTCGACCTGGCCACGCTGACTCCGGCCGAACTCGACCGCTGGCGGCGCACACTGCGCCGGTTCCTGGGCATGCTGGCGGTGGCCGATCCGCGCAGGCCGGTGCTGAAGAGTCCGCCGCACACGGCTCGCGTGGGCGTGTTGGCGGAGATGTTTCCGGAGGCGCGGTTCCTGCACGTCGTCCGCGATCCCTTCGCCGTCTTCGGATCGACGATGCGGCTCTGGCGATCACTGGACGAGGGGCAGGGGCTGCAGGTGGACCGGGGGGAACGGCTCGAGGAGTACGTGTTCGAGTCGTTCGAGCAGATGTACGCCGCCTTCGAGCGGGATCGGGCCACGCTGGCGCCGGAGCGGTTGCACGAGGTTCGTTACGAGGATCTCGTGGCCGATCCGGTCGGCCAGATCGAGAAGGCCTACGACCGGCTGGCGCTCGGAGGGTTCGAGGCGGTGCGCGGGCCGCTCACCCGGGAAGCGGAGGCGATGAAGACGTACCGCGCCAGCACCTACCGGCACGATCCGCGGATCGTCGCCGAGATCGCTCGGCGATGGCGGCCGTTCCTCGACCGCTACGGCTACGCGGTACCGCGAGCCGATTCCAAGGAGGCGAGAGCGTGACGGAAAATCGCTTCCCGGCATCTCTGCGGCGGGCGGTTCTCCGCCAGAGCATGCGGCGAACGCCTCCAACCGGAAGGCAAGCCACCGGCCACAAGTCGAGTTTCGACAACCATTTCCACAGAGCCCGGGCGCAACGCATCGGAACGTTATCCAGCAGGTGTGGCCCGTTCTCGAGTTCCGTAGAAACAAGCGTGAGAGCTAAGAACTGGATGCCCTCGGCATGACGATGTTGCCGAACTTCGGAGCTGCTGTGACCGCGGCGATCGGCTGCCTCGGCTTGCTGCTCCCCCACGCCGTCAGCCGCGTTCTTGGAATCCATCCCGAGGGGCCATTGGGCATCTCTGAGTTTCGTGCCACGTACGGCGGTTTTTTCATGTGCCTGGGCATCGGGTGCTTGGTTGCGCAGTCCGTGCCTGCATTTGCCGTTGTTGGAGCAGCGTGGTGCACGGCTGCCTTGGCACGGCTCATCTCATCCGCAGTGGATGGCAGCCGCTCATGGCATAACCTCGTCGGGATCGGCTTCGAGGCAGGCGTGGGCCTGTCGATGCTGGCGGCGCAGCTCTAACCACGCGATGCCATGGACTCGCGGGCATCGTCGCGGGTGATGGATCGCCCTGTGGCCGCGAGCCATTGATCGCCGCCCCCAGCCGAATCATCCGACCCGGACAACAGCCGATCCATCGCGATGTCCAGTTCCTCCAACGCCTCCAGCGTGTCGTGGACGTGTTTTGCGAACACCTCCGCGGGAGCATCCGGGCCGACGTGGTCGATGCCGAGCACCGCCGTGCGAACGCCGGACGCTCGCAGCATCGACAGCGTCTTGAACACCGCGAGACGCGCGTCGGTGTATTCGTCGATCACTTCGTTCGCGAGCAAATACCGCAGGTCGTCTTGCAGCCGATCCTCATTTTCAAAGCATTGTTCCGCCCAATCGTGCAAGGCGTGGTTGCTGACCGTGAGCGGGTTGTGCTCGGCCGACCGCCTCCGATATTCCGCGACCGTGCTCCCGACGTACCGCCAGTAGAGGAAAAGCGTCGCACGCCCGATCATCTGATGGCTTTTGAGCAGTCTTGCCTCCTGTGCTATCTCGACCCGCTGCGTGAACTCGCGCCACAGCGAGGCGAGGAAGAGCCCGACGATCGTGATGCCCGCCGTGGCCTCGATGCTCACGCAGATCTTTGCCAGGTTGCCACGGGCGGTGATGTCGCCAAAGCCCGTGGTCGTGATCGTGATGACACTGAAATAGAACGCGTCCAGGAGCGAAAGCCGCTGGCTGAACTGGCCAGACGGCAGCAGGAAGTAGGCCGTGGCAAAGAGGAGGATCGTGCCGAGGTAGGCCAAGGTCCACGTCTGCACCCGCATGTGCCATCGCCACATCGCACACCTCTCTTTCGATCGCCAGCAGATTCCCGCAAAGTATTCGTCCAGCCTCGATGCCCCGGCCAACGGGGCGGGCCGTGCGGGAACGGGCGGCAGCGACAGTTCGTCGGCGTGAAGGCTCAGACCGACGGCCTTGTCGGTCGGATTGGCGGCCCGGCACGCGACGAACGCTTGGACCTGCGCGGCGGGGCGGGGCAGGGGACTGCAGGCCTGGCCTGCGGTTGCACGGCCTGCACGGTGGCAACCCGGCGGCTCGCCCGCGCACAAGGAGCGATTGTTACGCAACTGCGCGCCCAATGCCGGGATAAACCGGGGCCTTGAGCGTGCACAGGGAGCTCCTCGGCACCTCCAAGCGAGGACCGCATCCAGCCCGATTGGTTCCGGCTGTTGCTCCTCATGATCCGCCCCACTCCGCGATGCTTTCGGAAGTGCCATTGGCCGACCTATCCTTTCGGGTCGAGAAACCAGGCGAGGTTGTCCCAGAGGCGGGCGGCCGTCGAACCGCGGGGGTGCCTCTGTCCGGCCGGCGTGTGTCGTCGTCAGCCTTACCCCATCAAGCGCCGAATCACGACGACGTCACATGATCGGCAGCTGTCGTCTGCGGATGCGATGGCGGTCGATGACGACAAGGCTTTCGGCCAGCAGCTCAGGCTCGACACTGCGTAAAACGCGTTGAACCAACTCGATCATTTCCTTGTCGGAATACGATCCGCCTCGCAAGAGAATGATGCCGGGGCTTTTCTCTGGCACCTCCGCCATGAGTCGCCCGAAATCGAGGTCGGCCGTGATGACAACACGCGATTCTGCGCGAGCCCTCAGAAGCAGCGTCGAGTCTGCGGCGTGTGCGGCGCCGATGTCAGCCGCGTGGATGGCGTCGTGACCGTGCTCCCGCAGAAACGTAGAGAGCGACGGCGTGAGCGGCATGTCGATGAGAAATCGCATGCCGCCTAGCGGGTGAGTTCGAGGTTTTCGTCTTCGGCGAGAAAAGCTGCGTATTCGAGGGCCTGACGGATGTCGGCCGGCTCAAGATATGGATACGACGCAAGAATTTCCTCTGCCTTCTGGCCCGCGGCAAGCAGTCCGAGAACCCGAGAAACAGGGAACCGCAGACCGCGGATGCACGGTTTGCCCGTGCACACCGCGGGATCGATTGTGATTCGGTCGAAGCCTTGCATATGCCTATGATACCGATTGCCGAGCGGGACCGGCAAACCGTTTCGCCTCCCTCAGCCCGACCAAGCGGGTGGCGGCCGGTTCAGAGCCGGAATCGGAGGGGCATGTCGACCGTGCGTTCGTCGGCGTTGCTCATCACATAAGCCTCGGGCGTCGGGTGGCGCGGGTCGGTGTAGTCGATGCCGTGCCGCCGCTTGCCGTGGATGTTGGTCTCGGGCGTGACGAGGCCGACCGGGAGGCCGAGCACCTGCATCCGGATCCGGTCGGGATAAACCTCGGTCCGAAGTGCAGCCCACCAACAGCGCAGCATGTTTCCGAAGGTTCTGGCACGGAGCCGCACGAAACGCCAGAACCCGCGGCCACCACTCGGGCTACCGCGGGTTCATCGGGAATTGCGCCAGTTTTCAAAACTGGCCCAAGCCTCCTGCTAGTGGGCAGCACAGGATTCGAACCTGTGACCTCTACGGTGTGAACGTAGCGCTCTAACCAACTGAGCTAGCTGCCCGACACAACATGCGACCGATCACAAACACCGCATTTCCCGGCACGGGAATCACCTCGACCCGGGGAAGTCTACATCGGCACTCGACGGGCGCAAAGTGCCGAAAATACGGCCGGCAAGAACACCCGCCAGAGGTCCTATTCGAACACCACCCGCTCGAAGGTCACGAGAATCTGCCCGCTGTCACGCGTTCCAGCGAACGCTTCCGGCAACGGCTTGTCAGCGGGCACGAAACAGATTCTGCGGGTCGTCTCGTGCACCTCGTAGATGCCGCGGTACCGCTTGCCGCGGGCGTTCTCGACCGAACCACGAATGCCCTTGAGCTCGATGGTTTTCGGCCTGGTCGTCGGATCGATGGTGCTCGTTCCCTCGGCGATGGTTTTTCCGTTGGACAACAAGCTCCATGTCCCGTCGAGTCCGTTCACGACCGTGACGCGAGCCACCCCGAGATCGGCATTGGTGGTGCCGTTGGCCTCGACACCGACCACGCGCCACTCGCCAGCCAGGAGGGCGCGATCGGCGGCGATCGCCTCCTGCTTCTCATCCTTTTCATCCGTCGCCCATGCCACGGCCGAGGTCACGGCAACCATCACGAGCATGACGGCCCGGAAGACCCAAGCGGACTCGCGGGACAGGTTCATGGGCCGCCCTCACACGGCAGGCGAATCGGTGGGCGGGTCGAATCGGGGAGCCGACACGCTCGCAGCCCCGATCACCTCGTCGTCGAACCGCCGGGCCGGCCGGGCCGGCCGCGGATCACGCCCCTCGAGATGGGCCGACACGTCCAGATCGCGGGAGATCGTGGCCCACTGTTTCCGCAATTCGGCGATGCTCTGGCCGACCGACCGTCCCACCTCGGGCAATTTCTTGCCGTACAGCATCACGGCGAGCGCCCCGATCACGACGATCTCAACAGGACCGAGACCAAACATCGAGTTGCCTTCAGGCTGCGGGAAAGAATGGCGTCAGGTGAAACCGCGAACGTTGCACTACCGCGGCTTCTTCAGCGATGGCTCTCGACCCGCCCGGCCTCGTGCGAGCGGTCGGCATGCGACGCGTGCGGATCGTCTTCGATTCCCTGTACGCCACGCTTGAATTCCACGATCCCTTCGCCGAGCGACCGCATCACCTTCGGCAGCCGTGAGCCAAACAGGAGCAGGATCACGCCGGCAACGATCATCAACTCGACCGTTCCGAGGCCCATGAATGCAAGCAGCGGGGTCACGTGATGGCTCTCCATGCTGAGAAAGGGACTACCGAATCAAGTCTAACCCCGCGGGTCTGTGGGTCAAATTCCCGTCGTCCGGAAGATGACGATTCTGCCGCAAAAACAGTCGGCCTTCACCGCGACGGCTGGCCGGGCACGGCGGCGATGGGTGCGGGCCGCCGGTGCAGCGGCAGGTGCCGGTAGTAGACCTCGAGCGTCATCGCCGAGAGTGCCGTCGCATAGACACGGCCGCCATGACCGCCCCACACCGGATCAGGATCCCAACTGCCGTCGAGCGTGCTCGCATCCCGCCGCTGCAGTGGCATCAATGCCGCCTGCAGGTGCCGATTCCAGGCCTCCCACTGCAGCCCACCGACGTGAAACGAAGCCAGCGTGGCGTAATACCAGGCATACGCATTGGGGCTGCGACTGTCGGGCGGTGTCCTGGCCAACAGATCGACCGCCTCGGCCACGCACGGATGATCGGGCGACAGCCCGAGAAACAACCGGCTCGCCAAGGCCTCGGCCGTCATGGCGACGCTCGGCCGCTCGCCCGGTCGATAGGCAGCCAGCCCGCCGGCTCGGCCGGAGGAGACACTCTGGAGAAATGCCCCGGCCCGGACCTCCGCCGATTCGAAACCGGACAGGCCGGCGTGGCGGGCACTGGACAACAGCATCACCTGCCAGCCCAACTGGCTCGTATCTCCCTTGTCGCCTGCGGCATACCGCCAGCCGCCGGTGGCGGGGCTCTGCATGGAGAGCGTGTAGCGAACCGCCCGCTCCAGCGGCGGCCGCAGCGACGCATCACCCGTCATCGCGCAGCATTCCGCCAGGGCGATCGCCGCCATGCCGTGACAATAGAGCGCCGCAAAAAACTCGGCATCCCCCGCGAGGGAGCCGTCGGCCCGTTGCCGCTCCACGAGAAACCTGATGCCCCGGGACACGGTTTCGGCGTAGCCGCCATCCTGATGCGTAGTGCCCGCTCCCAGAAACGCCAACAGCGCGAGCCCTGTCACGCCGTGATCACTCCGCGCCCCGGCCCCCTGGCGGTGATGCCCCTGCACGGCCCGCTCCACGCCACCGCCGTGGCGGGCGGCATTCCAGCGGCCGTCGCCCGACTGCGCCGCGGCCAGCCAGGCAAGCGCCGCCTGCACCGCCCGCTCGGTGTCCTGCGAGCCGCCGCGGGCGGCCGCGGCCTGCTCGCGACGGCCTGCACTGCGATCGGCGTAGACGGCCGGCATGATGCGCGGGCCATCGGCCGCACGAGCCGCGGGCAGGGCAGGGGAGGGATCGGTCGCGGCCAAAGCCACCGGCACGTGTTCCGCCGTCGCTCCTGTGGGACCCGGCTCTGCTTCCTCTCCCGGCTCCCCTTCCTCTCCCGGCTCCCCTTCCTCCTCCGCCTCGGTGTGCTCCCGGGCCTCCTCGCCGCCGGCCACTTCCAGTAATGGCACATGATCCGCCGGCGGAAACACAGGCTCTTCGCCTGGAGCGATGTCCCCGGATTCCACCACCTCGTCGACCACGGCGGCGGCCGAGCCGTCCTGGGCTGGAGCCGGAGCCAACTCCTCCACCGG
>JBILWX010000109.1:0-11694 GCA_044369655.1 Pirellulales bacterium
CAGCTCTCTCTCGGCTGACTCGACTCCGGGAGGAAGAGCCCGCGAGACCGGCACGACTCACCGCAGCTCGTCGGTGGCGCAGCCTTTGCTCGCGGGGGCGACTCAGCGGATGCACCGAGAAAAGGAGGATAGAAGATAGGACGGTCAATTGCACTTGGGCGATCGCTCGCCGGCTGACAAGCGGCCGATCAAACGGATGGGGTGGGATTCGAACCCACGAGCGACTTTCGCCGCTGCCGGTTTTCAAGACCGGTGCATTCAACCGCTCTGCCACCCATCCAACGAATCAATCACGACGCGGATCCCTGAATTGAACCCTGCATCCGGAGTCTATCCCGTCGGCCACCCCCCTCCAACGCCCGTTTCATGCATGGGCTTTGACGGAAACGGCCGGATTTCCTACATTTCCGGGTCTTCCGCACACCTACGGTCCCTTTCCACACCCCGCATATCAGGAACAACGACGCATGGGCGGCATCAGCAACCGGATGAAGGAAATCAAGCGACGTCGGCACCGCCGCCAGAAGCTCGCGAAGTTCCAGACCAAGCTCAAGAAGGCCACCACCTCCGAGAAGCTCGTCATGGCGACGAAGCTCCGCAAGATGACGACCGGCTGCGACGATCTCATCGCCCGCATGGGCCTCGAAGAGCGTAAGCGCGGCTGAACGCTCGGCTAGCAACCCCGACCAAAAACCGGAACGACATCGACACGACGGCTACGGAGCCACCCGCTCGAACGTGAACCCGTCCTGGACGAAGTCGATCCGGACGCGGCTCCCTTCAGGGAACTGGCCGCCCAGCAGTTCCCGAGCCAGCTCGTTCTGGAGCTGCTGCTGGATCACCCGCTTCAGCGGCCGCGCGCCATACACCGGGTCGTAGCCCAGCCGGGCGATCTCGTCGATCGCACCCTCGGTGCACTCGAGCGTAATGCCGGCCTTCGCGGCCTGCTCCACGAGCCTGTCCACCTGGATCTTGACGATCTTGTGGATGTGCTTCTTGTCGAGCGGATGGAAGACGATCGTCTCGTCGATGCGATTGAGGAACTCGGGCAGGAACCGGGCCTGCAGCGACTCCTTGACCGCGTCGCGCACCTCCTGCTCGCTGCCCCCCTCCTTCGTGATCTCCTGGATCGCCTGGCTGCCGATGTTGCTCGTCATCACCACGATCGTGTTGGTGAAGTCGACCGTGTGCCCCAGGCTGTCGGAGAGCCGGCCGTCGTCGAGCACCTGGAGCAGGACGTTGAACACGTCGCGGTGGGCCTTCTCGATCTCGTCGAGCAACACCACCGAGTAGGGACGCCGCCGGACGGCCTCCGTCAGCCGCCCCCCTTCCTCGTAGCCCACGTAGCCCGGCGGCGCGCCGATCAGCCGAGCGACCGTGTGCTTTTCCATGAACTCGCTCATGTCGATGCGAATCATCGCGTTCTGGTCGTCGAAGAGCACCTCGGCGAGCGCCTTGCAGAGCTCCGTCTTGCCCACGCCCGTCGGCCCCAGAAAGATGAACGATCCGATGGGACGGTTCGGGTCCTGCAAACCAGACCGGCTGCGGCGGACGGCATTGCTCACCGCCTCGACCGCCTCCTGCTGGCCGATCACCCGCTGGTGAAGCCGCTCCTCGAGCACGAGGAGCTTCGCCCGCTCCGCCTCCACCAGCCGCGTCACCGGAATCCCGGTCCAGGCGCTCACGACCTCGGCGATCTCCTCGGGGCCCACCTCACGGCGCAGCAGCCGCTTCGTCGGCACGGCCCCCTTCGCGGTCGCATCCTTGGCCTCCCGCTCGGTGCCCTCCTGCTCCAGCCGCTGCTGCAGGGCCTTCCGCTTCACGTCGAGTTCATAGAGCTTCTGGTAGAGGTCCTCGCCGACCGGCTGGCCCGATGCCTGCCGATCCTTGATCTGCACGCCCGCACGGTCGAAGGCGAGCTGCACCTCGTCGAGCTGCTTCCGCACCTCCTGCGAGCTGCCCACGCCGCTCTTCTCGGCCTCCCACTGCTCGCGGAGGCTCGCCAGCTTCTTGCGCAGGTCGGCCGACTCCTCCTCGATCTCGACGAGCCGCTCCTTGGCGTGCTCCTCCGTCTCCTCGGCCAGCTGCCGCGCGGCCAGTTCCAGCTGCACGAGCCGCCGCTGCACCTCGTCGATCTCGCTCGGCACGCTCTGCAATTCCATCGCGATCCGGCTGGTCGCCTCGTCCATGAGATCGATCGCCTTGTCGGGCAGGAAGCGGTCGGCGATGTAGCGATGAGACAGCTCCGCCGCGGCCACGAGCGCCGAATCCTTGATCTTCACCCCCTTGTGGTGGGCCTCATACCTCGGCTTCAGGCCGCGGAGGATCGCGATCGTGTCTTCCACGCTCGGCTCGCCGACCATCACCGGCTGAAACCGCCGCTCGAGCGCCGCATCCTTCTCGATGTGCTTGCGGTATTCGTCGAGCGTAGTCGCCCCGATGCACCGCAACTCGCCACGGGCCAGCGCCGGCTTGAGCAGGTTGGCCGCGTCGGAGCCCCCTTCCGCAGCGCCCGCGCCGATCACCGTGTGCAGTTCGTCGATAAAGAGGATCACGTTGCCCGCCGACGCCTCCACCTCGCGGAGGATCGCCTTCAGTCGGTCTTCGAACTCGCCGCGGTATTTCGTGCCGGCGATCAGGGCCCCCAGGTCGAGCGCGATCACCCGCTTGCCGCGGAGGTTTTCCGGCACGTCGGACTGCACGATCCGCACCGCCAGCCCCTCGGCAATCGCCGTCTTGCCCACGCCCGGCTCGCCGATCAGCACCGGGTTGTTCTTCGTCCGCCGCGACAGCACCTGGATCACGCGGCGAATCTCGGCGTCGCGGCCGATCACGGGGTCGAGCTTCCCCTGGCTGGCCCGCTTCACGAGGTCGATGCCGTATTTCTCGAGCGCCTGGAACTTCTCCTCGGGATTTTGGTCGGTCACCCGCGACTGACCGCGGACCGCCTGCAGCCCCGCCAACAGCTCCTTCTCGCCGACCGCCGCCAGTTGGAGCACGTTCTTCGCCTTCGAAGGCGTCTTCACGAGCCCAAGCAGCAGATGGTCGGTCGAGACGAACTCGTCCTTCATCACGGCCGACTCTGCCGTCGCCGCCTCGAAGACCTTGATCAGCTCCTGGTCGGGCTGCGGCTGGGCGCCTCCCGACACCTTCGGCAGGTGCGACAGCTCGGCCTCGATGATCCGCTCGAGGTGCCCACGGTCGACACCGATTTTCTCGAGCAACGGCCGCACGATCCCCTCGCGTTCCGCGACGAGGCTGTGCAGCAGGTGCACCGGCGTCACCTGCGGGTTGCCGCGGCTACCGGCCAGTTCAACGGCGTTCTGCACCGCCTCCTGGGCCTTGATCGTGAATTTGTCGAAGCGAAACGGCATGGTTTTCCCCCTCGGCCGCCCTCACCCGGAGGGAGAGGGAAGCCAGCTCATATGTCTTTTTTGACCTCGAACTCGGCGTCGATCGCGTCGTCGGGGCCCTTGCCGCCGCCGGCCGCGCCCGCGGTCGATCCGGCATCGGCTTCGGCTCCCTGGCCGCTGGTCGCCGCGTAGAGCACCTTCGACAGCGCGTGCGCGGCCTGCTCGAGCGAGTCGTGGGACGACGTGATGGCATCGACATCCTCCCCCTTCGCCGCCTCGCGGGCCTTGGTGATCGCCGCCTCGATCGGTGCCTTGTCGGAAGCCGACAGCTTCTCGCCATTCTCCTTGATGAGCTTCTCCGTCTGGAAGCAGAGCGCCTCGGAACGGTTGCGGGCCTCGGCCAGCCGCTGCTTCCGCTTGTCTTCCTCGGCGTGCACCTCGGCATCCTTCCGCATCCGCTCGATCTCGGCCTCGTTCAGACCGCTCGACTGCTCGATCTTGACCGTCTGCTCCTTGCCGGTGCCAAGCTCCTTGGCGCTCACCGACAGGATGCCATTGGCGTCGATGTCGAACTTCACCTCGATCTGAGGAGTGCCGCGCGGGGCCGGCGGGATGCCGTCGAGGTTGAACTGGCCGAGGAGGCGGTTGTCTCGTGCCATCGGCCGCTCCCCCTGGTAGACGCTCACGGTCACGCTCGGCTGGCTGTCGGCCGCCGTGCTGAACACCTGCTTCCGCTCGGTCGGCACGGTGGTGTTCCGCTCGACCAGCTTCGTGAACAGGCCGCCCTCCGTCTCGATGCCGAGCGAGAGCGGCGTGACGTCGAGCAGGAGCACGTCCTGCACCTCGCCACCGAGCACGCCCCCCTGGATCGCGGCACCGAGCGCCACGACCTCGTCGGGATTGACGCCCTTGTGCGGCTCCTTGTTGAAAAGCTTCTTCACGAGCTCCTGTACCTTGGGGATGCGGGTCGAACCGCCGACGAGCACGACCTCGTCGATGTCCTTGGGATCGAGCTTGGCGTCCTTGAGCGCCTGCACCACCGGCCCCCGGCACCGCTCGATCAGGTTGTCGCACATCTGCTCGAACTGGGCCCGCGTGATCGTCATCTGGAGATGCTTGGGCCCCGTGGCGTCGGCGGTGATGAAGGGGAGGTTGATGTCGGTGCTCTGGGCCGAGCTGAGCTCCTTCTTCGCCTTTTCGCAGGCCTCCTGGAGCCGCTGGAGTGCCATCGTGTCTTTCCGCAGGTCGATCCCCTGCTCCTTCTTGAACTGGTCCGCCACGTGGTTGATCAGCGTCTGATCGAAGTCGTCACCGCCGAGATGCGTGTCGCCGTTGGTGCTGATCACGCGGAACACGCCATCGGCCACCTCCAGCACCGACACGTCGAACGTGCCGCCGCCGAGGTCGAACACCACGATCTTCTCCTGCGCCTTCTTCTCCAGGCCGTAGGCGAGCGCCGCGGCGGTCGGCTCGTTGATGATTCGCATCACCTCGAGGCCGGCGATCTGGCCCGCGTCCTTCGTGGCCTGCCGCTGGGCGTCGTTGAAGTAGGCCGGCACGGTGATCACGGCCTTGTTGACCTTGTGGCCCAGGTAGCTCTCGGCGCTTTCCTTCAGGCTGCGCAGCACCTTCGCGGAAATCTCGGGGGGCGTGCTGGTCTGGTCGCCAGCCTTCACCTTGACGTAGTCCTCGGGCCCGCCGACGACCTCGTAGGGCACCATCTTCTCCTCGCCGGCCACCTCGTTGTGGCGGCGGCCCATGAACCGCTTGATCGAGTAGATCGTCCGCTTGGGGTTCGTCACGGCCTGACGACGGGCGATGTCGCCCACGAGCGTCTCGCCCTTGTCGTTGAAGGCGACCACGCTCGGCGTGAGGCGATTGCCCTCCTTGTTCGCGATCACCTTGGGCTCCTTGCCCTCCATCACCGCGACCACCGAGTTGGTGGTGCCGAGGTCGATGCCGATGATCTTCTCGCCCTGCTTCGTTGCCATGGATGCTGGATTCCTGTCTGCTGGGGGAATGGGCTGCGGGGAATGCTGTGCGTCAGAATTGTCCCGGGTTGTCGATGCGAACCATCAATGCAAAGACCGTGCCAGCCCCGATTCCGATCATCCGTCCCCCAGGATCATCCGGCAAAAACGGACGAAATGCCGCATTTTCTTGCGTATTTACGCGGCTCCGCCAGAGGGTACAGTTGGGGACGGTCGCGGGCGTGACCCCGGAGCGGACGCCACGGCCTGCCATTTTGGCCGTTGGCGGCATCGCGGCCGCTTCCCTTACCCCGTTCCCGCCCGCCCTCGAGGGGCCTGTCGTATGGCTCAGTCTGGCTCGCAGCGAAAATCGGCGGCAGTCGAAGGCCAGCGGCCGTCCGGCCTGGCGGCGTTGCGGACGCAGATCGACAAGATCGACCGCGAACTCGTCGGACTCGTCAACGAGCGGGCCGAACTCGCCCGGCAGATCGGCCTCCTCAAGCAGTCGAACGGCCAGGTCACCTACGACCCATCCCGCGAGGAACTGGTCCTCGAGAAGGTGGTCGCCTCGAACGCGGGCCCGCTGTCGAACGAGAGCCTCAAGGCCATCTGGCGCGAGCTCATCTCCGGCTCTCGCGCGATCGAACAGCATCTCCGGGTGGCCCACCTCGGACCGGCCTGGACCTACAGCCATCTGGCCGCCTTGCACCGGTTTGGCAGCTCGGTCGAATTCGTGCCGGTGGCGAGCATCTCGGCGGCCTTCGAGGAGGTGAACGCCGGCCATTCGCACTACGGCGTGGTGCCGCTGGAAAACTCGACCGACGGCCGGATCGCCGACACGCTCGACAACCTCTCGCGGCTGCCCGTGAAGATCTGCGCTGAGGTGCCCCTCCGCATTCATCACACGCTCCTGGCCGCCTGCGACCGCGCCGCCATCAAGGAGGTGTACAGCCGGCCGCAGGCCCTCTCGCAGTGCCGCAACTGGCTGGCCCGGCACCTGCCCAACGCCCGGCTGGTGGAGGTGACGAGCACGAGCGCCGCCGCCGAAACAGCCGCCAAAACGCCCCATGCCGCGGCGATCGCAAGCCGGCAGGCGGGCGTGCACCACGGCCTCAACGTGCTCGCCGAAAACATCGAAGACGTGGCCGGCAACACCACGCGATTCGCCGTCATCGGCCATGCCGACGCCAGCCGCACCGGCCGCGACAAGACCTCGCTGATGTTCGAGATCGAGCACAAGCCGGGCGGGCTGGCCGACGCCCTCTCCGTCCCCAAAAAGCAGAAGCTCAACCTCACCTGGATCGAGTCGTTTCCGATGCCGGGCGAGGAACGCGGCTACATCTTCTTCGTGGAACTCGAGGGGCACCGCGACGATCTCCGCGTCCGCCGCGCGATCGCCGCCCTCGAAAAACGCTGCAAGCGGGTCGTGATTCTCGGCTCCTACGCGGCGGCCGCCGCGGTGGGATGAACAGGCCGCCAGTCACCCTCTCCCCATCCAAGCCCGCAGCGCACGCAAGGGAATGCGGGTGACACCGCACCTGATTTGGTGGCTGTCGTCATTTTCCGTATCATCCGCCGCACAGGAGCACTCCCCATGTCACGCACAAACATCGTCGCCGGCAACTGGAAGATGAACCTCGATCGCGCCAAGGCGATCGAACTCGCGCAGGCCGTCGCCAGCCGTGCACAGGAAGCCGGCGGCGTGGAACTCGTTCTCTGCCCGCCGGCCCTCTACGTCGGCACCGTCGGAACGGCACTTGGCCTGACGGGATCGACGAGTCCTTCGGGCGTGGCCGTCGGTGCGCAGAACATGCACGACAAGGCGAACGGCGCCTTCACCGGCGAGGTCGCGCCGCCGATGCTCGTCGACCTCGGCTGCCGCTATGTCATCCTCGGCCATTCCGAGCGGCGGACCCTCTTCGGCGAGACCGATGCGATCGTCAACGCCAAGACGAAGGCCGCCTTGGCCGCCGGACTGACACCGATCGTCTGCGTCGGCGAGACGCTCGAGGAGCGGGAAGGCAACCGCACCCAGGCGGTCGTCACCACGCAGATCAACGGTTCGCTGGCAGGCCTGTCGCCGGCCGACCTGGAAAAGATCGTGATCGCCTACGAGCCGGTCTGGGCGATTGGCACCGGTAAGGTGGCCACCCCGCAGCAGGCACAGGAGGTGCATGCCCTCATCCGGGGGCTGCTGGGCACGCTCGCCTCGCCCGCGGTCGCCGCGAAAGTGCGGATCCAGTACGGCGGCAGCGTGAAGCCCGACAATGCGGCCGACCTGGCCGCTCAGCCCGACATCGACGGCGCGCTCGTGGGAGGCGCGAGCCTCAAGGCCGATGATTTCCTGGGCATCGCCAGGGCGTTTGCCTGACCCCGTTCCGCCGGCTGTTCCAGAAGCTGGGGTAGGCCGACGGCCCGCCGCGCGATACCCTGACGCCGCTGTTCCCCCGCCCCTCCCGAGAAGTTTCGGAGCCCGCAGTTCCCATGACCACGCTTGTCCGCCTGATGCTCGGCTCGATGCTCGTCCTGACATCGCTGTTCCTGATCCTGCTTGTGCTCGTGCAGCGGGGCCGCGGCGGCGGTCTGGCGGGCGCCCTCGGCGGCATGGGCGGCCAGAGCGCCTTCGGCACGAAGGCGGGCGACCTGTTCACCCGGATCACCGTGGGCGTCGCGGCCTTCTGGATCGTGCTGTGCCTGCTGGCGACCAACCTGCTCGGCCGGCAGAAGTCGCTGCTCTCCAGCGAACTCGGTGGTGCCGCCCCGCAGGCGACCGCGCCGATGACGCCCGCCCAGCCGACCACCACTCCGCAGGCTCCGGCCACTCCCGCCGGCCAGCCGGCCCCCGGGACCGAGGCGCCGCTCAGCCTCCCCGCAACGCCTGCTGCTGAAGCCAAGCCGTCCGAGTCCCCGGCAGCCACGTCCGCCCCCGCGGCTGAAGCCGCTCCCCAGACGCCGGCCGATGCGGCCCCCGCGAAGTAGTCAGACGCAGAGCGAGCGGGAGCCTCCGGGGCCGAGACCATGGCGATCAGCATGACCGGCTGCGGCGAAGGACTCGTGTCCGACGGCCCCAGCACCTGCCGCGTTGAACTGCGGGTGGTCAACAACCGCTTCTTCAAACTCGCCCTGCGGGCCCGCGATGCCTTCGCGATGCTCGAGCCGCGCATCGAAGCCTCCATCCGCAGCCGCGTCCGCCGCGGTGCCGTGCAGATGACCCTCGATGTCTCCGGAGCGGCCGCGCCGGCAAGCCGGCGGTTCGACCGCGGCCAGCTGGCCGCCTACCTCGACGACCTCGAGGATTTCTGCGCCTCGCACCGCATTCCCGCCCCGCAAACGCTCGACGGCATCCTCGGGCTCCCCGGCATCCTCGTGGAGTCCCTGCCGTCGACCGACGCGGTCGAGCAGATCTGGCCGTTGATCGCCCGCGGGCTCGAGGCCGCCCTCGACGGTCTCGAGCGGATGCGGAGGGCCGAGGGGGATGCTCTGGCCCGCGACATGCGAAATGGCTGCCGCGAAATCACGGAATCGATCGCCGCCATCCGGGTGCGGGTGCCGGCGGTGCTCACCGAACACCGCACGCGGCTGACCGACCGGGTGACGAAGCTGCTCGAGGGTTCCGGTGCGACGCTTTCCGTGGCCGACCTGACCCGCGAGGTGGCCCTGATCGCCGACCGCTCCGACATCGCCGAGGAGCTCGTACGGCTGGAAAGCCACGTCGCCCAGTTCGACCGCTTGCTGGACGAAGAATCCCCAGGCCGCTCGCTCGATTTCCTGTCGCAGGAACTGGCCCGGGAGGCCAACACGATCGCCTCCAAGTCGGTCGACGTCGCCATCGCCCACATGGTGGTGGAACTCAAGACGCGGATCGAGCGGCTCCGCGAACAGGTGCAAAACATCGAATGAACGGCATCTTTTCAAGTCACCGGTCGCCGCGTTAGAACATCTGGATGGCACACCGCCCGGGCAAACTCGTCGTCATCTCCGGCCCCTCCGGGGTCGGCAAAACCACGATCCTGCGGCGGCTGCTGGGCGACCTGCCCCATCTCATCCCCAGCGTATCGGCCACCACGCGGCCGCCGCGGGTTGGCGAGCGGGACGGCATCGACTACCACTTCATCGCGGCCGAGGAATTCGAGCGGCGGCGGGCCGCCGGCAGGTTTCTGGAGTGCTGCCAGGTCTACGGCCGGCAGTATTGGTACGGCACGCTGGTGGACGAGGTGGCCCCCCGTTTGGCGGCGGGGCAGTGGGTGGTGCTGGAAATCGACGTCGAGGGTACACTTTCAATCTTGGCGAGGTATCCTGAAGCGATCACGATCTTCGTCGAGCCGTCCCACCCCGACCAGCTGCTCGAGCGGCTGCGGGGCCGAGGGACGGAGTCGCCGGAGGCGATGGCCCGGCGGCTGGAGGTGGCCCGCCGGGAGTTGCTGCAGTCGCACCACTACCAGCACCGCGTCGTGAACGACGACGACGTGGTGGCGGCGGTCGCGGCGATCGAACGGATTCTGTTCGATGCCGGTCTTGCCCGTCCCGCCACAGCACCACACGCCTGACCACACCACACCCGACCCCGCTCACTACCACCCGCGCACCCGCACACGCCAGCCCGCTCACCCCCGAGGAGCCCCGACAGGGAGCCAGACATGATCGACGACCTCCGCGAAGAAGAAATTGTCAACAAGGTCGGTGGACGCTTCAAGCTCTCCACCCTCATTCAAAAGCGGCTCGTGGCGCTCAACGCCGGCGGCAGGCCGCTCGTCGACGCCGACACCGACGACAAGATGCAGATCGTCATCGAGGAGATCAAACAGGACAAGATCTACCTCGACACGTCGATGAACCTCCGCATCACGGGTGAGTCGCCCGAGGCCGGCGGCCCGCTCGACTTCGACGCCACCATCCTGTAAGTACGCCTGCAATGCCCTCCGGGCCATTGCAGGCTGGGGGCAGCCGGTGTCAAAGCCAAGGTTTGCCACGGCTGCCGTGCCCGCCATCGTGGTGGGCATTCGTGTGCGTTCCCTTAAGAACCATGCTCGAAGGTCGTGAAATCGTCGTGGGCGTGTCGGGTGGCATCGCCGCCTACAAAGCTGCCGCGCTCACGAGCCTGCTCGTGCAGCAGGGAGCCGGTGTGACGGCGGTGCTCACCCGCAATGCGAAGCGGTTCGTGGGGCCGGCGACCTTTGCCGCGCTCACGGCGCGGCCGGTCGCCATGCGGAGCTTCGACCCTGCGGTGCACCCGCTCGGAGCCCATATCGAGCTGGCAGCGCGGGCCGATCTCGTCGTCGTGGCGCCCGCCTCCGCAGACATCCTCGCCAAGGTTGCGGCCGGTGCGGCCGACGACCTCCTGACGACGCTCCTGCTCTGTGCGGAGTGCCCCGTCCTGATGGCACCGGCGATGAATTCGGCCATGTGGGCCAAACCCTCCGTGCAACGCAACGTGCGGCAGGTCGCGGCCGACGGCGTGCAGATCATCCAGCCGGGAACCGGCTGGCTCTCCTGCCGGCAGCAGGGGGCCGGACGGATGGCCGAACCGGAGGAGATCGCCGCCGTGATCCAGGATGTGCTCGTGTCCCGCCCCGGTAGAAAGCCCTCCTGATCTCCAGCCGCCCCGGCACCGGGGCCTCGCACGCGATGGCACACATCCTGCTCACCGCCGGCCCCACGCGGGCCTACATCGACGAGGTGCGGTATCTCACCAATGCGTCGAGCGGCCGCATGG
Source organism: Pirellulales bacterium (assembly GCA_044369655.1). Classification (GTDB taxonomy): domain Bacteria; phylum Planctomycetota; class Planctomycetia; order Pirellulales; family UBA1268; genus CAMCQY01. Next base: position 11,037 of record JBILWX010000109.1, read on the forward strand.
CCCGGGCGATTGCCCAGGCGGCCCTGGCCCGCGGCCACGAGGTGACGGTCGTCAGCGGGCCGGTGGCGGTGCGGTATCCCGCGCAGGCCCGCGTGATCCCGGTCATGACCACGGCGGAGATGCTCGCGGCCGCGGTGGCGGAACTTCCGCGGGCCGACGGCGTGATCGCGGCGGCGGCCCCGTGCGATTTCGAACCAGACCGGCGCATGTCGGGCAAGATTCCCCGCTCCTCCGCGGGGCTGACGCTGAAGCTCCGGGCCACCACCGATGTCATCGCGACGCTGGCGGCCCGCGTGAAACGCCAGCCGGCGGGCAGGCGGAGGGCCACCTGGTGCGTCGCCTTCGCCCTCGAGCCTGGCGCCGACAAGGCCCGGGCCTGCGCCAAGGTGACAGCCAAGCAGTGCGACCTGATCGTGGTGAACGATCTGGCGGCCCTCGAGTCGGCCACGAATGCCGTGACGGTCTACGATGCCCGCCACGAGTTGGTCGGCGCCAAGCGGGGCACGAAGCCCGCCGTCGCCGGCTGGCTGATGCGGCTGATCGAACAGCGGCTGATCGGCGGATCAAGCGCATCGCTGGCGTCACCGCTCGTCGATTGAGGAGCCGGGGGTCGGGGGAAGCCGGAGCGAGTCGGCCTATCCTGGCCTCGAGTCGAAGG
>JBILWX010000092.1:0-14077 GCA_044369655.1 Pirellulales bacterium
CCGCCCCCCCCCCCCCCCCCCCCCGGCAGCAACGCTTGCGAGGGAGATGTGGAGGATTTCGCTCCGGCCCGCTATAAACAGCCCCCTCCCGAACCCTGCAGGCCCCCCATGATCAACGTCGCTGTCCTCGGTGCCACCGGCTACACGGCCCTCGAAGCCATCAAGATCCTGTTGCGGCATCCGCAGGCGAAGATCGTCGCCGTCACCAGCCGGCAGGAGGGCAACACGCCGGTGTCGAGCGTGCACCCGAGCCTGGTGAGCCGGCTCGACCTGCCGCTCGAGGACCTCTCGCCCGAGCAGGTCGGGAGTCGGGCGGAATGCGTGTTCAGCTGCCTGCCCCACTGCGCCAGTGCCGAGATCATCCCCAAGGTGCTCGCCGCGGGAGCGAGAGTGGTCGACTTCAGCGCCGACTACCGACTCGACGACGCCGCCACCTATCTGGAGTGGTATGGTCACGAGCATCCGGACGCCGGCCGGCTGGGCACCACGGTGTATGGACTGCCCGAACTGTTCCGGAAGCAGATCGTCGGCGCGAAGCTGGTGGCCAATCCCGGCTGCTACTCGACGTCGGCGATTCTGCCCCTGGCGCCGCTCGTGAAGAGCGGCCTCTTCGACACCGACGACATCATCGTCGACTCCAAGAGCGGCGTGAGCGGCGCGGGACGGTCGCCGAAGCTGATGACGCATTTCCCGGAATGCAACGAGAGCATGTCGGCCTACAACGTCGGCCGACACCGCCACACGCCCGAGATCGAGCAGGTCGTCAACCGGTTCGCCGCGATCCGGCCGAACGTCATCTTCACGCCGCAGCTAGCGCCGATGGACCGCGGCATCCTCTCGACGATCTACATCCGGCCGAAGCAGCCGATCGCCGAATCGGCCGTGATGCACCTGCTCCGCGACGCCTACGCGGGGGAGCGGTTCGTGCGGGTGGTGGACCATCTCCCCGGCACGAAAGACACGGTGGACACCAATTTCTGCGACATCACCGCCCGCGTCGTCCGTGGCCGCGTGCTGCTCATCAGCTGCCTCGACAATCTCGTGAAGGGAGCGGCCGGGGCGGCGGTGCAAAACTTCAACTGTCTGTTCGGTCTGCCGGAAACCACTGGACTGCTGTAGACACGCCGCCGCCATCCTGGACATCGCCGGCTCGAACGCCCGGCAGGTGAAAACACTCGGAAATTTACCATGGCCATCGCTGAAACCCCCGTCCGCCTGCCGATTCCTCCCCTGCCGCAGGGCTTCCGCGCCGCCGGCACCCATGCGGGCCTGAAACGAAATCCGACCCGTGAGGACATCTCGCTGATCGTGTCGGATCACGACGCCACTGCCGCGGGCGTCTACACGACCAATCTCGTGTTCGCGGCACCGGTGGCGTTCGACCGCAGCCGCACGCCGGGCGAGGGATTCCGCGTGATCGCCATCAATTCGGGCAACGCCAATGCCTGCACGGGCCGCCGCGGCCTCGACGACGCGCGGGCGATGGCCGCCGCAGCCGCCGAGGCGGTGGGGGTGAGCGAAGCGGGGGCGCTCGTGCTCTCGACCGGGATCATCGGCGAATTCCTGCCGCTCGAGAAGATTCGTGCGGGCATCAAGACCGTCGCGGCAAAGCTCGCCAGCGATGCCGATGCGGCCGTCACCGCCGCACGGGGCATGATGACGACCGATACCCGGCCGAAGCTCTCCGGCTCGTCGTTCACCGTCGATGGCCGCCGCTACACGCTCTTCGGCATGGCCAAGGGAGCGGCGATGATCGGCCCGCGCATGGCCACGATGCTCGGCGTGATCCTCACCGACGCGCCGGTGAAGGCCGCCGACGCGCAGCGCCTCCTGCGGGAGGCCGCCGAGCAGACCTTCAACTGCGTGAGCGTTGACGGCCACACGAGCACCAACGACACGGTGCTCCTGCTGGCCAACGGGGCTGCGGGTGGCAAGCCGCTCTCCGGGGCGGGGCTCGAGGCCTTCGCGAAGGCGCTCGCCGATGCCTGCGAGGCACTGGCCCGCGAAATCGCCGACGACGGCGAGGGAGCCACGCACGTGCTGCGGATCGAGGTCAAAGGCTGTGCCTCCCGGGACGACGCCCGGCAGATCGCCCGGAGCGTGGCCGACAGTCCGCTGGTGAAGACGGCCATCTGCGGGGCCGACCCCAACTGGGGCCGGATCGTGTCGGCAGCCGGCTACTCCGGGGTGACGTTCGACCCCGACAGGCTGGTGCTGCGGCTCAACGGCACCCTGCTCTTCCGCGACGGCGCCCCGGTGGCCTTCGACGGGGGTGCCGTTTCCGCCTCCATCCAGGCCGCCCGGGAAACCCTCATCGAGCTCGATTTCGGGGCGGGGCCCGGTTCGATCCGCTTTTACTCGAGCGATTTGACGGCCGAATACGTCCGCCTCAACGCCGACTACCACACCTGATGACGGCGTATAGTTTGTGCGGTTCGGCCCGTGGCTTGACGCGGCCCGGGCAAAACTGTTTTCTCTGGCTAGCCGACCGACCCGCTTTCGACCCCAAAAGCCCCACCATCCATCGCCCATGCTGATCGCGCCGCTCCCCATCGACATCGCTCCGGCTTCCTGGTCCAACGCCCCCTGCCTGGTCCCCGGAGCAGCCCTGCTCGCCCCGGCCGGCAGCCCGCCGGTGCGGCACCGACGCGACGCGGGCCACATCGTCTGCGCCGACGATCCGGAAGAAGACGAGGACGACCTCGGTGACGAGGAGGATCTCGCCGTCGCGCAGCCCGCCGCCGACGAGGAATCGAGCTTCGACGACTTCGACGACGAGTTCGACGACGACTTCGAGGAGGAGGAGAACGATCCCGACTGGGATCACCCCGACGACTCGGCCCCGGAGTCGCCGCCCCCGGGCAAGGGCGGCGGCCGCAAGAAGTGACCGCTGTCCCGATGCTGATGCCGTTCCGCGAGTCCGATCACGAGAGAATCCGATGTCCGGCCGCGATACTCCCGCCGATGATTCCGATGCCACCGCCCGGGGTCCGGTGCGCGGCGGTCGTGCACGGCCGGTGGAGCCCCGTTCGGCTCACGACGACTGGTTCGGCGGGCTGAACCAGCTCGACTTCGACATCGACTTCTTCGAGGGACTCCTGGCCCGCAACGGCGACTCCGTCGAGGTCCTGCGGGTGCTGGCGGAACTCGTCTCGCAGAAGGGGCTCGTGAAGCGGGCGGTGGAACTCGACCGAAGGCTGGTGGACCTGCTGCCCAACGACTTCCTCGCCCGCTACAATCTCGCCTGCTCGCTGGCACGTGCCGGGAGGCCCGACGAGGCGATCGACGCGCTCTCCCGGGCCATCCTGCTGGGGTACGACGACCTCGCTCATCTCGAGGTCGATCCAGACCTCGATTCGCTCCGCGAGCATCCCGAGTTCAGGGAACTGCTCGGCCACGAGTAGTCGGTCCGTCCCCTTTGCCTTCCCCGTCGTCCCGCGGAGCACGCATGCTCGACCAATTCGACAAGATCACGGAGGCGTGCGCCACCATCACGGCGAGGTGGCCTCGGAAACCGGCCGTCGGCCTCATCCTCGGCAGCGGGCTGGGCGCCGCCGCGGCCGCACTCACCGACACGGTGACGATCCCCTACGAGTCGATCCCCCACTTTGCGAAGTCGACGGCCCATGGCCACGCCGGCCAGTTGGTCTGCGGCCTGCTGGACGGAGTGCCGGTGGTGGTGATGGAGGGGCGGATGCACGCCTACGAGGGCTATCCGCTCGCCCAGATCACGTTTCCGGTGCGGGTGCTCGAACGGCTGGGGGCCGGTCTGCTCGTCGTCACCAACGCCTGCGGCGGCCTCAACCCGCAGTTTCGCACCGGCGACATCATGGTGATCGACGACCATATCAACCTCATGAACGACAATCCCCTCGTCGGCATCAACGACGAGCGGCTCGGGCCGCGGTTTCCCGACATGTCGGCCCCCTACACGCCCGAACTGATCGACCAGGCGCTCGCCGTGGCGCGGCGCGAAAACTTCGTGGCCCACCGCGGCGTCTACGTGGCGGTCACCGGTCCCAACCTCGAAACCCGCGCGGAATACCGCTTCCTGCGGGGTATCGGCGCCGACGTGGTCGGCATGTCGACCGTGCCCGAAGTGATCGTGGCGGTCCACGCGGGCCTGCGGGTGCTCGGTCTGTCGGTGATCACCGACATGTGCCTGCCCGATCATCTGGAGGTGGCCACGGTGGAGAAGATCCTCGCCGTCGCGCGGTCGGCCGAGCCGAAACTCAGGGCGATCATCACCGCGGCCGTCCGCGCCGCCGGCTGAGCGGCACCACCCGACCCGCCCCATCTTCCCGCCAACGCCCTCACGACTCCACCATGTTCGAACCCGTCCGCGGCAAGCCCGACTTCCCCGCCATCGAGGCGGCGATCGCACAGTTCTGGCGTGATCGGAGCATCTACAAGAAGTCGCTCGAGCAGCGCCTGGGCGCCAAGCGGTTCGTCTTCTTCGAGGGCCCGCCGACCGCCAACGGGATGCCCCATCCCGGCCACTGCCTGACGCGGACGATCAAGGATCTCTACCCGCGGTATCGCACGATGCGGGGCGAATACTGCGCGCGAAAAGCGGGCTGGGACACCCACGGCCTGCCGGTCGAGGTGGAGGTCTGCAAGGAGTTGGGCATCCACTCGAAGGCCGAAATCGAGGCCTACGGCGTCGAACCCTTCATCCACAAGTGCCAGGAATCGGTCTGGCGCTACATGAAGGAGTGGGAGACGCTCACCGAGCGGATCGGCTTCTGGATCGACCTTTCCGATGCCTATGTCACCTACCACCAGAGCTTCGTGGAGAGCGTCTGGTGGGCGCTGGCAGAGCTCTTCAACCGCGGCCTCCTCTACCAGGGCCACAAGATCGTCTGGTGGTGGGCCCAGGGGGGCACCGCGCTCTCGAGCGGCGAGGTGGGCCAGGGCTACCGCGAAGTCGCCGACCCGAGCGTCTACGTCGCCTTCCCCCTGCTCGACGCTGCCGGCACCGCGACGCACCGCAGCCTCGTCGCCTGGACGACCACGCCCTGGACGCTCCCGTCCAACCAGTTCGCGGCGGTGAAGGCCGACCTCGAGTATGTCGTGTTGAAGGAGTCCGGGGACTCAGGCGACGGGATGGACGCCCGCGAATACATCGTCGCCGAACCGCTTGCCGCGACGTTTGGCGAGAAGACGAAGAAGCAGTTCGAGGTGGTGGAACGGCTCCCGGGATCGGCGCTGGTCGGCCGTTCCTACCTGCCTCCGTTCGACACCTTCCGCCCTGCGGGGCCGCCGCCGCAGGCACCGCTCGTGGCCGGCGGCTCACAGCCTCCCGCCTGGCGGGTCGTCGCGGCCGACTTCGTGACGACCGACTCCGGCACCGGCATCGTCCACGTCGCGCCGGCCTTCGGCGAGGTCGACTACACCGTGCTGGCCGCCGAGCAGGCGCGGTTTGCCGACGGCAAGGGGCCCACGCTCATCAACTGCGTCGCCCCCGACGGCACCTTCACCGACACCTTCCCCATGGGAAGCGGTCGGTTCGTCAAGGAGTGCGACCGCGACATCAGCCGCGACCTGCGGGCTCGAAACCTGCTCGTGCACCAGGAGCAATACGTCCACGACTATCCGTTCTGCTGGCGGGCCGACAACGATCCGCTCATCCAGTACCCGCGGCAGAGCTGGTTCATCCGCACGAGCCAGTTCCGCGAGCAATTGCTCGCCAACAACGCGCGGATTGACTGGCTGCCGGAGCACATCAAGGACGGCCGGTTCGGTAACTTCCTCGAGACCAACGTCGACTGGGCCCTGTCGCGTGAGCGGTACTGGGGCACGCCGCTGCCGATCTGGAAATGCGAGACGACCGGCAAGGCCGAGGCGGTGCCGTCGTATGCGGCGCTCGTCGCCAAGCCGGGCGTGCAGGGCACCGATGTCTTCGACAAGGCGAAAGCGGCGAATCCGAAGCTCTCCGACGATCTCCGGGTGCACAAGCCCTACATCGACGCCGTCACGTACGACTCCCCGTTCGCGCCGGCGGCGCGGATGCGGCGGGTTCCGGAAGTGATCGACTGCTGGTTCGATTCGGGCGCCATGCCGTTCGCGCAGTGGGGCTGGCCCCACCGCGGCGACACCGACTTCAAGACGCAGTTTCCCGCTGACTTCATCTCCGAGGCGATCGACCAGACCCGCGGTTGGTTCTACAGCCAGTTGGCGATCAGCACGCTCCTGTTCGGCAACGAGCAGACGCCGTACCCCCATCCCTTCCGCACCTGCATCGTGCTGGGCCACATGCTGGGCGAAGATGGCCAGAAGATGAGCAAGAGCAAGCGGAACTACCGCGAGCCGGCCGAGATCTTCGACAAGTATGGGGCCGACGCGCTGCGGTGGTTCTTCCTGGCCGGCCAAGCGCCCTGGACGAGCATCCGCTACAGCGAACGGGCGATTCGCGAGAGCGTTCCCGAGTTTCTGCTGCGGCTGTGGAACGTCTATTCGTTCTTCGTGATCTACGCCCGGATCGACGGCTTCGATCCGGCCGGGCTCCTCGACGCGGCCGGTTCGCTCGACCATCCCGACCTGGAGAAGGCCCGCGGCTACCGACCCGTCGCCGACCGCGGCGAACTCGATCGCTGGATGCTTTCAGAGCTCAACGCGACGGCCGCCGCAATGGTCGAACGGCTGGACCGTTACGACCACTTCGGCGCCGCCGGCGAGCTTTCCGCGCTGGTCGATGCGGTCAGCAACTGGTTCGTCCGCCGCAGCCGCGATCGCTTCTGGGCCCCGGGCCGTGCCGACATCGGGCCCGAGGGCAATCCCGCCAAGCTCGATGCCTATTGGACGCTCTACGAGACCCTGCTCACCATCGCCCGCCTCGCCGCGCCGTTCGTGCCCTTCGTGAGCGAGGCGATCTGGCGAAACCTCGCGGTCGCCCCGTTCGGCGACACCGTGCCGGAAAGCGTGCACCTGACGCTCTATCCCGCAGGCAGCGAATCGCTGGTCGACCGCGACCTCGTCCGCCGCATGACGCTCGTCCGCGACGTCTCGTCGCTCGGCCGTGCCGCACGGGCGGCCGAGAAGCTCAAGGTCCGCCAGCCGCTCTCGAAGGTGGAGGTGATCCTCGCGGAATCGTCCGATCGCAACGCCGCCGATGCCGCCTGGCTCGAGGCCCACGCCGACCTCGTCTGCGATGAACTCAACGTGAAGCAGTTCGAGATCTGCCGTGCTCCCGACCGCTACATCACGCGGGCCGTGCTGCCCGATCTCAAGAAGCTCGGCCCCCGGCTCGGCAAGGATCTGCCGAAGGCACGTGACGCCATCACGAAGGCCGACGCCGCGGCGCTCTTGGCCGCCCTGCAGCGTGACGGCCGGGCCACGATCCCACTGGCCGGCGGCGGCGAGGCGGTCATCGAAAGGGACGACGTGATGATCCGCACGACCGCCAAGGAGGGCTGGGCCGCGGCGGAAGGGCCCCGCGCGGTGGTCGTCGTGGCCAGCCAGCTCACGCCGGAACTCGTGGCCGAAGGCCTCGTGCGCGAGGTCGTGCACGCGGTGCAGTCGCAGCGGAAGTCGCTCGATCTCGAATTCACCGATCGGATCGAACTGGCCTTCGCCACGCCCTCGGCCGATTTGCAGTCCGCCATCGAGCGGCATCTGGAGTACGTCGCCTCCGAAACGCTCGCCACCACGGCGACGTTCGGCCCATTGGCCGGGGCGACATCCGAAACGCTCGACATCGACGGCCACCCGCTCACGATCGCCCTCCGGCGGGCAGCACCTGCCCCGCAGGCGAGCGGAGGTGTGGCGTGAGCATGCCGGCCCCAGCCTCGCGACCCGCCGGCCAGACGCTCCGCCTCGCGGTACTGCTGTCAGGCTCCGGCCGAACCCTCGAGAACCTGCTCGATTGGATCGCCGCCGGCCGGCTCGCCGCCGGCGTCGCGACGGTCGTCGCGAGTCGGGGCGACGTCCGCGGCGTGCAGATCGCCGAGCGGTCCGGTATTCCGGTGACCGTATTGCCCCCGGCTGGCCGGCCTCTCGCCGACTGGAGCCGCGAGATCTTCGCCGCCTGCCGTGCCGCCGATCCCGACCTCGTGGTCATGGCGGGCTTCCTGCACCTCGTGGAGGTTCCCGCCGACTTCGTCGGCCGCGTCATCAACATCCATCCCGCTCTCCTGCCCGCGTTCGGCGGCAAGGGATTTCACGGGATGCACGTCCACCGCGCGGTCGTCGCCCGCGGCTGCACCGTCTCCGGCTGCACAGTGCACCTGGTGGACAACGAATACGACCACGGCCGGATTCTGCTCCAGAGGACGGTGCCGGTGCTCCGCGACGACAGCCCGGAGTCGCTGGCCGCACGGGTCTTCGCCGCCGAGTGCGAGACGCTTCCCGAGGCGATCAACCGGATTGCCGCCGGGGACCTCGTCGGACCGACTCGCGCCGGGTGATAGAATTGTGTCGACGGTCACAGTCCCACGGGAGCCTCTCATGTCTCGCTCGCTCGGAAACATCATCGCCGACACGCTGCAGCTGTCGGTCGGCTACGCGGAAAGGCTCCTGAAACAGGTGCCGGCGGAGCGGTTCGCCCGATTCGCCCGGATCGGGGGCAGTGTCGTGGAGTCGAACCATCCGGCGTTCATCTACGGCCACCTGAGTCTCTACGCGCCGAAGGTGCTCCAGCAGCTCGGCCACCCGTCTCCCACCGTGCCCGACCACTTCGGCCACGTGTTCTCGAAGGACGCCACCTGTCGTGACGACGAGGATGGCGACCTGTATCCCGCGATGGAAGAGATCACGGCCTTCTTCTTCGAGGGGCACCGCATGCTCGCCGGGGCATTGCGGGCCACGCCCGATGCGACCTTCCAGCAGCCGAATCCGGCGGAGGGGCGAATGCGGGAACTCTTCCCCACGCTCGGCTCGGTGCAGACGTTCTACTGCGGCGGCCACATGATGATGCACCTCGGCCAGATGAGCGCCTGGCGGCGAATCGAGGGGCTCGGTTCCGCCTGACGGCCGCCAGACGGCCAGAGCGCGTTGAGCGGGTTCAGCCCGACCCGCCCTCATCCTGCCGTGTCGATGCCGACGCGGACCGCTGCCCCTCCCGCGGGGTCTTGCCGGCATCGTCCGCCGACTCGGGCGAACCGTCGCGAAAGCTGCGGAGCATCATCCCGATGCCGGCGGCGATCATCCCGAGCATGAGCAGCAGGTTGCTCGTGCGCATCTCCATCAGGAACTGGATCCGGCTGAGGATCTCGATGACGAGGATCGCCAGGCCAGTGTAGAAGAGCGCCCAGCCCCACTTCATCCGCGCGTCGTAGAAGAGCAACACGAGCCCGAAGAAGATCGGCGCGAACACGATGCCGGTGCTCATGGCGGGCATGCCGCCCCCGAGCATGCCTCGGCTGAAGGCACCCGACAGCATCCCGAAATCCCGGGTCACGACGTGCACGTTGCTCAAGAAAAACCAGAGTCCGGCGGCGGCGAGCACGAGTCCCGAGAAGAACAGCCAGGTGCCGCCGGGAGTGCCGCCCGCGCCGCGGACGAGGTCCTCGTGCATGTCGCGGACCTGTTCGATCTCCCGCTCAAATTCCTGCCGCGGTGAATTCGCCATGGTGGCTGTGCCCTGATCAGCTGCTGCGGATGGATCCAATCCGCCGGACCTCTCCTGCAGCATAGCAGTTCCACCCCGGCTGGCCGTTTTCAGCCCAGCCGGTCGACAGATATCTTTCATCAAAACAGCCATTCGCTCACGCGTTCTGCTTGTAACCCGTCGGAATTCCGTCATACTCGGCTCGCAGGGAGTGTCCGCACCGTGCAGAACCACGAACGCCGCAGCCGGCTGCTCGACATCATTCGGATCCGCGGCTTTGCCGCGCTCGAGGAGCTCGTCCGCGAACTCGGCGTCTCGGAGTCGACCGTGCGGCGGGATCTCGATGCCCTGGAGGATCAGGGCTCCGCCAGACGGACACACGGCGGCGTGCTCTACTCCGGTGGCATGCCGCGCCTGGCGGAGTTCGACGAGCGACAGCCGGCCAACTGGGCCGCCAAACGCGCCATCGCCGTCACGGCCGCATCCGTGATCGAAGACGGCGAGACGGTGCTGCTCGACGGCGGCACGACCACCTACGAGGTCGCGCGGCTGCTGGTCGGGAGATCGCTGCAGGTCGTCACCAACAGCCTCCCCGTCGCCAATCTGTTCGCGTCGGAGGCCCGCACCGATCTCGTGCTGCTCGGCGGCTACGTCTCCCCCCGCACGGGCGTCTGCCTCGGCCCCTATGCCAACGAACTGCTCGGCCGGCTGCACGTGACCACCACGGTGCTTTCGGCGGCCGGCGTTTCCGAGGAGGGCCTCTTCAACGCCCACCTGCTCCTCGCCGAGACCGAGCAGGCGATGCTCAAGGCCGCCGGCCGTGTGATGGTCGTGGCTGACAGTTCCAAATTCGGCCGGAAGAGCCTCACGCTCGTCTCGCGGCTCGACGCCATCGACATCGTCATCAGCGACGACGGCCTGACCCAGCAGTGGCGCGACATCGTCACCGCATCCCCGGCCAGCCTGTTCATCGCCCCGGTGCCGGAGGTGGCAGACGCAGCACAGCCGGTTCGGCCCGGCCACTCGGCGAACAAAGCCCGTCCGGCATAAGATGTCGGCCCCGGAATCATCAGCCACCACCACCCCTCTCTGTCACAGCTCACCCGTGTCCTCCCATTGAAACGCCCCAGGAGCCATCATGGCCAAGAAGACCGCGACGAAGACTGCCGCCAAGACCGCCACCAAGTCGCTCGCCTCGCTCAAGGACGAGATCTGCGACATCGGCCGCCGCCTCTACAACAAGGGCTTCGCGGCCGGCAACGACGGCAACATCTCCTACCGTCTCGGCCCGAACAAGGTGCTCTGCACCCCCACGATGATGTCCAAGGGATTCATGACCCCCGCCGATCTCTGCATCGTCGACATGGAGGGCAACCAGCTCGCCGGCAAACGCAAGCGGTCGAGCGAGATCCTGTTGCATCTCACGATCATGAAGGAGCGGCCCGACGTGAACAGCGTCGTGCACTGCCATCCACCGCATGCCACGGCCTTCGCCGTGGCCCGCGAGCCGATTCCGCAGGCCGTGCTCCCGGAAGTGGAAGTGTTTCTGGGCGACATTCCGATCTCCCGGTATGAAACGCCCGGCAATCAGACCTTCGCCGACACGATCAAGCCCGTCGTGAAACAATCGAACGTGATTCTTCTGGCCAACCACGGCACGGTCAGCTTCGGTGCCACGGTCGAACGGGCCTACTGGTGGACCGAGATCGTCGACGCCTACTGCCGCATCCTGATGCTCGCCAAGGGGCTGGGTGGCATCGTCTACCTCACCGGCACGGAAACGCGGGCCCTGCTCGACCTGAAGGAGAAGTGGGGGTACACCGACGCACGGCTCGACCTGCGCATGAACGATCGCGACATCTGCGACAACGCGGTGTTCAAGTCGACCTGGCCGGATGTGGGCGTGGCCCGTCGGGCCTTCGCCACGCACCCGGAAGTGGCTGCGGCCACACCGCCGGCCGCCGGCGGCCGCGGCCGGCCGGCAGGCGTCGATTACGAAACGCTCGTGAAGACGATCACCGAGAAGGTCTGCCGCGAATTGGGCATCAGGCCCTGAGCGGTCTGGCGATCCTGACGTGCCGGAAACGGGCCGCCATCAGGGCCGGCGGCCAGCCCGCCGTCTGTGCAACTCGCCCGGCGACACGCCCCAGACGCGGGCGGTGCCGTCGTCCGAACCGGTGAGGATGCGGGTGCCGTCCGGGGCGAACGCCACGCTCCAGAGCGGCCCGTCGTGCCCATCGAGCGACAGCAGGTGCCTGCCGCTCTCGGCCTGCCAGAGGTGCAGGCTGCCGTCGGCCCCCACGCCCGCGACGCGACTGCCATCGGGTGAAAACGCCACCTCCCACACCTGCCCCACAGGCCCAGTGAGCGGGCTGCTCGACCAACCATCTGCTGGCCTCCAGAGCCGCACCGTGCCGTCGGATGAGGCTGATGCCACCCGGCCGCCATCCCGCGACCAGGCCACCCAGTTGACGTCGTCGGTATGCCCCTGGAAGCTGCCAAGCAAGGTGCCCGTGGCCACGTCCCACTCCCGCACGAGACGATCGGCACACGCAGTCGCCAGCCGCCTCCCATCGGGCGACCAGGCCGCGGCGTGGGCCCGAGCAGGATGCGGCAGCGTCAGCACCTGCGGATCGGCACCGGGCGTCGCGGGGCGAATCCTGACCGTCCCCGTCTCGCTTCCCGCTTCCGTGCGACCGGTCGGCATCCGTCCCGGCTCCGGCCGCTCGGCGCCGGCCGTGGCGATCCACTGGCCGTCCGGCGAGAACACCGCGCTGAAGGCCGGCCCCGAGTGCGCTGCAAACCGGCCGCGTTCCGCGCCATCGTCGGCCGCGTAGATGCGGACGGAGCCATCGCCACAGGCCGCGGCCAACAGTCTGCCGACGGCGGAGAAATCGACCGCGTTGACCCGGCCGCGAACCGCCGCCAGGTCGGCCGAGACCAGGCAGGCGTCCAGATCCCAGAGCCGCACCCGCCCCTGGCCGGTGGCCGTGACCGCCAGCCGTCCGTCGTTCGCGCATGCCACACCCCTGACGCCGACGCCTTCATCCCGGCCGCAGGGCATGACGGGCTCGTCGCCGCCGTCGGTGTTCCACACCCGCGCGGTCCGATCGGCAGAAGCGGTCACGAACCGATCGGCCGAAAGCCTGGCCACCGCCCAGACGGCGTCACGATGCCCGACGCACTCCCGCTCCACGCGGCCACTCGCGGGATCCCAGAGCCGCAGGATGCCGTCGGCTGACGCCGTCGCGAGCCGGGAGCCATCCGCCGTCCAACTGACAGCGTTCACCCGCAACGGATGACGCAACAGGCCGGTGCTCGACGATGTCTGCATGTCCCAGACCCGGGCCGTGCCATCCTCCGACGCCGACGCGAGCCAGCGGTCGTCGGCAGAAAAGCAGACCGCGAACACCCGCCGCGAGTGTCCCTGCAGGTCGGCGAGCGGCTCGCCGGTCTCGGCCTTCCAGAGCCGAATGACACCGTCGCCGCAGGCCGCGGCGAGACGATCGCCGCTCGACGTGAATGCCACGCCATAGACGTTGTGATCGTGTGCCCCGGCCCGCCAGCGGGGCGTGACGACACGTCGTCGTGCGCCACTCTCCACCTCCCACAGGCCGATGGTGCCATCGCCCGACGCGCTGGCCACGACCTCTCCGTCAGCCGCAAACGCCAGACCATAGATCGCGCCGCCATGCCCCGCCAACCGGCAGACGATCCGACCATCGACCGCGTCGCGGACGACTGCCGTGCCATCCTGCGCGGCGGTGGCCACCCGCGAGCCATCCGGCGACACAGCCACCGACCAGATCGCCGCATCGTGCCCGGCGAGCCGATGCGACTCCCGATACCCGGCCTGCTCATCGCTCATCCAGATCCGGGTGACACCGTCGTCATCGCCCGTCACCAGACGGTCCCCGGCCGGGGCAGCGGCCACGGCCCGCACGATCGCATCATGCCCTGCCAGCACGGCCACGGAGTCGTCGAGCCGCGCCGCGAGGCAGTCGAGCTCGATGGGTCGGCCCGGAACGCCGTCGAGCGTGCGGGCCCGCTCCAGTAGGCTCGCCGCGATCGGAATGTTGCGGCGGTCGGCGGCGGCAGCCGCCCGCTGGACGGCCGAGTAATACGCCTCCTCTCGCTCGCCGGCGCGATGCCGCTCGACGAGAAGCTCCTGGTGCCACGCCCTGCTCGACGAGACGGCCGCGGCGAGCGCGGCAACGCAGACCATCGTGGCGGCCGCCGCCAGGAGGCGATGGCGGTCCACCCAGCGGACCAGCCGTTCGGGAAGCGTGGCCGGACGGGCCCGCACCGGTTCGCCCGCCAGCCACCGCGCACAATCAGCCTCCAGGGCATCGGCCGATTCGTAGCGGTCGGTCGGCTGCTTCTGGAGACACTTTTCGACAATCGCGGCCACCTGTCGCGTGTGGGTCGCATCGATCCCCGCCTCCGCCCGCAGGGCTCGGCAGATCGTCCCCATGGCCTGCGGCTCCTGCTCGCGGATGATCCGCGCCGCTACCACGATCGGCTTGCCCC